>DATGGL010000334.1:0-28245 GCA_035308605.1 Bryobacteraceae bacterium
TATCCGCCGCGCCCTTCGATGCGGCTGGTGACCGATTCGATCGAGTTCGCCGCGAAACACGTCCCACGCTTCAATCCGATTTCGATCTCCGGGTATCACATCCGCGAAGCCGGCTCGACCGCGGTTCAGGAACTCGCTTTCACCCTGCGCGACGGAATCGAGTATGTCGACTGGGCCATCGAGCGTGGTCTTCCGGTAGACTCTTTTGCTCCTCGTCTCAGTTTCTTCTTCAACGCACACAACGATTTCTTCGAGGAGATTGCCAAGTATCGCGCCGCGCGCAAGATTTGGGCGTACGTCATGCGCGACCGCTATGGCGCGACAGACGAGCGCAGCCTGAAGCTCCGCTTTCACGCGCAGACGGCGGGATGTTCGCTGACCTGGCAGCAACCGCAGAACAACATCGTCCGCACGGCGATTCAGGCGATGGCGGCTGTGCTGGGCGGATGCCAGTCCCTGCACACCAATTCTCTCGATGAAGCCTATGCGCTGCCCTCGGAGCATGCGGTGACTATCGCCCTGCGCACCCAGCAGGTGATCGCCTATGAGAGCGGTGTTCCGAATGTTCCCGATCCGCTGGGTGGAAGTTATTTTCTGGAAAAGCTTACCCTCGACGTGGAGAGCGCTGCGAACGAATACATCCGCGCGATCGACGGCATGGGCGGGATGATTCCCGCCATCGAGCGGGGTTATCCGCAAACCGAGATCGCCAACGCGAGCTTCGAATTCCAGAAGTCCGTGGAAAGCAATGAAAGCGTCATCGTGGGCGTAAATAAGTTCACCGAGCACGACGAAAAACCGATCGAGCTTCTGCAACTTGACCCGACCGCGGAGCGCCGTCAGATCCAGCGCCTGCGCCAGGTCAAACAGGGCCGCAGCCAATCGGAAGTCGCGAAGACCTTAGCCGCTCTGAAGCGCGCCGCCGAGGGTAAAGAGAACACGATGCCGTACATCCTGGATGCCGTCCGCGCCTACGCGACGGTCGGCGAAATGTGCAGCGCTTTCAAAGACGTCTTTGGCAGCTACACGGAAACTTCCGTCGTATAGTCCGACGTTCTACAATTTTTCGCGGATCAGATCCTCAACGTCGGCAACCTGTTCTCCCAGTTCATTCAATTTCTTGGCCAGCCCTTGAATTTCCGCCGCGGCCCGGCGGTTCACGTCGAAATCCAACTCGCCGCGCAGCCGGTCTTTAGAGTCCTGCCGATTCTGACTCATCATGATGACCGGAGCCTGAATCGCCGCCAGCATCGACAGGAACAGGTTGAGCAGGATGAATGGGTACGGGTCCCACGCGGACTTGCCAAGCCAAACGTTGACGGAAGAATAGGCCACCAACACCGCGCCGAATGTAATGATGAAGGACCAGGACCCGCCGAACCTCGCCACGGAGTCCGCAAGATGATCTCCGAACGTCGCCTCCTCTTCGATCACTTCATTCGGATTCCGGCTGGCCCGCAGGCGCACAAGCTGCTGCGATGCGTGAAACTGCCGTCCGAGCACGG
Source organism: Bryobacteraceae bacterium (assembly GCA_035308605.1). GTDB lineage: Bacteria > Acidobacteriota > Terriglobia > Bryobacterales > Bryobacteraceae > Palsa-187. Next base: position 1,506 of record DATGGL010000334.1, read on the forward strand.
TGAGCATATCCATTCCCGCGTGTGGCTTGCGCTCCAGAAGTACGGCGATGTCGTTTCGATCGACCTCGACACACACGGTTTCCTCGAGCGCGATGGAGCCGGTCTGGTGCGGCGTCTGCTCCAGCATAGAAGCGAATCCAAAGAACTCTCCGACGGCCGGTTCGTCGATTACGACTTCCTGCTGATCCTCGTCGACCGTGGTGACACGAACGGCGCCAGAAACGAGTATGTAAGCTCGTCCGCCGGCATCGCCCATTTTGTATATGCGTTGCCGGGGCGCGAATTTCTTCACCTCGACCTGGCCGGCCAGCACGGCGGTCTCGTCATCATCCAGGAGAGCAAACAATGGAACGTTCTTTAGGACGGCAGGGTCGCAAGCCAATGTGTCACCTCGGTTACAGGGTCAGTCGAAAACTCAATCTATTCTAAAGCGAGTTAGCCGGCGATTCTTTTCGCCATGACCGACAGCGCCGACAGCGCGCCCAGCAGCAACAGGAACTGCATCAGACCGGTGACGTCCGTGTCCTTCGAAGCGTCCTTGGTGAACATTCGGAACGCGGCCCCCAGCGCGACGAGCAGGAGCATCGGTTCGGAGGTCGCCAGCCAAAGGATCACCGCGGCCGAAAGAACCGTCAGCCGGTGCGCGCTGGTAAGCGATGCGAATCCGCGCGAGCCGTCGAGTTGCCAGACCGGGATGAGATTGAACAGGTTCACTACGGCTCCGAAATGCGCGATGGCGGCCCACGCCTTCGATCCGGTGGCATAAGTCACGGCGAGAGCGGCCAAGGCCGCTCCGAGTCCGTACAGTGGTCCCGCCAGTCCCACGCGCGCGTCCTGAATCGGCGTCATTGAAAGACGCCGTAGCCGAATGAATGCGCCGAGCCCCGGAATGAACATGGGCGCGTCCGCGGGAATGCCGTAATGCCGCAGGGTCAGGACATGTCCCATCTCGTGGATGTAGATCGAGAACACCATCCCCAGGGCGAAAGCCCATCCGTAAAGCGCCCAATACACGCCGGCGAACGCGACCATCGACAGCAGCGTGCTCAGCTTGGTCAGCCCCAGCAATAGCAGTTTGCCTTTGCTCAGCGCGATCAGCAACAGCGGACCAATCCCGGCCGCGCGCTTTCCCCAGCCGGACTTTCCATTTGCTGGATGCGTAGTCAGCGCCGCGTCGAGCTCCGCAACGCGTGCCCGGATGCTTCGGTATTGCACTGTATCCGGCGGCAAGAGCGCGGCCGATCGCTCCCACAGATTGCGAGCGGCCGCGAGATCTTTGCGAAGCATTGCCTGCTGGGCTTGCGCGGCGAGCGACTCGAGTTCCTCGGCTCGCGTCAGCGAATGACAGGCCGGACAACTCAGCGCGGACGGATCAAGCTCCGTACCGCAATCGACACACGCAACCGGGACCGCCATGAATTGTCCGGATTATGCTCCGGACGTCTTATAGGGTCCCATAATTAGAATCTGAGATCTGGCTGTGAGCGCCCAAGCGCGCTGCAGTCCTATGTAGATGATGAACAGCGAGATCAACGCGCCGATCGGGTTCGATCCTGCGAACAAGCCTAGAAACGGTGCCGCGGCGACCAGTCCCATCACATACAATATCGCCGTTCCGCGCGAAATCGGTCGAGCCGGCCGGGCGTTCTGTGCCGCGCCCGGCTGCGCCGTCCCCGCCGCCTCACTGGTCTGGACCGCGGGCTTCGGCGACTTTCTCGCGTGGTAAACAAACACTGGAACGTAGCTGGTGGTAATTGCAAAATAAGTCAACAATACGGCGAGAATTTGCTGCGGTCTTCCGCCCAAACCATGGGACGCGTAGCGGATCGCTTTTCCCACCATGATCCCCACGACGATCGCAATCAATCCGATCTCGAGGCCGGTAACGATGGATACGGTCGCGTAAAGAATGCATCCCGCCAGGGCGGCGCCCGCCCCATAAAGGACCGCGCGCACCAGGGACAGCGACGGCGGCGATTGCTGGCCGGACTGGATTCGCCCGGCGCACACCGGGCAAACCACCTGCCCTTGCGCGTGAAAATATTGGTCCTCGATGGTTTGCTTGCAAACGACGCAAGCCTGCGCCGGCTGCGTCGCGCCCGCGATGGGCTGGGCACGCCGGAATTGAAGATCTTCAACCGCCGGCAGTTGCTCGGATTTCGATTTTGTTAAATCAAGAGAAATTGGAGCGTCGCTGTCCGGCATTTCCCGAGGTTATTACAGGGAAACCCGCCGGTCAATCATCGAAAGTACTTGTGTGTGGGAATCATTCAGACTGACACACCGATAAACCGGATGTCTAAGCGCCCGCGAACGCCGTAGGCTCGCCAGATTGAGCTGAAGAGGCTAAGCCAATCATAACAAAGAGTCTTAACGACTATGAAACGATCCGCCGGCCGCCTGTATCTAGGGAATTGAGAGGTCGGAGGGCCGGGTGTGGTTCCGGCCAATAGCCAGAATATGGCTGGCCACGGATTCCCTGAGCGCCGCGCAAAAACCCGATATCCAATTGAACTGCCGCTTCGATACCAGACGCTGCGGTCGAACACCGCCGGAGGCATCGGAATGAGCGTCAATTTCAGTAGCCATGGTCTGCTGATCTCCGCCGCATCCGCGCAGATTCCCGCGCGAGGTTCACGCGTGGATGTGGTCGTGGAATGGCCGGTGCGCTTGGGCGGTAAGACCCCGCTCCAATTCGTGATCTCCGGTCAGGTCGTGCGTTCTGAAACTGCGAATTTCGCGATCTTGTTCGAAGGTTATGAATTTCGAACCATGAAACGCCGGATCGCAAAATGAACAGACTTTTAGGGCTGGATTATGTAATCCGGCCAGCAGGTTTCCAACCCCGCCGGCGCCCCTGAAAAGAGATCCAGACCGTCGAATCCAAGCCGGATTGCGTTCCCGGTACCGGCTCCGGCCGGCGCGAACTTGGGGTCGAGAATCTTGGCGATTTGATCCCGCGCCCCTTCCAGGTGCGCGCGCGTCTGGCGGTCCGAGGCTTTCGCGAGGGCTGTATTTATGGATGCGTTCAAGGAGCGCAACTCGGCTCGATACATCGGCTTCTCGTCGCCGCTTGCCGTGAACATGACCGCAAGTTCAGCCGGCAGACCGGCAGGCGTATTCGCCGTGCTGTTCACCTTGATGTTCACAAGATCCAGGTAGGATCGTTGCAAATTGCGACGATACGCGTCGATCTTCACGTTCGGAGCATCGAGCTCCTTCCAAACGCCCTTTCGTACATCACCCAGGAATTCCGAGGGCGGATATGTGCTCGCGCCGTCGATGGCCTCCTGCTCCACCAGACGCGCGAAGCGGGAGCTGTTCAGAAGCGAGCTCAGCACGCTCGTCTGCGCGTTTCGAATCCGGCTCAACACGCCGATCACTTCAATCCTGCGAAGAATCTGGGGATCGATCGCCCAGGTGGGCGTCGCAAACGCGTTTTCATTCAGGAATTTCACAGCGTCCGCCTGCCGCGCCTTGGGCACCGGCAGGAAGAGCGTCCCTTCCTGCCCGACGTATTTTTCCTGAGTGTTGAACCCGCCGACAATCGCGGCGACGTGATTCAATTCAACGGTCCACTGGCCCAGCATGCGGCCGTAGAGCTCGGCCAGGTCCGAGTAAGGCTCGCCGGCAGTGGAAGTCGTCGCCGGCATCAGCATCTTCGCGACGCGATGTAGATTCTTGATGCCAAGCGCAGTCGACTTAAGCGCGTCGGCGTCTCCCACAGCTTCGGTCAGCTCTCCCGGATCGGCCCCTCCGGCGGCGCCCGGCGTCGAGAATCGAAACCAGGGAGTCTTGTCCTGCTCGCGCGCCCAAAGGTCGAGCGTCGGCTTCTCCTGATCTGGAGTCTTCGCCGCGGGAATTGGCTGGTAACCCCACTTGGTAGCCCATATATCGTAAGGCCCAATTCCCGGAATGAGATCCTCGACAGGAATCTTATCTTCCGGCTGCGCGACGTAATTGAAGCGGGAATAATCCATGATCGACGGCGTATGCCCCATCTTCTTCAGCCACTCGGGATCGCGGATCTTTTCCTGGGGATACATCGAGCTGGCTTTCATGTTGTGCTGGAATCCAAGCGTATGCCCGACCTCGTGGGCCACTACGAATTCCAGCAGGCGGCCCATCAGATCATCCGGTAGCGGAAGTTTTTGCGCCCGCGGATCGAGCGGCCCGACCTGCAGGAAATACCAGTCGCGCTGCAGATTCATGATGTTGTGATAGAACTGAATGTCCGCATTGAGAATCTCCCCAGTCCGGGGATCGGAAATATGCGGCCCAGAAGCATTTTCGATCGTCGACGGGAGCCAGCGAATCACCGAATTGCGCACGTCCTCGGGGCTGAAATTGGGATCTTCGCTGGGCGTCGGAGCCTGTTTCGCGATGATTGCATTTTTGAAACCCGCTGCTTCGAAGGCTTTCTGCCAGCTCTCGATGCCGCGCTTGATCCAGGGAACCCACTTGGTGGGTGTGGCCGCGTCGACGTAGTAAACGATCGGCTTTACCGGCTCTGACAACGCCGAGGCAGGATCTTTCTTTTCGAGCCGCCAGCGGGTCACAAAACGGACTTGTGGAGCGCGATGTTCTTCTCGGCTGTAATCGGTCTGACGGACATAGATGAATCCGACGCGTTCGTCGAACACACGCGGCATCATCGGCTTTTCTGGAAGCTTCACCATGCTGTGGTGAAGCACGATGGTCGCGCTGCCGGGCCGCATCGCTCCGCCGAAAATCGAGGGCTGTGCGGCGGCGGCTCCAGGCGCAGGCTGGGTGCGCGTGTACGTGACCTCGGTGACCGTTTCGATGTTTTCGGGATAAGGAGAAATCCGCTCGATGGAGGAACGCGACGCGTCCATGGTCGTGGCGCCCAGGCGCTGGCGGGCGCCGATCTCCGGAATATCGGTTGTGAACAGGCGGGTTACGTCGACAACCGGATCGCCCGTTTTGGAGAACGCCGCTACGGGAAAGGTCATGAGAATCGTGTCGTTGTTGGCGGCCTTCACGGCCATCGAAATGGGCGTCTTCGGGTCGGCCACGACGTCGAACTTCGAGTCGCGCAGGTTGACCTTGTTGCCTTTAAGCTCCCACCACACGACGCGATCCGCCAGTTGCTGTCCGCCGTAGCCGACCCCGAAAGTCGTCTTGGCGATCTGTGTATTCCACAGAAAATCCTTGTTCAATTCGGCCTTGGGAATTTCGTAATAATACCGTTCCCGGATTTGATGGACTGTGAAAATCCCGGCCTTGGTTTTCGCGTCCTTTGTGATCACTTTCTCGTAGGGTTGCGGTTCCTGCGAAGCGGGGTTAAGCCCGCCGCGGCCGCCGCCAGCCGTGGCTGCCGCCGGCGTTTGAGCCGGAGGTTCCGGCGTGGGCGCGGGATCTTGCGCCGGCAACAGGGCCGTCATCGAAAGACTAACGAGAGCGGCGAGAGTAGACCTGTGCATGAAATTCGCTCCTTTCGAGAGTGGAAACATGTTATCAGGGACGCGCCAGGAACGTTTTTAGGGCGAAACTAGCGCCGGTTTGCCCAAGCCAGACCATCGGCTCCCCGCCCAGCCTCAATGTGACCGTCGACTTTCCAATCCGTGGTCCGGATGCAGGAGACCTTGGCGGCGGCGTCACTGGAAACATAGGCGGTCATTCCGTCGGGCCGCAGCACGACGGCTTGCGGGGACTCGGGCACGCCGATCGTGTGTGCAACACGCCGGGATTGGAGATCTACGACCGCCACCTGGTTCAGCGCAGGTAGAGTGACTACCAGCCACTCTCCATCCGGCGTTGGCGCGCTGCCGTAGCCCAACCCAGGCAAGTCAATCCAGCCCCTGACATCATCGGTCGCCGTATCGATCACCGCCAACCGGGGTTTCGTCTGATCGCAGGTAAATACGAGCTTGTCGTCGACAGAGATGGAAATCCGCTGCGTTCGCGCCGAAATGGGAATCACCTTCAGCGTTTTCCCGGCGCCCAGGTCCAGGACCGAAACGGTTCCCGGGCCGACGTTCGCCGTGTAGGCTTTCCGTCCGTCCTGAGTCAATACAAACATGTGCGATTCCGGCTGGCTGGTCGGAACCGACCCAATCACCTTCAACGTCTTGGGGTCGACGATTGCGATCGCGTCGTCGAGCTCCGCGGAAACGTACAGCATCCCGTCCTTAGGGCCCATCTGAACGCAGTGCGGACGTACGCCATGTCCGAAATCGACGCTGCCAGTCACGTTTCCGGCCGCAATGTCGACGACGACGACGTTGCTTCCGTCGGTGCCCGGTTTTCCGACGCCCGAATCTCCATAGATCGGAACGTAGGCTGTTTTCCCATCGGGAGATGCGATTACTTCATGGCCGGTCACGCCATTTACTGGAACGGCGGCGACTTCCTTCCCGATTTCCGGATCGATGATGCTCAAAGTGCGGTCTGCCTTGTTCACGACTAAGAGAGCCGACCCTGCACTCATAACCGTATTATTTTCCCGCCGCCGCGGCCTTCTCCGCGGCCCGTTCGCCCCGGAGAACGCCCACTAGTCCGTAGTTGCCTTCGTGGCAGGCGTATTCATAAATCGGGCCCGACGAAGCCGACATCGTCAGTTCGCCTTTCCAGGGCCGCGTGAATGCCGTCGGATCGTCCACGTCGAATTGATAAACCAGGGTCTCATCGTCGAGCCTGCGGAACCGCTCGACCACGTGAAGATTTCGATCGGAGCCATAAAAGCTCGTCTTGTCCGTGAAGTTCGTGGTGTCGACGACCAGCGTGTCGCCCTCCCAGTGCCCCACGGAATCGCCGAACCACAAGCGCACCGTCTGGGGCAGATGCGGACGGCCATCGAGCGGAATGATCCGCGTGTCGTGAATCATTTCGACGTAGATCGCCACCTGATCTTTCGTCTGAACGATCCGGTAATTGCTGTTGTAGTTGTAGGGAGTCATCGGCGGCGCATCGGTGGGAAACATCAGGCACTGATCCTGCAAGCTCAGGTCCTCCGGGCCGCCCGGGTGGCGGACTTTCTCGAAACGCCGTTTGCGTTCCGCCATCGCCTCCGGAGTCAGCGCCGGGACCTTTCCGTCCGGCGGATCGATCACCACTGATGTTCGTAGAGTCTTAACCGGCTTGGTTCCGATCTCCCAAAACACGTCATTGTAAGTGCCGACCGAGTTCGGATCCGCGGTAACCCGGACGTCCTGTTTGCTTTTCGCAACCATCCGTTTTTCCCAGTCCAGCGCTTCCTGCGGCGTGAAGAATTCCTTTCCCTTAAGGTCATTGGGACGTTCCATGGGAGTTCCGCTGGCGCTATTCCAGATTCCTTGCAGATCGGGTTGGCCGTCCGGCGTGCGCGGCGGAGTCCAGGTCCCCTGGGCGAAAGTCCCAGTGACTCCGAGGATCAGTCCGATAACTAAAACGCGGTAGTTCATTTAGCAGGCCTTCTCCGATATTGGCCATACAGCAGTTCTTCCACGAACTCCGCGCAGCGGAATTCCATCAATCTCGCGTATTTCTCAACATGACGATACAGCGGCATGCTGATCTTCCACGGCCGCGAAAAAACTTTCGGATCCTCGATGGTCGCTTCGTACTGGATGACTTCGTGACTCAGGGGAGTGTATCGTTCCACCACGTGTAACGCGTCACTGTGAAAATCGCCGGCCCGGTCGAACCAAGTCTGATCGTTGAGGTTGGTCACGTCGACCACCAGCGTATCGCCTTCCCAATGCCCCACCGACTGCCCCATCCAGTAATCGACTTCGGCCGGAGGAGCTTTCTCCATGTAAATCGTTCTCGCGCTGGCCGCGAACTCATAGCTCACCAGAATCACCTTCTGACTTTGGAGAATCTGAAAAGGAAACGGCTGATAGGTGGCGCGCGGCACGCCGGGCATGTAGCATTTGATTTCAGGATCGTCCGTAAAACGCTTTTCGTAATTTTCTTTTTTCTTTGCCAGCGCGGAGGGCAGATACGGGATTTCGCCGCCTTCCACCACGCCGATCCCGCCCGGCTCGGCGTCGTGCGTTCCGAGGGAAACGATCCGCCCCGGTTGCGCGGTGTGGGGTTGCAGGTCCCAGTTCGCCGTGTTGAGCGCCTGCCAGATTCCGTTAAGGTCGGGTTTGCCGTCTTTCGTTCGCGGGCCCGCGTACCCCGACGGCTGCGCGCCGGCCGGCGTTGAAAGTAAGAGAAGCGCGGCTAATCCCGAAACCATGAGGACCGTGTCCCGGATTCGTTTCATTCGATTGACTCTACGTTCTCAGAATGAGAACAGGCCGCAGTCACCGGGGACTGGAACGGCGATCCACCGATTTTAGCAAATGACTTTAGCAAATTCGGCCTCGGAGCTAGTATGCTAACGGTGATCTTTAGGAGGTTCCCACGATGCTGAACCGCCGCGAATTTATCGCCACCGGCGCCGGCGCCGCATTGACCGCCCAGGCCGCGACTGGCGACAAAATGCGTTTCGCGATGAGCGGGCACGAATTCCGCCACTCCCCGCCGCATCCCGAAACTGGAATTAAGATGACCGCCCGCTACGGGTATGACGGACTCGAGCCATTTCAGGAAGATATTGCCAAGTACCTGGACCAGCCGCCGGAGGCGCTCAAAAAAGTCCTGGAAGCGTCGGGTCTCGCGCTGGCGACTGTCGGAAGTGGCGGCCAGTATCTGGACCCCGCGAAAATTCACGAGACTATCGAGAGCAACGCCGCCCGGGCCCGCTACATCTCCCATTTCGGCTGCCAGCATCTGAAGATCAACCTTAGCCATCGCGCCGGTAACGGAGCCGAAAATCTCAGCGACGCCGATGCGAAGGCGCTGGCCCATAACTTGAATGAAGTCGGAAAACGAACGATCGACGCCGGGATCAAACTGGCCTTCCATCCGCATTGCTGGACGCTGGTGGAGCGCGAGCCGGAATTGAGAAAAGTCATGGATCTTACCGATCCCAGGTATGTCTATCTGGTCCTCGACACCGGCCACGCCAGCTTAGGCGGGATCGACCCCGTGAAGGCTCTCAAGGATTACTATTCGCGCCTGGCCGCGGTTCACCTGAAGGATTGCGAAGCCAAGTACAGCGCAGGCAACGGCTGGAAAGGTCCCGCGCCGAGCGAAGAAGAGCACAATCGAGTGAACCTGTATAAACGTCTCGGATCTGGTGGCGTCGATTTTCCCGCATTTTTCCGAGTGCTTCGCGAGCGGAATTACGCCGGCTGGGTGACGCTCGATTTCGACGCCCCGCGCCCGGGGGAGGGAACCGTCGAACAGGACATGGATTCCCACAAGAAGTATCTGGTGGAAACCCTTAAAGTGACTCTGCGGAGCTAAGGCCTCGGCCGCCGATAAACGCGGATTCAGGCAGATTCAAGAAGTTAGTTTGATGCCAATCAATAAGGCATCGGCCGCTTGGTGAACTTGCGCCCGATCTCTGCGCTCTTCTCGCCGGAACCGATCATGTACCCGGCTTTGATGTCGTCGATCGTGTGGTTCGGTGTGATCCCGATCCAGGCAAGCTTGTGCAGCTTGGCGGCGGCGAAAATTCTCTCTTCGGCTTGCAGCAGTCTCGGATCGCCGGGTTTCACCCCGAGCGATAACGCCATATCGCCCGGCCCGCCTTCGCCGAATCCGATTCCCGGCACCTTCAATGTCTCTTCGACGTTTGCCAGCGCAACCTTGTCCTCGATCTTGACGCCGATCAGCAGTTCACCATTCGGATTGAGCGGCCACGGATCGGCTTTCTGCATGTACTCCGCCTGAGACACGCCCCAGATCTTGGCGGCCATGGCTGCTCCGTGGGCGCCGCGGACGCCTTCCTTGAGTCCCGCTTGCCCCACGCCTTGCTCCCGGTTGGGATACCGTACGGCTTCGATCAACGCCCGCACCGCGCCCGCGTTGTCTGCATGCACCAGGAGAATGCCGTGAACGCCTGTGGCGAGCACCTGCTCGAACATCCACGCATTCGCCCGCACCGTGACCTCATCGGTACCTCTGACGGCGACGTTTACGATGACGGGCGGGGTCCGATGCCCGGTACGAGTCGGTCCGCCGGCGGCCAGTCCTTGCATATAGGCGGCCAGGCCTGCGATGTCGTAGGGAGCGGCTTCCATGTCGTAGCTGATGTAGTCGGCGAACGTCTGGGCGTCGGCTTTGCCCTGTTCGAAGGTGCCGACCGTACCATTGTGCGACCCGGTGTAGTAGATCGGCTGGCCCTGCTCCAGCAGTTCAATCGCCCGATTGATCCGCTTCGGCTTCGGCGTTTGGGCAACCGTCGCGGTTACCCCAAAGATCAGGCACAAACCTGCAATTGCGGTGAAGTATCTCATTCCAGCGCTCCTTTATCTTTCAAACCGAATCTTTCAACCGAATCTTTCAACCGGCAATTTTTGCTGTTGGTCAGTATACACCCATCGTTGGCGTATTCCCGTTTTTGGAGCTCGAAATAGTTTCGTTGGGCTAAAGTGCCTGCTACTGCCGGGCGAATTACTTATAAGGGCCTTCGCCCCACAAGATTTAAGATGACCTCGCCACAGATTCTCACTGGGATCCGCCCGCCGCGCAGCATCGAGTCCGTTCTCGAGAAGCGCTGGGCGCGGCTGTTGATTCCGTCACTGTCGGATCTATTTTTTCTGGCGATCCTTATATGGCTGTTCATGAGTTCCGGCTCCGCCGGGTGGCAGGGCCTGCTGGTGGATGGCGACGTCGGCTGGCACATCCGGACGGGCGAGTACATCCTGGATCATCACGCCGTTCCAAGGCACGATTTGTATTCTTTTTCGAAGCCCGACGCCCCCTGGTACGCCTGGGAGTGGCTGACGGACGTCATCGATGGTTCCTTGCACCGGCTCGCCGGACTAAAGGGTATTGTTCTCTTGGCGGGCGTAGTCATCGCCACGTTCGCGACTACCCTAATGCGCAGGATGGTCTGGCGGGACGTTCATTTATTTGTCGCCATGGTGGTCGCGCTGGTGGGCGTCGGCTCGGCTTCGATTCACTTTCTGGCGCGTCCGCACATATTCACCCTGCTGCTGTTGTCGATTTCGGTATGGATGATCGACGCAGACCGGAAAAATCCAGGCGGCAAGATCTGGTGGCTGGTCCCGTTGACGGTGTTGTGGACGAACCTGCATGGCGGCTTCCTGGCTCTAGTCGCGGTACTGGGCCTGGCAACGGTTGGAACGATTGTGGAAGCCTGGACCGGGCACGCGCGCTGGTACATGGCGCTACGCTACGCCGTCCTGACAGCCGCCTGCGCCATGGCTTCGCTGGTTAATCCTTACGGGTACCATCTGCATCAGCATGTCGGCGAATACCTGCGCTCGGATTGGATTCGCAGCGTAATCCAGGAGTTTCAATCGCCCAGCTTCCGGAACGAGAACATGCTGCAGTTCGAGGGGCTGCTGCTGGTAGGCGTCATCGTCGCCGGAATGCAGTTTCGCCGCTGGCGCGTTGTGGAAGGGCTCTGGATTCTCTATTTCGCCCACATGGCGCTCAGCAGCGTCCGGCATGTCCCGCTGTTTGTGACCGTGTGCGCCCCAATTATTGCCTTCGAGGTCGCCGAATGGTGGCGAAACTGGACCTCCGGGGCGCCCAAGAAATCTATGGTCGGGATCGTCAACCAGATGGCGGCGGACTCGATCGGGCAGTTCCGACGGACCAGCGCCTGGCCGATCCTGGTGGTCACGGCTCTGATCCTGCTCCGTCAGCCGATTCCGTGGCCGACGGACTTCGCTCCCGAGGTATTTCCGGTCAAAATGGTGCACGCCCATGAAGCCGAAATCCTGAACGGACGGGTCATGACCACCGATCAGTGGGCAGATTACTTAATCTACACAAATCCCGGACAAAAGGTCTTCGTCGACGGGCGCAGCGACTTCTACGGACCTGAAGTCGGGAACCAGTACATCCACCTTATGAACGGGCAGTGGGATTGGGATCAACTGCTGACCAAATACCACTTCACTGTCGCGCTTTTGCCAATAGAAAGCTCGCTTTCACAGCTTCTGAAGCTGCGAACAGATTGGCAGATTCTGGAAGACGACGGTAAGCGGATTCTCCTAGTAAAGCGCCTTACGCCGGTACTGGCTAAGCCGATTTCCCAACCGTAACCAACGTTCTAAGAACCACCACAGGCCCGGAACCGAAGGGCTAATGAAAACTACCGACGCGGCCGAAATACATTTGGGAGCACACGGATGAGTTCGCCGATTCCAACCCCGCCTATTCCAAACCACAGCGCGGGACATCGCAGCCGGTCCGCCATGCGGATGTCTCCACTTCCTATGGAGTGGATGGATCCGATGAGCTGGCGGCTGCCCTCCGGGAAGGCGTTGGCGGAATTTGCTCTGCAGGCGGGATTTCTGGCGCCGTTGATGTTGAGCGCGCCGATGAAGAAGAAGCGCACGCGGGTGGGTCCGGACGTGCCGCCGCTGCACGAGGTTGGCGGCAAGAAACTGGGGGAGGCGCCGGAGCGATCCGATTCCTTTCGCGAAACCAGATGACAGCGCAAGTGTGGATAGCGATTGTGGTGGGCCTGGCGGCGACGATCGATGATCTGGCGCGGCGCCGGATCGCCAACTGGATTTCGGCGGCCGCGCTGGCGGGCGGATTTGGCTGGCAGATCGGGGAAAAGGGTTTGTGGCCGGGGATGGGGCAATCGCTGTTGGGCGCGGTGGCCGGGTTTTGCGTCTTTCTGATTTTTTATCTGCTGGGCGGAATGGGCGGCGGGGACGTGAAGTTGATGGCGGGCTTCGGCGCCCTGCTGGGCCTGCAGCAATTGTTGATCGCCGCATTGTGGACCGCGGGAGTTGGCGGCGTGATCGCGTTAGGGGTGGTGGCGTTCGACTCGGTGCGCCGGATGTTCCGGAACCGGACGACGGACGGCACTGATAAGAGTGGCGAGCGGAAGGAATCGATTCCTTATGCGCCAGCCATCGTGCTGGGCGTGTGGTTAGCGCTGGTGCCGCGGGGTTGAGCACGCTAGGGGCTGAGTAAGTGTGGACTAAGGGGTTCAGGAAGAGCCTTAGCCGGGGCTGAGGCAGCACGGCCGTAGGGCTGAGCTTCGGGGCTAGCAGGAAGAGGAGAAGAATATGGATCGCAGGTTTCTAACGGTTTTGGGTGTCAGCTTGGTTTTCGCGCTGGTGGTCTCGAGCGTGTTTTACCAGATGACCTCGCACGCCAACAACAGTCCCAAGACCGACCCGACGAATCAGAAGGACCTAGTCGTTGCCACCCGTCCGCTGGGCGTAGGCGTGCTGGTGAAGCCGCCCGACGTCAAGATCGTAAAGGTCTCCTCGGACTCGTTCCCGAAGGGCGCGTTCTCCAAGGTCGAAGATGTTCTGGACCGGCCGGTGATCTCGAACGTGCTGCTGGATGAACCGGTGCTCGAAGGACGCCTGGCGGTGAAGGGAAGCGGCCTGGGCCTAGCTCCGACCATTCCGGTTGGGATGCGCGCGGTTTCGGTTCGCGTCAACGACGTTGCCGGCGTGGCCGGGTTCGTTCTTCCCGGAATGCACGTGGACGTGCTCGTCACCGGACGGCCACCGACCGGCGAATCGGACATGACCACCACTTGCCTGCAGAACATTCTGGTGCTGTCCGCGGGTCAGAATATCCAGCCGGACGCACGCGGAGCCGCGATGTCCGCGCCGACCGTGACGCTGCTGGCAACGCCTGACCAGGCTGAAATATTGACTCTGGCCGGAACCGACGGACGCATTCAATTGGTCCTGCGGAATTCGAGCGACAGCAACATCGAAAAGACCTCCGGACGCCTGGTGGCCGAATTGTATAACCAGCGCCCACCGGCTCCGAAACCGGTCGCCGCCGCGCCCCGGCCCAGGCCCCAGCCCGTGGCTCAGGTGGCGCCTCCGCCTCCGCCCCCGGCCGCTCCGGCTCCGCCCCCGCCCGACACGGTGGTGGTCATTCGCGGCAGCCAGAGAAGTGTCGAAACCATTCCGAATAGCCCGAGAAATTAGTGGAAAAAATAGGTCGAAGAACTAGCAAGAAAAGGATTATGTCCATGACCCGATCGAGTTGCTTTCAACTGAGTGCCGCCGCCGTGCTGGCGGCCGGCCTTGGCTTTGCGCAGGGCGCCGAAGATCTGCGCCTGACGGTAGGCAAGAGCGTGGTGATCGACTACCCCTCCGATGTGCGTCAGATCTCGACGAGCAATCCGGAAGTAGTGGACGCCAGTCCGGTGACTACCCGCGAGATTCTGCTGCACGGCAAGGGGCTCGGCTCGGCCACCATGGTGGTGTGGAGCAAGTCCGGCCAGCGGACTTTCTATAACGTCAATGTCGAGCTCAATCTCGATCCGCTGCGGCGCCTGCTGAAGGATTCGTTCCCGGGCGAGGACATCCAGCCTCACAGCTCGCGCGACTCGGTCTCTTTAAACGGCCGCGTGTCGAGCAAAGACGTCCAGGATCATGCCCTGGCGCTGGCGGCGAGCTTTTCAAAGACCGTCGTCAACAACATGCAGCTCAATGGCGGCCTGGCGGAAAAGCAGATCCTGCTGCGCGTGAAGTTCGCCGAACTGGATCGCAGCCGGGAAGCGGACTTCGGCGTCAATCTCCTGGGCCTGCCGGGGCAGACCCAAATCGCCACCAGCACCGGCCAGTTCAGCGGTCCGTCGCTTGCTGCCATCTCGGGCGCCAGTTCCACGGGCGGCGCGGGCGGAAGCGGCACCACGACGGCCGGCAGCACGGCGCTGAGCATCACGCAGGCGCTCAGCATCTTCGCCTTTAATCCCAAGCTGAATCTGGGCGCGTTTGTGAAGGCACTCGAGAACGAGCAGATCCTCGAAATTCTGACGGAACCGAACATCGTGACCACCAACGGCAAGGAAGCCAATTTCCTGGTCGGCGGCGAGTTTCCGATTCCGGTGTTGCAGGGCGGGTCGAACTCGGGCGCGGTCACCATCCAGTTCCGCGAGTTCGGAATTCGTCTGAAATTCCTGCCGCTGATCACCGACCACAGCACCATCAAGATGCATCTGAACCAGGAGGTGTCCACCCTGGACACCGCGGACGGCGTCAACCTCAACGGCTTCCTGATCCCCGCTCTTTCGACGCGGCGCGCGGAAACCGACGTGGAACTCTCCGAAGGCCAGAGCTTTGTTATTGCCGGCCTGGTCGACAACCGGGAGCAGGAGATTTTCAACAAGACGCCCATCCTGGGCAGCCTGCCGATCTTCGGCGCGCTCTTCAAGAGCAAGACGGAAAAGAAGCAGCGGACCGACCTGCTGGTGATCGTGACGCCGGAAATCACCAATCCGCTGGGGAAGACCGACGCGACGCCCAACCTCTACATGCCCCGCGACTTCCTGGTGCGGATGGATTCGAAGGATCTGCCGCAGCCCACCAATGCAAAGGGCAGCAAGAAATAGAGACGCGCCGGGCCTTGGCCCGGCCTTGAGGAGAAGAGCGCTTCCAGATGAGTGCACGGGTCCAGAACGAGAACGAAATCGCGGCGCTGCTGATTGCGCCCGATCGTGACCTGGCGCAGCAGTTCCTGGCGACGCTCCCGCACACCCGGGCGTTCCAAATCCTGGCGGACCTGAAGAGCTATCCGCCGCAGCAAACGCTCGAAATTCGCGCCCGGCAACTGAAACCCCAGGTGGTCCTTCTCGACCTGGCGACGGACTTGAACGCCGCGACCGAACTGGTCCGGTTCATCGGAACGCTGACGCCGCCGGTGCATGTCGTCGGACTGCACACCCAGAACGATCCAGCGGCGATTCTGCAATCCTTGCGCGCCGGGGCGATCGAGTTCCTGTACGCGCCCTTCGATCTGAATACGCAGCGGGAAGGAATCGCGCGCCTGCGCCGCCTGTGCTCTCCGGAGGTCCCGTCGGAGCCGGAGGCCGGGCACGTGGTTGCATTCGCCAGTTCCAAACCCGGTTCGGGAGCGTCCACCATCGCCACGCAGACCGCATTTTCGCTGCAGCGCCTGACGGGCAAGCGCATCCTGCTGGCCGATTTCGATTTGACCGGGGGCACCATCGGCTTTTATTTGAAGCTGAGCCACAACTACTCCCTGGTCGATGCGCTCCAGCACGCCGAACACATGGACATCGCGCTGTGGAATTCGCTCACCGTCAACTACGGAGGCGTAGATATTCTGCCGGCGCCCGCGGCGCCCTACGCCGACAAGCTGGACTCGGCGCGTCTCCGCGTGTTGATCGATCATGCCCACCGCCTGTACGACTGGGTGATTCTGGATCTGCCGGCGGTCTTCAATCGCACCAGCCTGATGGCCATTTCCGAGTGTGAGCGGGCGTTCCTGGTATCTACTTCGGAACTGCCCAGTCTGCACTTAACGCGCAAGGCGCTCACGCTGGTGGAGCAACTCGGATTTCCCCGGGAGCGGTTCCAGGTTCTGGTGAATCGCGTGGACAAACGCGACGACATCGGGACCGCGGATATGGAGAAGCTGTTCGGCTGTCCGATACACGCCCGCCTCCCCAACGATTATTTTTCGCTGCACCGCGTGGTGACGCTGGGCCAGCCGCTGGGCGGCGATGGCGATCTCGGCAAGTCGATCGAGAACGTGGCGACGCGGTTATGCGGTGCGCTCAATGGCGGCGGGAAACCGGCGCCGGTGGCCCGCCAGATGAAGCCTGCCTATTCGCAGGCGTAAGGACGATTTCTTATGTTTTCGACTCTCGATACTGGTAGCAACAAGAATACGCAGCAGGTTTCCTGGGAACAGAGGCTGCTCAAGAACTCGACCAAGCAGAAAGCCAGCTTAAAGCCGGAGTATCAGGAGCTGAAGTTCACCCTGCACCGCAAGCTGGTGGACAAGATCAATCTGGAGGCGCTGGCCACCATCGATAACCAGCGGGTGCGCAGCGAAGTCCGGCAGGCGGTCATCACCCTGATCGACGCCGAGCCGACGCTGCTGAGCTCGCTCGAGAAACAGCAGATCAGCGACGAGGTTCTGGATGAAGTCTTCGGCCTGGGGCCGCTCGAACCGTTGTTACAGGACCCGACCATCTCGGACATCCTGGTCAACACCTCCCGCCAGGTCTATGTCGAACGCCGCGGCTTGCTGGAACTGACCAGCGTTACCTTCCGCGACGACCAGCACCTGCTGCGCATCATCGACAAAATCGTGAGCCAGGTGGGCCGCCGCATCGACGAATCGACGCCCATGGTCGACGCGCGCTTGACCGACGGATCGCGCGTGAACGCCATCATCCCGCCGCTGGCCGTGGATGGACCGATTCTCTCGATCCGCCGTTTTTCACAGGACAAGCTGATGCCGGCGGACCTGGTCGAGCGCAAAGCGCTGACGCCGGGAATGATGGAGCTGCTCGAGGCCTGCGTCAAAGCGAAGATGAACATCATCATCGCGGGTGGAACCGGCGCCGGAAAGACCACGCTGCTAAACGCGATGTCGGCGTTCATCAACGGCAAGGAACGTATAGTCACCATCGAAGACGCGGCCGAACTGCAGTTGAAGCAGCCTCACGTGGTGCGTCTTGAAACCCGCCCGCCCAATATCGAAGGTCATGGAGCGGTCCGCCAGCGCGAATTGCTGGTGAACAGCCTGCGTATGCGCCCCGACCGCATCGTGGTTGGCGAAGTCCGCGGCGAGGAAGCGCTGGACATGCTGCAGGCCATGAACACGGGTCATGATGGATCGCTGACCACGGTGCACGCCAACACGCCCCGCGACGCAGTTTCGCGCCTTGAAGTGATGGTGTCGCTGGCCAATTCCAATATGCAGCTCACCTCCATCCGCCAGCAGATTTCGAGCGCGGTCAACCTGCTGGTGCAGGCTTCCCGTCTGAGCGACGGGTCGCGCCGGGTGATTTCGCTGACCGAAATCACCGGCATGGAAGGCGACATCGTCACGCTTCAGGATCTCTACGTATTTGAAAAACGAGGTCTCGATCCGGATGGAAAAGTGGTCGGACGTTTTGCCGCCACCGGTATCCGTCCCAAGTTTTACGAAAAGCTTCTGGCCGCCGGCATCCGCCTGCGTCCGGACATGTTCGACGAGATCGTGGAGGTCTGACGCATGGGCTTTCTGTTTCTCCTGATCTTGATTTGGGGCGTCTCGATGGGCGCCTGGTTCGTCGTGTCCAAGTACGTCAAGTCCTCCGACGTCGATCGCATCAAGGCGCGTCTGTCGGGAACCACCAAGGCGAAGACGAAAAAGAAGGCAGACGACCCAAGCCAGGCATCCGTAATTCAGCAGGACGATGCTCCCAAGAACAAATTCGCGAACATGCTGGTCCAGCGCTACGGGTTCGGCCCCAAGCTGGCGGCGTTCCTCGAACAAGCCGGAGTGCAATGGCAGCCGGCCCGCTTCGTGCATCTGTCGCTGGTGGCTTTCCTGGTAGCTTTCGGATTGGGCTGGATGTTTCTGCCCTTCGGCAAGCCCCTGGCCCTGGCGTTTGGCATCGCGGCCGGCTTCGGGCCGTTCATCATGGTGTGGTTCAAGCGCCGCTCGCGTTTGCGGCGTTTCGAGGAAATCTTTCCCGACGCGCTGGAATTTGTCTCGCGATCGATGCGTGCCGGACACGCCTTTTCGGTTTCGCTCGAAATGATTCACCGGGAGTTTCAGGAACCGGTCGCGGGCGAGTTCCGCCGGACCTTTGAGGAGCACAACCTGGGCCTGCCGATCGACCTGGCGCTACAGAAGCTGGCGGTCCGGGTTCCGTCGCTCGACGTGCATTTCTTTGTATCGGCCGTCCTCCTGCAGAAGCGGACCGGCGGCAACCTGGCGGAAATTCTGGACAAACTCGCCTACATTATCCGCGAGCGTTTCAAACTGCGCGGCCGCATCCGTGCGGTCAGCGCGCACGGCCGGATGACGGCGACTGCGCTTAGTTGCATCCCCATCGCGGTGGCGGTGCTGATGTTCTACACCAATCCGGATTACGTCAAGTTCTTCTTTACCGACGACGTCGGCAACATGATGATGGGCGGGGCGGTGGTGCTGCAGCTCATCGGCTACGGCGTGATGAAGAAAATCGTGAATATCGAGGTCTAACGCCATGCCATTCTTCATGACTCTGGTTGTCTTCGTCGGGCTGGCCGTGGCGGTCGCTCTGGTCGGCATGAAGCTGTACGTGCGGCCGCGCGAAGCCATGGAACGCGTGGTGGGCGGCATCGATCCGGCCGACCAGGTGGCTTCGCATCCCAGCCTTGCCTTCCACGACCTGATCAAGAAACTTGGCAATATCGTTCCGCAATCGCCCAAGGACGTGACGGTGATGCAGCGGCGCTTGATCCGCGCCGGCATCCGGAACGAAAGCGCTCTCAAGATCCTCTACGGCGCCAAGGCTGCGTTGGGCGTATTGCTCCCCCTGCTGACGGCGGCGGTAGTGTCCGGGTCTTCTTCGGATTCGGGTAATAAATTTGCGGCGATTCTGGCTGCGGCAGCCGTCGGTTTCTTCGGGCCGAACGAGTATGTCCGCCGTCTGGCCGGCAAACGGCAGAAGGAGATCGCCCGGGGACTGGCGAACGCGCTTGACCTGATGGTGGTTTGCGTCGAGAGCGGATTGGGTCTGGATCAGGCGATTCTCCAGGTGGCCAAGGAACTGGAGCATGCTCACCCCGAGATCAGCCAGGAATTCGGGCTGGTGAATCTGGAGCTGAAGGCCGGAAAGCGCCGGGTCGAAGCCCTGCGCAACCTGGCGGAGCGGACCGGGGTCGACGATCTGAAAAAATTGGTTGCGGTCCTGATTCAGGCGGACCGCTTCGGAACGGGCGTCGCCCAGAGTTTACGTGCGCATGCCGATTTCATGCGGATTCAGGCGCGGCAGGTGGCCGAGGAAAAGGCCGCAAAACTGGGCGTCAAGCTGATTTTCCCGATTTTCTTCTGTATTCTGCCGTCCCTGTTTGTCATCACGGTCGGCCCGGTAATCATGAAGATCATCCGGGAACTGGTACCCATGATGAACAGCATCTAGTACTGCCTAAAGATTGGGGTCAAAGGAGCCGAATTCACTCTTGTCGGGAAAGGAGGGCAAACGATGGACACTTCCACTGTTCGACTCGTTTGTGCCGTGGTAGCAGTCCTCTTTCTGGGGATCATCGTGCTGCGCCGCAAGAAGAACGTCGAGTAAGCATTTAGGCGCTGGCGGGAATTACGGGAACCGAAGGAACGGCGCGGTGAGTTAAGTAACGGAGCAGTTTTGGATTTTGTAGGAGAGCCGGATGCACTGGAGCAACGGCCGGAGGATGGAGTTTTTAAAAGTTATGTTTCGCAAGCCTTTTTTAGCGCAGTGGTTGACGTTGCTGATGGCCGGAGCCGTGGTGGGCACTGGGGCGTCCGCGCCGGGCACATTCGGAACGGTGGTTGCGATTGGCGGCGAGGCCGCCGACGTCGCTCTCGATGAAGGGCGCGGTGTTCTGTACATCGCCAACTTCACGGCCAACCGCATCGAAGTGATGTCGCTCGCCACCAATACCGTACAGACCTCCATCAATGTGGCTCCGCAACCGGGTTCTATCTCGCTTTCCCCTGACGGGCACTGGCTGCTGGTCGCGCACTTCGGGAACAATACGGCCCCCGCGTCGCCAGCGAACGCCCTGACGCTGATCGACCTCACGGCGAATAATGCGAAGCAGACCATCGCGCTGGGGAACCCGCCGCTGGGGGTCGCCTTCGGACTCGACGATCGCGCCCTGGTGGTAACCACCCAGAACTACATTCTGTTTGATCCAGCGTTGGGCACTACAACGCAGCTCGACACCATCGCCAACGTGGCCGCGCAGACGCTGCCGGTTCCGCCGGCGACCTTCCCGGGCAACATCACCAATTCTTCCGTCGCAGCCTCCGCCGACGCCTTACATGTGTATGGCATGGGCAGCTCCAGTGGAACCTTCACGTTCCGCTACGACGTTGCGACTCACACCGTATCGCCGGGTGGAGTGGTGCTTGCCTCGGGAACCCTCGGGCCACGCGTGGTCAGCATGAATCAGAACGGAACTTCCGTGATGGTCGGCTGGCTGATGGTCGATTCAAAAGGGACTTTTATTAACGATGTTCCGCTGCGCTCGAACCAGTTTAGCGTCGGCACCAACGTATACGACAACGCCCGCGGGCTGATTTACGCGCACATTCCGGCCGCGACGGGCGAGGCTCCCACGCTTCAAATCCTAACCGCGGACAACCTGCAACTGCTCTCGCGGCTGAACCTGCCCGAAAACACTACCGGAAAGAGCGTCATTACCAGCGATTCGAACACCGTCTATTCGGTTTCCGATTCCGGCGTCCTGGTGCTTCCGGTCGGCAGCCTCAATGCATCGCCCCGTTTGGCGGCTTCCGTCGAGGATCTCGATTTTCAGGGGACATTCTGCAGCCGCAACGTGCAGACCCAGACATTGACCATTACGGATCCAGGCGGCGGGAACACGCCTTTCAGCATCACCCCTTCGATTGCGGGTGTCACTGTTTCGCCGTCAAGCGGCATCACTCCGGCCATCGTGAACGTGCAAGTGAACCCGAATGCGTTTGCGGGACAGAGCGGGACGGTCACGGCCTCGCTGACGATTTCGTCCAGCGTAGCCGTCAATGTTCCGCCGGCTGTGCGCGTCCTGATTAATACTCCGCAGCCCGATCAGCGTGGGTCGTCCGTGGACGTCGCGGGGCAACTCGCCGACGTAATTGCGGACCCGGTGAGAAATCGCTATTACATCATCCGCCAGGACAAGAATCTGGTGCTGGTCTACGACGGAACCAATAACACTCTGCTTAACACCATGCGAACGTACAACGTGCCCAGTTCGCTGGCGATCACGCTGGATAATCAGTACCTGCTGGTCGGCCATGAGCATTCCCAGACCGTGGCTGTCTACGATCTCGACACCTTCCAGATGCAACCCTACATCGGCACGGAAGCGGGCGCGGGAAACGTGGTCCGGTCCATGGCGGTGACCACCAACGGGATTCTGGCGACCTCGTCGGACTACCAGGGCAAGGGCCACATCATTCAGCTCAACATGCTGACGCACGATGCATTGCAGCTTCCGACCCTGGGTGTGTATCAGAACCTGATCAACCCAGACTCCATGATCGCGACTTCGGGGAACAACTCGAAGGCGGTTGCGGCGACTGCGGACGGCATCACGCTGTTGTACGACGCCAACGTCGGGACGTTTACCGCGTCGCGCCAGGACTTTAAGTCGCTTGCCGGACCGGTCGCAGCATCGTCATTTAATCAGTATCTGGTCGGCGCCAGTCTCTTGGACGCGTCGCTGGTTCCTTCGGCTACGCTTGAAACCTCCACCGGAACGCCTTCCGGTTTCGCGTTTATCGACCAGACCGCGATCCGCACCACTGCGCCGAATACTTCGAGTCCTGGAATCGTGCAGCAGGTTACGCTTTCGAGCGGAGCGGGCATTCTTCCGACGCGCATGGTGGAAGCGCCCCTCTTAACCCGTCCGTTGGGCACGGGTGTGAGCCCGTCCGTGTTCACGCGCACGCTGACCCCGCTGCAGAGCCGGACGGCCTACGTTTCCCTGACGGTATCCGGGTTCACGGTGCTCCCGTGGTCCTATAGCGCCTCCGTCGCGCCGCCGCAGATCACCAAGATCGTTAGCGCCGCCGACGGTGTTTCCCCGGTTGCGCCCGGCGGCCTGATTGAAATCCTGGGCAACCAGTTGAGCGCGACCAATCTCGCGACCAACCAGATCCCGGTGCCCACGGCGCTCGCCAACAGTTGCCTGACGGTGAACGGACAACCGATGCCGCTGGTGTTCGTGTCCCCCAATCAGATCAACGCGCAGATGCCGGCTTCGGCGATTGGTTCCGTTACGGTGAATGTTCACACCCCGGGCGGCGTCAGCGATAACTTCAATTTGACGGTTCAGCCGGCGGCTCCCGCTGTGTTCCTGAGCGGCGTGGCCGGACCGGCGACCAACATTCCGACCGTCATCCGCAGCGCCAACAACCAGTTGGTGACGGATTCGAATCCGATTCAGCACGGCGACACGCTGGTGATTTATTTCACCGGCTGCGGCCAGACGACGCCGATCGTGGGAGACGGTCTGCCGGCGCCCTCGAATCCGTTTGCGCTGACTCTCATTACTCCGACGGTTCAACTAGGCGGGCAGGGATTGCCCATGATGTATTCCGGCTTGGCCCCCGGCCAGGTAGGTGTTTGCCAGATCAATGCGACGGTTCCACGCACGGTTCCAACCGGCTTGGGATTGCCGCTAACCATTACGCAGGGCTCGTCCGCACAGACGCTGTCACTGCGAGTGATCGAATAGTCGAGTCGAATAAGACAGGTTAGCCAGGGGAAGGAAAAACAAATGAGATCAACTCATGTACTCGCAGTGTGTTTTGCGGCGGCGCTCGCGCCTGTCGCGATGGCTCAGAAATGGGAATTTGGCGGCGGCGTGGGTGGCGGATTCTATACGTCGCAGGATGTGACCGCCTCAGGCAGCTCCGCCGCGGCCAAGATCGGGAGCAATCTCGCGGGATCGGTCTGGATGGCGAACAACAACCAAAGCAAGTGGGGCGGCGAACTCCGGTTCGACTATCAGCTCGGCAGCCTGGAACTCAATGGCGGCGGAACGTCAGCCAGTTTCGCGGCGCACAGTTATGGAATCCACTATGACGCCTTGTGGTACGCAGCGCCGAACGGATCCCGAATCCGGCCCTTTGTCGCGGCAGGCGTCGGCGCCAAAGTCTATGTGGGGACCGGAGCTCCGGCGGCCTTCCAGCCCTTGAGCAATTTTGCTCTTCTTACCCACGATCAGGACATTCTTCCGATGATCAGCGCCGGCGGCGGTGTCAAAATGCAAGTTGGATCGCGCGTGCAACTCAGAGTGGAATTGCACGACTATCTGACGCCCTTCCCCAAGCGCGTCATCACGCCGAACACAGGAGCCAAAGTCGGCGGCTGGTTACAGGATTTCGTCCCCAGCGTCGGCATCAGCTTTACGTCGCCCGAAGGACGATAGGTTTTCGGCACGTCTTTTTTCTCCACGTCTTTTTTTCTCCGCATCAGCGCCAGGAGGATCAACTCGATCCTTCTGGCTTTTTTTTCGTCAAGCGCCGTAAAAGAATCGTAAAAAGGTCTTGAACGAAACGGTTCCCAATCGGTCCCTGGGAGCTCCATAACAGAAGTATTGTCAATGGCTTGATCCGTTGCTGGGGGGCCGCGTACAAGCTTCTTTTGAACAAGCCTTGCTTCTTTCCCCTCGATATCCTGTGTACATGTTTCTGCTTCGGGCATTGATGGCCTGTAGTCTTCTGGCGCCAGCGGGGGCGCTTGCGGCGGACTACGTCGGCAGCAACGTCTGCAAAACCTGCCATCCGGACGTCTGGTCGAATTTCTACAAAAACCCTCACTTCAAGAGCCTTGCATCGGGTACGGAGACTCCGGAGAACACGGGTTGTGAGAGCTGCCACGGACCTGGAAAGGCGCATGTTGAAGCTCGCGGCGGCAAGGCCACGATTATTGCCTTTTCTGAACTCGGCCCCGAAAAGACCCTGGACGCCTGCCTGCGTTGTCACGGACAGACGATCTCGAGAGCGAACATCCGGCGCAGCACTCACACGCAGCAGGACGTGGTGTGCTCGAATTGCCACTCCATCCATAAATCGCCGGCCCCCAAATTTCTGCTCGCCAAGCAGCAGACCGAGCTGTGCTACGGCTGCCACGCGACCGCCCGGGCCCAGTTTTCCATGCCCTTCAAGCACCGCGTGAACGAAGGATCGGTGCAGTGCACGGATTGCCACAATCCGCATGGAGCTTTCGATCCCACCTGGCGCATGGCTGCCAGGCCCCACATGGTCGACCAGAGAGAGGGGACCGAAGAAGCTTGTCTCAAGTGCCACATCGATAAGCGCGGACCGTTCGTGTTCGAGCACGGGTCTGTCGCGGTCGAGCGGTGCGAAACCTGCCATCAGCCGCACGGGTCGATGAACGCGCGCCTTCTGAAGCGACCCACTGTGTTCACCCTGTGCCTGCAATGCCACAACGGCCAGGGGAATTTCGGGAATTTTGGACCGGCATTTCACACCGGCGTCCAGAAGCCGCCTTCCGATCACAATCTGGCGAATCCGCGATATCAGAATTGCACCACGTGCCACCCCAAGATTCACGGATCGAACACCAGCGAGTTCTTTTTCCGATAGGGACGAGATGGCCATGAAAATACTCACTTCCATCTCATTCCTATGTGCGTGCGCGGCGCTGGCGCAGCCGCCGGTGGCCCCGACTAACGAGCCGGTCGGCTCACCCCGCGGCGACAATTTCGAAAATTACAACATCGTGCAGTCGTTCGAGCTCGGTTATCGCTTCGCCACCACCGGCGGCGATTTCGATATGTACCGCAGCACGGTGAACTATACCGACGGCATCCGTTTGCTGTCCAGCTCGCTGTCGATTCAATCCCGCGAGGGCCACGGCCGCTGGTTCGATCAGATCCAGATCAACACTCAAGGTCTGGGCAACGATCCTTACGAATCCGCCTCGGTTCGTGTCGAGAAGAATCGTTTGTACCGCTACGACATGATCTGGCGGTTGAACGATTATTTCAACCCGGCCCTGACCATCGCCAACGGCGAGCACTTCAAAAACACCACGCGCACCATGCAGGATCACGATCTGACGTTGTTCCCGCAGAGCAACTTCCGATTGTTTATGGGGTTTTCGCGAAATGTGGACGACGGACCAACCCTTTCGACGGTTCAACTTTTCGATTTTCGCGGCGACGAATACCCCGTGTTCGCCAATATTCACGAGCAGCAAACCGAGTACCGCCTCGGCGGCGAAGCCAAGTTTCTGGGCTTTCGTTTAAATGTCCTGCACGGGTGGGAGGATTTCAAACAGGACAGCCCCAGCCAGATTGTTGCTCCGGAAATCGGAAACAACCTGACGGATCTCAACAAGCTGACCTCATTTCAAAGTTCGTTTCCGTATCACGGGACCAGCCCCTACTGGCGGGTCGGATTGTTCCGCGAAGGGAAGCGCTTGTGGGCCGTGAACGGACGCTTCAGCTATGTCTCGGGCCAGCGCGGCTTCATCGACAATGAACTTTCCAGCGGGACGAACGTGGTGGGAGCGCTCACCACCCAACAGATCCTGGCGTTCGGAAACGCGCGACGTCCGGCGCTTGCCGCCAACTTAAACGTCAGCTTATTTCCGACTTCGTTCCTGACCGTGACCAATCAGACCACAGTGAACAACATCCGGACCGTGGGCGATTCGGTATTCAGCCAATACACACTGGGCCAGCCGATCCAGCCCGTGATTCCCTACACTTACCTGGGCATTCGCACGGTTGCGAATTCCACCAACGTCGAGCTTCGTGTGCGCAAATGGTTTGCGGTTCACACAGGCTACGAGTATTCGGACCGCCGCATCGCCGTCATCGACGGACAGGAGAATTTCGGTGCGCCAGCGCCGGCGCCGCCGGACAATAGTCCCTTCACGCAGAGCAATCACCTAAACGCGGGCATGCTGGGCCTGCGGTTCAAGCCGTTGAAGCAGTTGACCATTTTGTTGGACGGCGAAATCGGACGGAACAACGCTCCTTACACGCCGGTGAGCGACAAGAATTATCAGGTGTTTCGCGGACGCGCGGAATATAAGCAGAAGAGCTATCGCGTAGCAGCCTACGCCAAGACGGACTACAACTCCAATTCGATTTCCTTAACCAGCTACGTTTCGCGATCGCGGAATTACGGCGCTGACTTCTCCTGGACGCCGAATGAGTGGTTCGCCATCGACGCGGGATACAACAAGCTTCATCTCGATTCGCTCGGCGGGGTCAACTTCTTTCTCATTCCCCAGTCG
>DATGGL010000335.1:0-2738 GCA_035308605.1 Bryobacteraceae bacterium
AAGATTCACCTCATCGTCGGCACCTGGGACACCTTCCACCTCGACGAGCCCGCGCGCAGATTCCAGGCCGTGCTCGACGCACTGGGCGCCGACGCACACTTCACCTTCATTCCCGAGCGCGATCACTTCAATTTATACAAAGGCGAACTCGACGAAAAGATCGCACGCGAGATGTATCAGGTCGCGCGTCCGGAATCGTCAGCGCCACATCAGAAGTAGATAGTCCAGCACTGTAATTAAGATGGCCCAGCACAGTAACCAGCACAGAAATTAAGTTTCCGCGTCGATAAGACTCCACGGGCTACCCGAACCACGTGGGGACAGACGCCCTCGTCTGTCCGGCGGAGCGTACGCTCCGCTCGCATTCCTGTGCCAATTCATTGCGGCCGCACTCTTTTTCTCAACTCACCACTCGGCACTCGCAACACGTGCCTACCACACCCTGCATCGCTGCGCCGGTGCCAGCGGCGCCCCGGTCTTGCAGTGAAAGGCCGTTTGAAACTCCGGCATGTTCGTCACCACACCGTTCGCGCGGTATTTCTCCGGAGAATGTTCATCCACGGTCGCACGCAGGCGCTTGGTTTCATCTCGCGTGCTTCCGCACCAGCTCTGCGCATATCCGATAAAGAATCGCTGATCCGGGGTGAAGCCCTCGAGCGGCTCGAGCTTCTGCGCCTTCGTGTCTTCCTTCCATGCCATGTACGCGAGAATCAGTCCGCCCAGGTCCGCCACATCCTCACCCAGCGTCAGCTTGCCGTTGATCTTGATGTCGTCCACGACCACGTACTTCGAATACTGATCCGAGACGCAACTCGCGCGTTGCTCGAACTCCTTCCCGTCTTTCTCCGTCCACCAGTCGCGCAAATTTCCTGTGGCATCAAACTGCCGGCCCTCATCGTCGAATCCGTGCGTAAGCTCGTGACCGATCGTTCCCCCGGTATTCCCATAGTTCGGCGCCGCGTCCGACGCCGGATCGAACAACGGCGGCTGCAAAATGCCCGCCGGAAAATTCACATCATTCTTCTGGGGATCGTAATACGCGTTGACGGTGGGCGGCGTCATGCCCCACTCCTCCCGGTCCACGAGCTTTCCAATCTTCGCCAGCTGACGATCAAACTCGAACTGGCTCGCTCGCCGCACGTTCCCCATCTCGTCGCCGCGCTTAATCTCCACCTTGCCGTAGTCGCGCCACTTGTCCGGATAGCCGATCTTGTTCACCACCGCATGCAGCTTCTCAAGCGCATTCTTTTTCGTCTCGGGCGACATCCATGGCAGCCCATCGATGTCTTGCTGCATCGCCGATTCAATCTCCGTCACCATCGTTAGCACCTGGCGCTTCGCATTGGGACTGAAGTATTTTTCGACGTACGCCTGCCCCAGCGCCTCGCCCAGATCGTTATCGACATCTTCCACGCAGCGCTTCCAGCGCGGCTGCAGTTCCTGTCGTCCCTGCAGCGTTTTCCCGAAGAAATTGAAATCTTCATTCACGAATGGGCTCGACAGAAACCGCGCATTCGCATGAACCACATGCCACTCGAGATACGTCTTCCACGCCGCCAGGTCTTCCTTCTCAATCAACTGGCTCATTGCCTGGAAAAACGCCGGCGTCTCGACGTTCAGCGATTTCAAGTGCGGCATGCCAACCTTGGCGAAATACACAGGCCACTGGAAATCCGGGCTGAGCTTCTGGAAATCCTCCGCTGACATCCGGTGGTACAGGTTCTTGGGATCGCGCCGCTCTACACGCGTTATCGAAACCCGTGCCAGCTCCGTCTCAATCTCCAGAATCTTCTTGGCTCCGGTCGAAGCCACGGCCGGGGCGTGTCCGAGCAGCTCCAGCATCTTCTGTACATGCGCGACGTACGCCTTCCGCAACTCCACCGACTTCGCATCGTCTTTGAAATAGTAGTCGCGGTCCGGCAGGCCGAGCCCGCCCTGGTCCGCCTCGGCAATCACCTCGGCCGAATTCTTGTAGTCCTGGTCAGAACGGAAATTGAACAGCACAAACTGATACGCTAGATCGCCCACAGCGTCGCTGAGATCTTTCTTCGATTGAATCGCCGCGATCATCGCCAGAGCCTCTTGCAGTGGACGCGTCCCCAGCGCATCGATCGCCTTTTCATCTGTGCACGACGCGTAGTAGTCGCCGATCTTCTGCCGGTAGGCCGGACGCTCGCCGGTTTCGGCGGCGGCCGCATCCAGGATGCCGCGCAACTCGATCTGATTCTCGTCCTGCACGTTCGCGTACGCACTCCAGCTCGCCTGATCCGGCGGAATTGGATTTCGTTTGATCCACCCGTTGCACGAATACGCGAAGAAGTCGACACACGGATCGACGCTCGTATCCATCGATGTTACGTCCAGCACCGGCTGCTTCGCCCGATCTTGTGTAGGTGGCTGATCTTGCGCGATGACAGAAGAGAGAGACGTGAAAATCCACGCCAACAAAAGAACGACTTTCAAATGGCTCATGCCACTCCTTGGACTTCGTGCGGAGCGCTGGCCCGTGTGGCGCGCATACTCCGGTGCGCGAAGATCTTCGCTCTGAACCGATCCTCGAAGGTGAGCGGGGAGCTGGGCAAGTCTGGGGGCGCAGTTCACACGAACTTGAGCGGAGCTTCGCTCCGCCGGGCAGACCAGGGTGTCTGCCCCCACGTGAACCTTACAGCTCAAAGCCCGCGTCTCTCTACGACCTTCCCAGCCGGATCGACCCGTCGCCGGTATGAATGGTTAGCGAC
>DATGGL010000336.1:0-11854 GCA_035308605.1 Bryobacteraceae bacterium
CAATAATTCACGAAGCCGGTTTGCGCGATGTCTTTGAGCGCCTCCGCGTAGTGATCGAGAATCGCTTCCCCCAGCACCTTCCCGGTTCGACGAGCCGCCACGCGCCCTGCCTTCGCGAGCCATAAAAGATTCGCCGGCACATGCGCGACAGTGGAAACGGCCATCAACGATGAGACCGTGAACACGCTCCGATCCTGCTTCTTCGCCGATTGCTGGATCTCCCGCCACATTCCTTCAATGCGCTCGATTCGCGGCACGTTTTTGGGAGGAATGGTCTTGAGCTCGCCCTTCAGACGATCCCAGTCCCGACGCAAACTCGGGATATCGACCGGCGGCAGGTTCAGCGACGTCGCCAGATGCGCGCTGGTCTTTTCCAGTCCGTCCAGAACCTGTTCCATGGTCTCGAACCGGGTCTCTTTGTCGAGCAGACCTTCTTCCTGAAGCGCGTTCGAAATCTGCTGGATCAGCTTTCGTCCACCGCCGGTAACGTCGGCGAGAGCGGCCAGGACCCAGATTGGCGAGGCGTGAAACGCGACGATTCCCAGCAACTCGATACCATGGCTGGCGGCGCGCTTCAGCAGGGCGTTCTGGGCGAACTCGGCGTCGGCCGGATAGATGCCTTCCACCTCGCCAACGACTTCAATTAGAAACCGCAGCGCTACCTCGACCATCGTGCGGTACAGAATGGTCCGCCGCAGGCTGGCGGGAAGCGCGACGTTGCCGATCTCGCGCAGCAGTCCGCCGGACAGCGCGCTCAGCGAACGGATCGCGCGCTCGGGCAGGGACAGAATGTACTTGTAGCGCGGCTTCCCACTCACTGTCAGTAGTATAAGTATTGCTCACGGGCTGCCGAGCCGGCCTTTCCAGACCTGATCGTAATCGTACCCGACACCCGCCAGCGATCCCGGCAGAGCCTTGCCGCTGGCGGCGAAACCGCGGCTCTGAGACGTCACCCATTTCGACAAAGCCAACTCCATCAAGCCATGCCCTCGCGGAAACCAGATACGGTGATCCCGGCGGACGCGCGCCACCTCGGGATGAACGCTGCCCTCCACTAGCGTCGCCGTCTTCGAAGCCGCATGCCGCCGGAACGCGCCCAGAAAACGATTCACTCGTTCCATCCGTCCGAGCCTCATGAACCGGACGAACAGATCGTAATCCAGCGCAAATTGGAACGATGGATCGATGCCGCCTGCTTCATCGTAAATGCGCCGCCGCCAGAAGCAGGTCTCCTGCGGAATGTAATCCCAGCGCTTCATCATCCAATCGCGATGCTCGGGGAGAATCCAGTACGCCTCAACGAGATTCGCGTCGTCGATGAAGACCCGATGGCTGTAAATCGCGTCCACCTGCGGATTGTTAGCGAAATAGCGCCCGGCAAACTCCAGCGCGCCCGGGGCGAGAACATCGTCGCTGTTCAGATACGCCATGATCTCGCCTTGTGTGTGCAGGAATCCTCGCGCGACCGCATCGGCCTGGCCGCGATCGGGTGCGGATTCGACATGCGAAAGCTGCGATTCGTAGCGCTTGAGAATTCCGGCAGTTTCGTCCGTGCTTCCGCCATCCATCACGACGTACTCGAGTTTCGGATAGCCCTGCCGCAGAACGCTGCGCAGGGTCCATTCCAGAAATCGGCCGTGCTGATACGACGGAGTGACGATCGAGATGGCCGGGAGATCCGTCACGCCGGAAGAATGAGCCTCGCCTCGCAGCCGACTCCGGTGGACTTGTTGCGCAGATCGAGCGATCCTCCGTGCGCTTCCGCGATCTGCCGGCTCAGCACCAGGCCAATGCCCGATCCGCCCGGCTTGGTAGTGAAGAAAGGCACAAACAGGTTGGCTGTATTCGACAACCCGGGGCCTTCGTCCTGGATGATCACTTCGAGCAGAGTGCCCAGCCGGCTCCACGCCAGCGTGACGCCGCCATGTGTTTCGAGCGACGCATCCACCGCGTTGCGTAGCAGATTGATCAGCAACTGATCGAGCTGATCACGATCGCCCTGAATCGTCAGTTCGGGACCAGGCCGGAGCGCCACCGCGATGCGCTGTTCGAGTCCGGCCACCTGGCGAATCCATGGCCCGACTTCCACCGGTGCAAGCTGCGGCCGCGGAAGCTTGGCCAGACGCGCGTAGGAGCCCAGGAACCGGCTCAAGCCTTCGCTGCGCGTAGCGATGATCGACAAGCCGCGCTGCGCGTCCTCCTTCCAGTCGTCCGGCAGCGGGTTGCGCTTCACCAGCATCTCGAGGCTTCCGGCGATGGATTTAATCGGCGCCAGCGAATTGTTCAATTCGTGGCCAAGCACGCGAACCAGCCTCTGCCAGGCTTGCAGTTCCTCTTCGCGCAGCGCTCGGGTAAGATCCGTGACAACCAGAAGCTGATGCGGCAGGCCGCCTTCCCGGAACATCGCGCGATGAATTCCCCAGCGTCCCGATCCCGACGGAAACGTCCGCTGGAGGTTTTGTGTCTCGTCGCCCTTCAGAAATTCGGCGAGCCCCAGGGAGTCGGCCTCGGCATTCATAATACGTTCCGCGGGCTGGGCCAGAAGACGTTCGCCGGCGCGATTCACCAGCTTCAGTTTCTGGTGGCCGTCGAACGCGAAAATGGCGACATCGATTTCCTCCATCACTTTGCGCAAAAGGGTCGTGGCTTCCAGCGCTCCCAGGCGCTGGGCGCGCAGCGTCGTGGCCATTTCGTTCACTTGCGCCATCACGTCGCCGAGCGAATCTTCCCCTTTCGCCCCGCGCGCCCGTATGGAATAATCGCCCTCGCGCATCGCTTCCAGGAGATTGGCCAATGTCCGGAGCGGCGACGCGACGCGTTCCCGGACGGCCGCCGCAAATCCCCACCAGGAGCCTACGATGACCACACTCAGCGTCCACTGGACTTTCGAGGAATAATCGCCGAGCCACCACAGAATAATCAGCGCGGTAGCGACCGCCGGAAATCCGGCGGCGAGGGCGAGCAGTACAATGCGGCCTTCGTGCACGGGTTTGAGCCGGGTTAAATCCATGAATTGCCGGACCCGCTTTACGTACGCGGTTCTGTGTCATCGAGCCGCGCACGTCAGTAAGCGGGTTTTACTATAGTCCGTATCTCTGTAATCTTCTATACAGCGCGCTGCGGCTCAGCCCCAAAGCGTTGGCCGCGTGACTCACATTGCCGTTGTAGCGCGCCAGGGCCTTCTTGATCAGGAAAGCCTCCACTTCCTCCAGGCTCATGTCCTCCAGACGCGTGGACCCCTGCGGGCCGGACCGCAGCGCCAGATCGCCCGGGCGCACGGTATTTTCCTGGGCCATCAGGACCGCGCGCTCGATCACATGGTTCAGCTCACGAACATTTCCCTGCCATGGATTTTCGAGCAGGGATTGCATCGCCGCCGCATCGAACGTGTGTAGATTTTTGCGATACCGGCGCGCGTGGACGCCCAGAAAATGTGACGCGAGCAGCGGAATATCCTCGCGGCGCTCGCGCAGCGGCGGCAGGTGAATCTCGATGGTGTTCAGCCGAAACAGAAGATCCTGACGGAACCGGCCGGAGCCCACTTCATCCGTTAAAATCGCATTCGTGGCCGAGATGACGCGCGCATCCACGCGCCGCGTCTTGGAAGATCCCACGCGCTCCATCTCGCCAATTTCAAGGACTCGTAACAGCTTCGCCTGAAGATTCATCGGAACGTTGGCGATTTCGTCCAGAAACAACGTCCCGCCATCGGCGAGCTCAAAGCGCCCCACGCGATCCATCTTGGCGTCGGTGAACGCTCCTTTTACGTGCCCGAACAATTCGCTTTCGAAAACGCCTTCCGCGAGCCCTCCGGCGTTGACGGTAACCATCGGCCGGTTGCAGCGCACCGAAACCGCGTGCAGCGTGCGCGCGACCACTTCTTTTCCCGTGCCCGGTTCGCCGGTGATCAGGACATTCGCGTCCGATGGCCCCACGCGCGAGATCAGTTGCAGAACCGGCTGCATCGCCGCCGATTCGGCGATCAGCGTCGGACGGCCCTCGGTGCGCAGCAGCCGATTTTCCGCTTCCAGACGCTGTCCGCGGCGGAGCGCGGCGCTCAACTCGGCCTGAGTGCGCACGATGGTCAACAGCCGCGCGTTATCCCACGGCTTCTGGATAAAATCGCGCGCGCCGCGCCGCATCGCTTCGACAGCCAGATCGACGCTGCCCCATGCCGTCATCACCACGATCGGAACCATGGTGTCGATTCCCTGGAGCCGCGTCAGCAGATCCAGGCCTTCCTGCCCGGATGTCGTATCACGCGTGTAATTCAGATCCATCAGCACGACGTCGAAGTCGCGCGTCTCCAGCGCCGCGAAAATTCCGGCGGGCGAAGTGGCCGATTCAATCTCGAACCCCTCGCCTTTAAGTAACAGGCGCAAAGCTTCGAGCACATCGGGCTGATCGTCGGCAATAAGAACGCGGCCATCGCTCGCACCGCTCTTCATGCTTTGTCCATAAAACGGGGTCTGAGTAAATTGTATCGAAACGCTCGGCAATCCTCGGGCCGTTGCTAAAAGATTGATCGCAGGAGAGATCTTCGATCTGACGCTGTCCGGTTTTGGGATTCGATGTTCATACTAGAATGGGTCATGTTTCGGGTTCCCATCCGGGGTGACGTGGAGTTGCGGCTCCTCGAAGAGCGTCACGCGCCGGCCATTTTCAGCCTCGTCGATCAGGACCGTGCGTACCTCCGTGAGTGGCTCCCTTGGGTAGACTCGACCCTCGCCGAGGATGACACCTTAAGTTTCATCCAGTCGATGCGCGCGCAGTTTGCTGCAAACGAATCGATCACAGCGGGAATCTGGCAGGGCGACCGCTTCACTGGCGTCGTTGGCACCCACAAAATCAACTGGCTGTACCGAAAGGCTGAAATCGGCTACTGGCTGGGCGCAGCATTTCAAGGTTCCGGCATCATGACCGATGTTTGCCGCGCCATGATCAGCCATCTTTTCCAGGATCTGGACCTGCATCGCGTCGAAATTCTGTGCGCGACCGGCAACGCGAAAAGCATGGCGATCCCGAAGCGTCTGGGATTCACGCTCGAAGGAACGTTAAAAGAGGCCGGTTTCGCACGCGGCCAGTTTCTGGATCTGTACGTCTTCGGGATGCTGAAGCAGAATTGGCCGCAGACAAAACGCAGATGAAAAACTTTTCAATCTGCGTGCATCTGCGTTTATCCGCGGCCAAGAACTTAATTCTGCTTCTCTGTGCCGCCCGCCGGCGCCGGCTTCACCGTCGGATACTTGATGCCGAGCTGTTCCAGATAGTTATCGTACTTCGCCGGATTGTAGTACAGCGCCTTCATGCGCTCCCGATAGATCGCCATGGTTTTTTCGTTGAGCCAGATGGCCGGCTTATCGTCGGGACGCAGAAACGACTTGTACTTCATGTCCTTGGTCTGGACATTGTTGAAGTAATCCCACGCCGATTTCACCAGTTCCGGGTGCAGCAGAATATCGATCATCGTCATCGCCTGCACCTTCGCGCCCGCGATCACTCCTTTGTGCGCGATAGGCGTCGCCATGGAAATCGCATTCGCCCAGTTGTGGCCCGGACCGCCGGGAATGTTGGACGGAAAGCGTAGAGTGACGGTCGGGACGTTCCAGGAAACGTCGCCGATATCGTCGGATCCGCCTCCCAGGGGCTGCGATGCGCCAAAGCCTTCTTCACCGTCGTTGTTTTCCACGCGCGGCGGACGCATTTCGGTGAGTTTGGTCGCCAGGCCGCGAACCGGCTGCTTCAACTCGCGCTGATACGCTTTCGCCAGCGTCTGATCGTCGTCCGTCCACGTCGGCAGCCCTACCTTCTTGATGTTTTCGTTCATGTCTTCTGCGATGGCCTTGTTGAAGTGCCCTGGCCACGCGGTCCCCAGAAGCCGGGAGGTATATTCCGTATCGGTCATCAAAGTGGCGGCCTTGGCCATGTTGTCGCCGATCTGCCAGAGATTCATGATGTGGTCGTAATCGGCTTCGCGGAAGTAATACCAGACGGCAGCGTTGGGCGGAACGACATTGGGTTGATCGCCGCCATTGGTGATGACGTTGTGGACGCGCGTGGCCAGGCGCAGATGCTCGCGCCGGAAGTTGTACCCGACGTCCATTAATTCAACCGCGTCCAGCGCGCTGCGTCCGCGCCACGGCGCTCCGGCCGCGTGGGCGCTTTCGCCTTTGAACATATACTCGACCGAGACCAGCCCATTGCCGGGCGCCGGCCCCCAGGAAACCGCGAGATTGTTCGCGACGTGAGTAAACAGAACCACGTCGACATCCTTGAACATGCCGGCGCGAACGTAATAGGCCTTGGTGCCGACCAGTTCCTCGGCGACGCCCGGCCACAGCCGGATGGTGCCCTTCAGGTGCTCGCGCTCCATCACCTTCTTCACGGCCAGCGCGGCCAGAATATTCAGCGGCACTCCGGAGTTGTGTCCTTCGCCATGCCCTGGAGCCCCTTCGATCAT
Source organism: Bryobacteraceae bacterium (assembly GCA_035308605.1). Taxonomy (GTDB): domain Bacteria; phylum Acidobacteriota; class Terriglobia; order Bryobacterales; family Bryobacteraceae; genus Palsa-187. Next base: position 6,461 of record DATGGL010000336.1, read on the forward strand.
CGGCTCATGCCAGGCCACGCCCGGCTTTTGCGACGCCTGCGGAATATCGTCGATGTCCGATCCCAGCGAAATCACCGGCTTGCCTTCGCCCCAGGAGGCGATCCAGGCCGTAGGAATCCCGGCATAGTTGCGCTCGATCTTGAAGCCTTCTTTTTGCAAAATGTCAGTCAGGTATTTAGAAGTCTCGAACTCCTGGAAGCCCAGTTCGCCGAAGCTGAACACGCTATCGACCATCACCTGCGCCTGCTTCTTCATATGATCGATCTCGCCCGCGAGATCCGCTTTCATGGCGGCCTCTTTGTCGGGCGAAACCTTAGCTTGTGCAGTAGAGCGGGGTGCGACAAAGCACGCGCCAGAAAGTAGAACGATGAGCGAGAATTTGAACATTACGGTCTCCTGATCCCTCAGAGTAAACTTCCTCAGCCGCCATTAGCAACCGTGCGAACCCATCAGGATCCCTGGATCGCGGCCCCGAGCCGCGAACGCCAGTGAGCGGGTCCCGACGCCTCGCAAATACCCCGGGCACCCGCTCGCTGGCGCGCGCGGCTCAGTCGCCCTGCCGTGCACATCGGTACCGAACCGCGCACGCCAGTAAGCGGGTTCTGCCGGCAGGTTCCCACAGCTCTCTTCTATTGTTAGAGTAAAGTTGAAAATGATCTCTCAAGAACGCATTCGCGCCGTGGTCGAAAAAGTGGCGCAGAAGCCGATCCCCGCGGACCCGGAAGAGTCCCTGTTCGAGTCCGGAGTGCTCGACTCCTTCGCCCTGCCGGACATGATCGGCGAACTCGAGAAGGAGTTTCATCTCAAAGTTCCCGATGCCGATCTGACGCCGCGCAAATTCGATTCGGTCGCGCGCATCGCCGACTATCTCAGCGTCCACGTGTCCTGACATGGCATTTCTGCGGGCGTTTGGCTCGTACGTCCCTTCGCGCATCGTGGGAAATCCCGAACTCGAGGCTCTTCTCGGTTGCGATTCCGATTGGATCGTGAGCGTTTCCGGTATCTCCGAACGGCGCTACGCTGACGATACCGAAAGCGTCGTCGATCTGGCCGTGAACGCCGCAACGGACTGCTTGTCCCGCGCCCGGGTTCAGCCGTCGGATGTCGGGTTGGTGATCGTCGCGAGCGGCTCGGCCGGCCGCCGTTTTCCGGGACCAGCCGCCGAAACCGCGTCCCGGCTTGGCATGGCAGGAACTCCGTCGATCGATCTGCCGATGGCGAGCGCCGGATCGCTCTTCGGTATGGCGATCGGAGCGCAACTCGCAGCGCTTCACGGCCGCGTGCTGGTGATCGCGGCGGAAAAGATGTCGGCCGTGATCTCGCGTCCGCCGCTCGATCGAAACACCGCGATTCTATTCGGCGACGGCGCAGGAGCTTGTTTGATCGACCCAAAGGACGGTGTTGCTGAAATTATCGATTCCAGTCTGCATTCCGACGGCAGCTTCGCCCACAACCTGCTTCTGGAGTTCGATCAGCCGATCCACATGGATGGCCGCGTCGTGATTCTGCAAGCCTCCCGCAAGGTCCCGGCAGTGATCCGGGAACTGCTCGACCGTCATCAGCGGCCGGCGTCATCCATCGCAACGTTTCTGATGCATCAGGCCAACCAGAATCTGATCACGCGCATCGCGCAGGCCCTGGAAGTCGCGCCGGAGAAATTCTATTCCAACATTGCGCGTTACGGAAATACATCGTCCGCCTCGATGCTCATTGCCGCGTCCGAGTGGAACGCCTTCCGCAAAGACGAACCGGTGGTGTTCGCGGCCTTCGGCGCGGGATTTCACTGGGGCGCTCTGCTTGCGCTCGGTACGTAGGTACTTGAACGGCGCCACGTGAGCTAGAATCCGAAATTGCGATCCATTTCCATTGTCGTTCCCGCTTACAACGAAGAGGCTCGTCTGCCGGCGTCTCTCGAGAAAATCCTCGCCTATCTGCGGGTGAAGGACTTTTCGTTCGCCGAAGTACTCGTGGTTGACGACGGCTCGCAGGATGGAACAGCCGCGCTGGTGGAGCGCGAGCGCCGCAATCATCCCATGATTCGATTGGTCAAGAATCCCGGCAATCGAGGGAAGGGATACACGGTCCGCCACGGCGCGCTGGAAGCAAAGGGCGAGTGGATTCTTTCAACCGACGCAGATTTGTCCGCGCCCATCGAGGAACTCGATAAATTGTTCGACGCCGTCGATCACGCCGACGCGCAGTTAGCCATTGGATCGCGCGCGCTCGACCGGTCTTTAGTCGGCGTGCACCAAGGGGTTCTGCGCGAAATGTCGGGCCGGGCGTTCAACGTCGTGATGCGCGGGATCACCGGGCTTCCGTTCCGCGACACCCAGTGCGGTTTCAAACTCTTCCGCGCGGACGCGGCGCGGGCGATTTTTTCCAAGCAGCGTCTCGACGGATTCAGCTTCGACGTCGAGGATCTCGTGATCGCGAAGGTACTGGGATTCAAAGCGATCGAGGTTCCGGTCGTCTGGAACAACGTCGAGGGAACCAAGGTCAGCACCCTCGCAGGCCTCGCGTCCTTTGGGGCATTACTCGGCATCCGCTGGCGCGCGCTCACCGGAATGTACAAAACGAAGGTCAAGCCCAAGCGCCGCTGATTTTTCCGCTGCAAAAATGCTCAACCACCCCGCCGCAGCTCCGACTTTGTCGTTCGTCGCGGCTGGCGGACGAGCCATAGCCTACTCGTGCCGGAGAGCGTCGGACGGATCGATTCGCAGCACTCTCCGCGCAGGAATCAGACAAGCGGCCACCGAGATTGACGCCAGTAATCCGACCACCGCCGCATAAATCGACGCGTCCGGCTTTCCGTACAGAACCTGGCCGAGCAGCTGCATGGCGAACACCGAAAGCGCAATCCCGACAGCCGCGCTGACCGCCACCAGGACCATGGTTCGTTTCAGCAGCAAGCCCAGAACATTCGTGGCTTTGGCCCCCAGCGCGACTCGAATTCCGATTTCGCGAGTCCTCTGCACAGCCGAATACGCGAGCAATCCGTACAAGCCCAGTGCACAGAGCAGGGCCGCCAGACCAGCCATCGCCGTCAGGGCTCCGGTTGAAAAGCGCAGCGGAGCCATCGGAAAATCGAGCAATTCGCGTACAGGCTTAGCTTCGAAGATCGGCAGATCCGGATTCAAGCCGGCTACGGCCATCCGCGCGCCCGTCAGCGCTTCTTCTTCGCGAAGCCGGGTACGGATCACAACCGAAGTCGTGCTGGTATATTCCTGCTCCAGCGATGTCCACACAGCCGGCTGCGGGTCTTCGGCGATGGTTTGATATTTCCCGGCTTCCACCACTCCGACGATCTGACGCCACTCGCCTCCCGTCCCGAAGCGGATGCGGTGGCCTAATGGATTTTCGCCCGGAAGGAACTTGTCCGCCAGCGTCTGATTGACAATGATGACTCGCGGCGCGCCTTCACGATCGCGCTCGTCGAAGTCGCGTCCGGCGATCAACCGCGTGCCCATCGCGCGAAAATACTGCGGCCCGCTCTGATACTTTACGGCAGACGGCAGATGGGACGGTGACGGAACCGGCTGCCCCTCGATTGTGAAGGTCGTAGAGGACTGGTCGACCGAAAAGGGAATGGAACTTGACAGCGCCGCCGCCTCGGTTCCCGGAATCGCGCGGATTTTTTCGATCAGACGTCGATGGAACTCGCGCCCCTGCGCCGGCGTGAACTGCTGCATCGCCAGATCGAAGCGCAGTGTCACCGCGTGCTCGGCATCGAACCCGAACCGCATTTTGGTGGCTTCCTTAAGCGTCTTCACAGTCATCACCGCTCCCGCGAGCAGCACCATGCATACGGCCACCTGAATTCCCAGGTAGATGTCGCGCAGATGCCATCCACGCATCATTCCCGTGGCGGTTTCGTTCTTGAACGCCGGTAAAACATCCACGCCCGCCGAGCGCAACGACGGCGCCAGGCCGGAAATCACCGTCGTCAGCAGCGCGACGCCGACGCCGAAAGCGACCACGCGCCAGTCCGCGGAGAATTTCGCCAGCGGAAGATCGGCCGATGGAATCCAGGCCTGAATCGCATCGCTCAGCCACGCCGCCGATAAGGTTCCCAGCACCCCGCCGGCGAGTCCCAAAATAATCGTCTCCGACAGCATCATTCGGACAATGCTCTTGCGATCCGCGCCGATCGCCAGCCGGATGGCGATTTCCTTCTTTCGGTCCGCGGCATGCGCCAGCACAAGACTCGAAAGATTCGTGCAAGCCACCAGCAACGTCAGCCCCGCCACAATCAGCAGCGCCGCCGCCATCCCGATGACGGATCGCCGCAACCCATTTCCGAGCAGGCCGGGAGGTGACAGGCGAATCGTGAATCCTTCACTGACATCGGGATGCTCGCTGGCCATCTGGGACGCAAGAACCGCGAGCGAGGCTTCGGCCTGAGCAATCGGGATTCGCGGCTTTAAACGCCCGATAGACCATGCGTTGTGGTTGTTGCGCGAGGTCCGCCAGTCCCGGCCTTCGATCGTATGGATCACCGAAAACGGTACCCAGATATCGGACGCGAAAAACCGCTCCGTCCCCAGAAAACCAGGCGGTGCGACGCCAATAATCGTAAACTTCTCACCGTTGATCTTCACGGACCGGCCCGTGATCTCAGGATCGCCCGCGAACTGCCGCTGCCAGCAGGCGTAGCTGATCACTGCCACGGGAGTGGGCGCGTCCCCGTCGTCTTGAAGAGTCAGAAACCGGCCGCGCCAGGGCGTAATCCCGAGCAACTCGAAGTAATTTCCCGACACCAGGTATCCCCAGACGCGCTCGCTCTGGCCAGTGAGGCTCAGCGCCATGGGCATGACGCGCATGGCGGCGAGGGACGAGAAGATCTGGTTCCGGTCGCGAATGTCTAGATAATCCGGATACGAGACTTGCGGCCCCGATTGATTCCTGCCGAAATTCAGCGTCACCACCCGACTCGGATCGTCGATGGGCAGCGGGCGGATCAGAAATCCATTCACAAACGTAAAAATCGCCGCGTTAAACCCGACCCCGAGCGGCAGCGTCACAAGCGCGATCGTCAGGAACCCGGGCTTTCCCAGAAGCCGCCGGGTCGCATAGATTACGTCTTTCCACATAGGTTCGCCGTGTGTGCACCTTTCGTGCCAGCCCTCTAACTGACGCCACGAGACTTAGCCGGCGATACCGTTCCGCCTGTGGGATCGCTTGTCCGCCGACGAACATTCGGCTCGCGGCTCAGTGCTTGGCAGCCCGATATCAAACGCCACCGATCCGCGTGCGCCATCCCGTGTTGATAGCGCAACTCCCGCACAGAACCGCGCGCGCCAGCAAGCGGATTTTCGTGCCAACGAATGCCGTGCTCTACGCTACCGAATACAAAACAGCGCATTCTGCCCGCGCAGATAGATCTCGCCATCCACA
>DATGGL010000337.1:0-23096 GCA_035308605.1 Bryobacteraceae bacterium
CAACATCGAAGAAGGCGGATCTCTCACCATCGTGGCTTCCGCCTTGGTCGATACCGGCAGCCGCATGGACGACGTGATCTTCGAAGAGTTCAAGGGCACCGGCAACATGGAAATCCATCTCGACCGTAAGCTGATGGACAAACGTGTCTTCCCCGCGATCGATATTTCCAAGTCCGGCACACGTAAAGAAGAATTGCTGCTCCCGCGCGAGGAACTCAATCGCGTGTGGGTACTTCGCAAAGTCTTGAATCCGTTGTCTCCCGTTGAAAGCATGGAACTGCTGATCGACAAGCTTTCGAAGACGCGCTCCAACGCCGAGTTCCTCGCCGCAATGAGCGGCTAGCTGATAGACTGAGGTCGTGCCTGAAAATCAGATCCTTGGGATCGCCCTGGCAACGGGCCCCACGGTTCTTGCCGTGTTACTCGGCATTCTCGTAAACAACTCCCGCTTGAGCGATGTGAATCTTCGTATCAGCGAATTGCGTTCGTCTATCGACGCCCGGTTCAACGGCGTTAACGACCGCTTTAATGACGTCAACACCCGATTTGATGAGGTAACTCGCCGCTTCGACGACATGGATCGCAAGATGGACCAACGCTTCGAAGACATGAAATCCACCTGGCGGTCTGAACTTCACCGCGTCGAAGAAGTCCTCGACGCTCGCCTGAAGCATCTCGAAGAACGATAATCGCGATTCAGTAGTCTATTCTGGATACTTGGGTAGAATCCGCATCCTCTCCGACCTGGTTGCGAATAAAATCGCAGCCGGCGAGGTGGTCGAGCGTCCCGCCAGCGTCGTCAAGGAACTCCTCGAAAACTCACTCGACGCCGGCGCCTCCGAGTTCCGTCTTGACGTGGAAGCCGGCGGACGGCGGCTCATCCGTCTCGCCGACAACGGCTGTGGCATGATCCGCGACGACGCGCTTCTCGCCTTTGAGCGTCATGCGACCAGCAAACTGTCCGACGTAAAGGATCTGCTCTCCATCGCGACACTTGGCTTCCGTGGTGAGGCTCTGCCTTCGATCGCCTCTGTCTCCCGCCTGCTGCTCGAAACGCGCGCTGCCGGCGACCGCATCGGAACAGCCGTCGAAATCGCCGGGGGCAAGATTCTGCGCTGCGATGAGGCCGCGCTGCCCGTTGGCACCGCCATCACGGTTCGCGATCTCTTCTACAATGTCCCGGCGCGTAAGAAATTTCTGCGATCCGAGCAAACCGAAATCGCGCACATTGCCTCGCTTATGACGCACTACAGCCTGGCTCACTCCAGCAAGAGCTTTGTGCTGCGACATAATAACTCGGAACTGCTCTCCGTCACGCCCGTCTCGACCTTGCGCGAGCGCGTCTTTCAGGTTTTCGGAAGTCAGATGCTTGACGATCTCGTTGACCTCGGCGATCAGGAGCGCGATCTAAAAATGCCCGGCTATGAAAAAGACGGGGACGATATGATCGAGCGCCGCTTCCGTCTGCGAGGCTTCGTCAGCGGCCCGCAGGTTCAAAAACTAAACCGCAATTCGATTTACCTGTTCGTCAACGGCCGGCTGATCCGCGACCGCGTTTTGCTCCACGCTCTTTCTTCGGCTTATCACAACCTGATGCCGCCGGCCTGTTATCCCTTCGCGCTGCTGTTTCTCGATTGCGATCTTGAGGAAGTCGACGTCAACGTCCATCCCTCCAAGACCGAAGTCCGCTTCCGCCACGGCTCCGTGGTTCACGATTTCGTCCGCGATACGATTCGCGGCTTGTTGATGGCCCAGCGTCCCGCATCGAACATTCCTGCGCCCACGCCGCCGCAGCCCGGCGCAGCGCTGCCGTTCTCCGAATTCAGCCAGCGAATGGAGAATATGAATTTTCCGAGCGCCCCCGCCGCGGAAGGCGATCCGGTATCGCTCCCCGAATTTGCGCTCCGGAGTCCCCCATCACCCGCGCCCAGGTTCGACTTCTCCGACGTGCCGTCTGTAAAAAATGGAGTTCCGGAGACGCACGGCCCATTGTTCCCGGACGCGTATCTGCCGGAACCCGAGAGCCTGGAAGCCTTGAAGGATCTGCGCCCTCTGGGTCAGATTCACGATAGCTTCATCGTTGCCGCTGGGCGCGATGGCCTGTGGATTATCGACCAACACGTCGCCCATGAGAGGATTTTGTTCGAGCAGGTTCTCGCCGCCCGATCCGCGGGCTCCGTCGAAACGCAGCGGCTTCTCATGCCACTGGTGATCGGTCTCAGCGCCGCGCAACAGATCGAATACGCCCGGATTGCCACGGAATTGGAAGCTCTCGGATTCGAGACCGAGCCGTTCGGCAACCGGACCATCGCGGTCAAATCCGCTCCCGCCGGCGTCGGCGCTGCCGATATCGAGAAGGTGCTCTTCGAAATCCTCGAAATCACCGAACGCGAGCTACGGCGCGCCTCGCTCGACGATTTACGGCGCGCCATGGCCGCATCCATCGCGTGCCGCGCCGCCATCAAGATCAACATGCGTCTGGAACCGGCCAAGATCGATTGGCTGCTGCGGGCCCTCGCGGCAACTTCCTGCCCGATGAGCTGCCCGCACGGACGCCCCATCGCATTGCGGTACGCGACTCGCGACATCTTGAAAAGTTTTCATCGGATTTAGAACGAATGTTATCCTGATGGGCGATACCCTTGCCCCAATTCTGAGAGCCCAATTCTGACCGCTCAACTTTGATAGATGGACAGATACCTGGTAGTGATGATTGGCGCCGCGGCCGGAGGGCTCGCCCGTTACGTGATTGGCACTACCATCATGCAGCGCTTCGGCGGACGATTCCCGTTGGGTACGGTGGTCGTGAATGTCACCGGCTGCTTTCTCATCGGCGTCCTGATGACGCTCTTCTCTGATCGCCCGGCCACGCATCCGAACTGGCGCTTGCTACTTGTGACCGGCGTTCTCGGCGGCTACACGACGTTCTCGAGTTTTGGCTGGGAAACTTATCAAGCCGTCCGCGAGGGGAATTCGTTGGCAGGCCTGGCGAACGTCGCGCTGAGTGTCTTCTTAGGCCTCCTGGCCGTCTGGTGCGGCGCGTTGCTGGCCAGAAGGTAGTGCAAAGAAAACCATGGAACACATCAATCTAGGATCTACAGGTTTGAAAGTGACGCCGCTCTGCTTCGGGACCATGACGTACGGTTCGAAGAAATGGCGGCAATGGGTGCTGGAGGAGGACGACGCCCAGCCGTTCTTCCGCCGCGCGCTGGAACATGGCATTAACTTCTTCGACACCGCCGACATGTACTCGGTGGGCGTGTGCGAGGAAATCACCGGCCGCGCCTTGAAGAAGTACGGACCATCGCGTGAAAAACTGGTGATCGCCACGAAGGTCTTCAACGCCATGGGCGATGACCCCAATGAACGCGGTCTGTCGCGAAAGCACATCATACACTCGATCGACGCGAGCCTGCGCCGCCTTGGCACCGACTACGTCGATCTCTACATCATCCATCGCTTCGATTATCAGACTCCGATCGAAGAGACCATCCAGGCGCTGCACGATGTCGTCAAAGCCGGCAAAGCCCTGTATTTGGGCGCTTCGTCGATGCATGCCTATCAGTTCGCCAAGATGCTCTACACGGCCCGAAATATGGGCGTAACGCGGTTCGTATCGATGCAGAATCACTACAATCTGGTCTACCGCGAAGAAGAACGCGAAATGATTCCGCTCTGCCGTGAAGAAGGCATCGCAGTGACTCCGTGGAGCCCGCTCGCTCGCGGATTTCTTGCCGGCAACCGGCGCCCCGGCGATTTTGGAGACACCATTCGCGCCAAAACCGACGATTACGGCCAGAAGCTGTACTTCCAGACGTCGGATTTCAAGGTCGTCGAGCGATTAACCGAGATCGCCAAGAACCGCGGCGTGTCCAACGCTCGAGTGGCCCTCGCCTGGTTGCTCCAGCAGCGCGGGATGACGTCAGCGATCATCGGTGCCAGCAAACTGGAGCAACTCGACGATCTCGTCGTCGCCCTCGACCTCAAACTGGATGACGGTGAGCTTAAAGCGCTCGCCGAACCGTACCAGCCTCATCCCGTACTAGGCCATACTTAATCGGCCTTTATCCGCGTCCCTCCAAGAAATCGCGCCCCGGCCATAACCTTTCGCCCTGCGCGCGGTTATACCGTTAGAACATGGCGCGCGCGCGACCCGCCGCAAACTTGGGCGAAAACGACGAACGGTTGCTCATCGAATCGGCCAAACGCGACCCGCGCCGGTTCGCGGAGTTGTATGAGCACAACTTCGAGCGGGTTTACTCGTACGTCGTGGGTCGCTTACGGGACCGCTCGGAGGCGCAGGATGTGACGGCCGACGTGTTCCATCAGGCGCTGGCGAATATCGAGAAGTTCGAATGGCGCGGCGTGCCGTTCGCGGCCTGGCTGTACCGGATCGCGGCAAACGCGATCGTCGATCGCGCCCAGCGCGCGGCCCGTGAGGAATCGATCCACCAGGATGCGCCGGACGAAACCGATCTGGAAGAAGTCGAACAACGCGCACAGATCTTCCGCCTGGTCGGAGATTTGCCTGAGGATCAATCGAAAGTAGTCCGAATGCGATTTGTGGAGGGACACAGCGTCCGCGAGATCGCGAAGGCGCTTGGCAGAAGCGAAGGCGCCGTGAAGCAGCTCCAATTCCGCGCCCTGCAAAACCTTCGCGACCGATTGGGGGATCACCATGGCTGAGCGCGACCTGATCCAACAACTCGATCAAGCGCTCGGCGATGCCTCGGCCATCGTGGGCCCCGAAGTGAAGCAACTGCTGCGCATCGCCGCGTTCGTCCGCGACCTGCCCAGTCTCGATTTTCGATCAAGCCTGAAGAACGAATTGATGATTCAAGCAAGCAAGGAGAAAAAGATCATGTCTACCGCAGCAACGCCTGTGAATTACATCCGGGAAGGGTTCCACAGCCTCACGCCCTATCTGCACGGCCCGCGTGAAGCCGGCCTTATGGACTTCCTGAAACGCGCGTTCGGCGCAGAGGAGCAAGGCCGCTATCTCCGTCCAGATGGTTCGATCATGCATGGCGAAGTCAGAATCGGCGATTCCATTGTCGAACTCGCGGACGTCCCAGCGGACTTCAACGGTCCCAGCGCGACCATGCTGCATCTATACGTCGAGGACGTGGATGCGGTCTATCAGCGTGCTCTACAAGCCGGCGCGGCGTCGCTCTACGAGCCCTCTCAAAAGCCTTACGGAGACCGCGAAGGCGGCATCACGGACCCGGTGGGCAATCAATGGTTCATCGGCACACATCACGGACCTCACTATATTCCGGATGGCCTCCACAGCGTAACGCCGGCGCTGATGGCGCGCGGAACGTCGCAGTACATCGCGTTTCTGAAGAGCGCTTTTGCCGCGGAAGAAGCGGCGCGACATGAGTCGCCCGAGGGAACCGTGGTCCACGCCAAGATCAGAATCGGAGATTCGATCCTGGAAATGAGCGAAGCCCACGGTCCCTGGAACCCGATGCCCGGCGCCCTGCACTTTTATGTACCGAACGTAGACGAAGCCTATCGGCGCGCCATCGAAGCGGGCGCGATTTCGTTAACCGCGCCCATGGACCAGCCTTATGGAGAGCGCTCCGCCGGCGTGGTCGATTCGCAAGGCATTTACTGGTACCTTGCGACCCGCACTGCCCCGATGTAATGCGAATCAGCCGATCAGCGCGTTAAACAACAGTTTGAAGGTCCCGTACGTCTGCGCACGATGCTGCGGACGGAAACCGATCAGGACCACCTTCCCGTCGCCCTGATGCGCCACCACGACGCTGGCCTTCTTCGCGAGGTTCTGCTCGCCGACCAGCCACCCGCTTTGCAACACGTCGCGCTCCGCGTACGTCGCCGCGACTTCGTAGCGTTCATTGTGATCGTTCGGAGTGATCTCGAATGCAAGATCGCCCTGAAGGAAGACGCCGACTCCCTCCGCCGGCATTCCATACGCCGCCGGGTTGGTGTTGTCGAACTTCATGCGCAGCGTCGAGCCGGGGCACCAGAATTCTTTGGTGTTCTTTCCGGCCAGCGCATCGCGAGCGCTCACGCCCAGCCGCTCGATCGCAAAGTTGCTCGCGATCCCCATCGTCACTACGGTTCCGCCCTTTTGTACAAACTGGCGAAGCGCCGTGACACCTTCGGCGCCGATGCCGCTGCGGTATTCGGGCGGATAGTTCCCGAATCCGAAGCCCTCGCCGCCGCCTCTGCCGCCGCGTCCGCCAGCCGCGCCTGGAGCCGGCCGCTCGCCGGTGATAGCCGCGGTCGAGTCATCCGGAAGAATCAGGACGTCATACTTGTCGTTCAAATTCCCCTTCTTGATCTCGGCGTCCATCACGCTCGCGTAGGGAAATTTGAAATCCTCGATCAGCCAGCGGGTCCAGCCTTCGTCGATATTCCCGCCGGAATATCGCTGGTACATGCCGATCCGCAATCGCCGAAGCTCATGCGCGGCCGAGGCGGGTGGTTCCTGCGACAGCGCCTTGAAATCAACGCCCGTATCCGCCGCGATCGCCGCCAGCGATCCTCCCGATGGCACGATGAAATCGCCCGGACGGAACCCTGCTCCCGTCTTGTCGGCGCGCCGGACTTTCACGCCCTTTTCGAGCAGCAGATTCACCGCGCGAAAACTGTCATTCAGCCGCCCGTCGATCACCAGCGCCGCGCCGCTTCCGACCTTCCCAACCGCTTTCACCGGCGCCGTAAGCTTTTGCAGATCGCCCGTGACCGCTTCGTCCACCGGATCGACGCGCACGCCCATGAACTCATCCATGGTGTCCGTCGACATGTCGTAGGGGCGAATCGGCGTACCGTCCTTGTTCCGAGTCCAGTCATTATCCGGGAAAAATGTGCGTCCCAATAGATTGCGAATTAATCCCATTTTTGGCTGCGCCAGTGAAATAACATAGGAGCCCGTCGCATAATCCATGCCATTAGAAACCGTGAACGGCTTCTTCGCCTGCATGATCTCGACGCCTTGCACCAGCAGCTTGTTCACCATCAGATTCGCTGTCAGCGGATCGTGCTGGATCGCTGGAACTACGTACGCCGCGGGCTTGCCGGCCGCACCTCGTTCGGTTTGGCGCTTGGCTTTGAGATATGCGTTCCACAACACCGTTTCACGATTGCGTGCGGCCAGGTCGAGCACCGCCCAGGCGGAAACCTTCTGCCGGTCGACGATGTCGCGCAGTCTCCACCATCCGCCTGGCCACGGATTCGGAAAGATCGTCTCCGCCTCGTATGTGGGCATGTTGCGCGGGCCGCCCTGCAATTGGTCCGGCTGAATATACATCGGCGAAGCGATCTTGGCGCTGGCGGATTCCGTCAGCATGCCCGCAATGTTGTGGAACGGAGTGATCCAGTGGAATCCAAAATGCCCCCATCCGGAATACTGCGCCATGTTGATCACGCCCGACTCGCCCGCTTCCTCTTCCTTGTACGCCATGTGCGCGCCATACCAGCTCAATTCGCGCCACAGCAGCGGGTCCCCATACGGGCGAACCGGTTCGGCGTAAGGCGGCAGGTAGATGCGCGCGTTGTAGCTGCCCATGTGGTGATGATCGACATACGCCTCCGGCTTCCATTCCGTGAACAGGATCTTCGCCATATACTTCGACTCGATCATATTCGTCTGAAAGGCATCGCGATTATTGTCGTGCCCGATGTATTTATGATAGAGATACGGAATATTTCCGCCCTCATATTCGGTTCCGAGATACTTGTTGTAGTAGTCCGTGACCATGATCTGGCCATCCGGGTTGAAGGACGGCACTTCGATGAAGACGACGTTATCGAGGATGCGCTGCGTCTCTTCGTCTTTCCGCGCCAGCAGGTCGAAGGCGAGTTCGGGAGCCATTTGCGTGCCGCCGATTTCCGTCGCGTGCAGGCTCATGGACTGCACGATAATCGGCTTTCCATCGGCCACCAGCGCCTTCACCTGAGCTTCGGTGAGCCCGCGCGGATCGCTGATCTGCAGATTGGCATGGCGGATCGCCTCTAATTTGGCATGATTGGCGACCGACGTTATGATCACCATCAGGAACGGATTCCCCATGGTGGTCGGGCCCATGTTGATGACCTTCATCCTTCCGCCGGATTCTTTCTCGAGCACGCCGTAGTACTCGACGATCTTGTCCCAACGGGCCATTTTCTTATCGCTGCCGAGCTGGAATCCGAAGAATTTTTCGGGTGTGGTGATTTGAGCGCTAACGCCGGCAGCAAGCGCGAGCAGAACAAACGGCAAAAAACGTCTCATGGTCAGCCAGGATATCAAACCGGCTACAGACTAAGGTTGGCCCGCGGGAACCCGCGCGCTGTCGCTCGCGGCTCTGTGTCGGCTCTGTCAAATGAATCGCCCCGCACTGAGCCGCGCACGACAGTAAGCGGGTGGCGACCTTTAACAGGCAGCGCCGGAATTGGGTTGCGCCGATTGCAACTAGGGCGTCTTCAGGATGACAGCCGTGATGTTGTCCGGGCCGCCATGCTCGCGGGCTGCCGCGATCAGTTCCTGGCACTTGGCTTCGAGCGTTGCCCCCGACCCGAGCGTTCGCGCCAGCTCCGGCTCCTCCGCGACGCCATGCAGCCCATCGCTGCACAGCAGCACCTGCAAGCCCGGCGCCGGCTTGATCAGGTACGTGTGCACGCGCAATTGGTCGGACACGCCGATCGCCATGGTCAACACATGACGCATGGGATGCGTCTTGAGGCTTTCCTCGTCCAGACCCAGACGGCGGCCAACCTCGTTCACCCAGGTCTGATCCTCGGTGATGGCGTTCAAGGTTCCGTCCTCATAGATGTACACCCGGCTGTCGCCAACGCTTGCCACCAGCAGGTCCGTTCCCATTTCGAGCGCAGCCACCAGCGTCGTGCCCATGCCCTCCATGCTCGAATCCTGGGAAGCTTTTTCCATCACCCGCCGGTTGGCTTCCTCGAAAGCAGTCACCAGAACTTGAGGTTCAATCTTGCCCGCGGCCTTTTCTACGGATTCGCGCACGGATTCCACAGCCAGGCGCGACGCGTGCTCGCCCGCCTGCGCGCCACCCATTCCGTCGGCGACTACGTACAGGCCAAGTTCCGGGGCGATCAGGAATGAATCTTCGTTGTTATTGCGAACACAACCGGGGTCGGACGCCCCGAAGGCCTCGATCATGAGCCTTCCGATTATACCTGTCTCGGCGGCGCGAGAAGCAAGGCGAAGCCGGAACTTCATTTCGGCTTTTGCTCGACCATCGCCTTCAGTTGCCAATATGCGCGCTCTTCATAGTTGGTTTTCAGACGTTCCAGGCCGGTCAGGCGAGCCTCACTCGTGTTGCCGGCGGCATGCGCCTGAAGTCCCTGCTTCTTCAGGCAGCGCCCCAACAGCAGCGTCGCCATCTGATCGTCGGGCGTATGATCCAGCACCGCCCGAAAATGCTCCGCTGCGCCGCTGAACTCGCCTTTTTTCCACAGCGCGTAGCCCAAATTGAATTGATACACCGGATCGCTCGGATCGCCTTCCACGGCTTTGCGGAAATCGTCGGCCGCCTGCGGCTGGTTGCGGCGGCTCTCGGATGCCGCCAGGTTGTTGTAAACCTCCATCAGCGGGACCGCCGCGGCGATGGTCTGAAATTCCTTCTGCGCGCCCGCGTAGTCGGCGGATTGGAACAGCGACAGGCCCAGCAGAAAACGGGCTTCGCGATAATGGAGGTCTTCCGCGCCGACTTTTTCAAGCCATTCCGCCGCCTGCCGGTAATCCTTGCGTTCGTAGTGAATCTGGCCGAGCCGGTAGCACGGATCGGCAAACCGCGAATCGAGCCGCGATGCCTGCAGGAAGAATTTTTCCCTTTGATCCGCGTTGCGCGTGAGCAGGCCGCGGATGTAATTCTCCTGCGCGTCTAATCGCACGGCGACCCGCACGCTGCGAAACTCCGATTCCGGCGGCGCGAGTTTCGGAGCCAGCAGCGCCAGCGCCCGCCATGCCAGATGGGCTTGCAGCGTCGCCAAATCCTCCAGCGCGCCGGTTTCGGCGAACTCCGGCCCCTGATGCAGCCGCTTCAGATCGATAATACGGGCCGAGATTCGGAGCGAGCCTCTTGTCCCGGGAGCCAGTCCATTCACAGGTGCGTTTGTCGCGGGCGCGGCCGGCGTGAACTCGAAGCTTCCGTAAACGATCTGTTCCGCGTCCAGTTCCTCGCCAATCTTGATCACCGAGGCTTGCGACAGCACGGCAAGCTGCCGGAGGCTGAGGCGATGAAAGGCGTCCTTGATCTCATCGCGGTCGATAATGGGCAACCCGCGCGAGCCCACGGATTCACGGACGGTTTCGGCGATGCTCTCGCCAATCCAGTCGAGATTATTGGGACGCGCGTTTGCCGTGGAGTTCCAGAACGGAAGCACCGCGGCCGTATCCGCCAACGCCGGGACTCCGGCGAGCGCCAGAATCACCAGAATCGGCCACCGCTGCATTCTATTTAGTTTACGACCTATTTAGTTTACGGTTTAGTTTACGGGGATGAAACGCCGTGAGTGCGAATCAAACAACGCGCACTCACGGATCAAAAACGTCGGCGTCTCTTTCCGGCGTTACTGCCTGAACTGGAGAGCTTCTTTTGGCTCGCTCTCTCTGTTTCGTACCGTCACACCTATATACGCGTAAACGCGCCGTCAGTTTCTCTTTGCAGCGAAAAAATTTACGAAATAAACTTGCGAACCAGTTCCAAACACTCCCGGACCACGTCGCTTGAGCCGCCGAAGCCCGGGAGCCAGATGATTTCGGCATCGCGCCGGAACCAGGTCCATTGACGCTTCGCATACTGGCGTGTTTCGAGTTGGGTGGACGCTATGGCCTGATCGAGTCCGATCTCCCCCCTCAAGTACTGGAGCGCTTGTTTGTAGCCCAGCGATTCGAAGGGTTTCTCGTTGCCCGTGCATCCGTTCGCCAGCAGATTCTGGACTTCTTCAATTAGCCCTGACCGAAACATTTCCCGGGCTCGCGCATCCAAAAGTTCGTGGAGACGCTCGCGCGGAGGATTCAGGCCGATTTTGAGCATGCGATACCCCCGCAAAGGCTCGGCCGCCCCGGGTGGCGGCAGGGCATGATGGGTCAGTACGCGGACTTCGAGCGCGCGGATGATTTTTTGAACATCGCGCGCATGAATCCGAGCGGAGGCGGCCGGTTCCAGCCGTGTGAGCAGGCGATGCAGGATACCCGGACGCCGCGCTTCCCGGGCGGCGAGGCGAACGCGCAGGCTTGGGTCGCGCTCGGGCAGTTGCGGCAGGCCGTTGAGCAGCGCATTGAGGTAAAACCCGGTGCCGCCGGTAATGATCGGAAGATGTCCACGCTGCGAGATTTCCCGAATGACTTCCCGGGCGTTCCGGGCGTATTCCCCGGCAGAGTAACCCTGGGACGGAGTCAGAACGTCGAGCATATGATGGGGCACTCCGCCGCGTTCCGCGGATGCGATTTTGGCGGTTCCCACGTCGAAGCCGCGATAGAGCTGAAGGGAATCGCAATTGACCACCTCGCCACCGAAATTTTCTGCAACCTGCAAGGCGAGCTGGCTCTTACCCGAGCCGGTGGGACCGGCGATCGTAACCAGCGGCGGATCGCTAAGAACTCTATGCAAAATGGCGGTCCCGTTTCAATAAGTTAGCCGATATACTAAAGGTAGCGTGGGTTTCTGCGTGAAAGAGGACGAGAATGTTTAAAGCAGCTTGGGCGGTGATCGCAATCGGAGGGTTGACGGCCTCGGGACAGACTCCGGCGGCGTCAACCGACATGAGCCCTAAGGTTGATAAGGCCTCCGCTTATTACCACTACACCGTCGCCCACATGTACGCGGAACTTGCCGGTGCCTACGGCAACCGCGGGAACTATCTCGACAAGGCGATCGAGAACTACAAAGAAGCCATCAAAGCCGATCCCGCCACGCCGATGTTGACCGAGGAGCTCTCCGAGCTCTACATCGGATCGGGCCGGCTGCGGGAAGCTCAGACCGACGCCGAAGAGGCGCTGCGCAAGAATCCCAACGATATCTCGGCTCACCGGCTGCTCGCCCACGTGTTTACCCGCCAGATCGGCGACGCGCAACAGAATCGCGTCGACGAAGTGATGCTGCACAAGACCATCGAGCAGTACCAGAAGATTTCCGAGCTCGATCCCAAGGACGCCGATGCGTTCGTGATGCTCGGCCGGTTGCAGAAAGTGGCTCAGAATTCGATTGAGGCGCAGAAGGCTTATAAGAAAGCGTTGGAACTGGACCCGGAAAACGAAGATGCGCTGACCGGGCTCGCGCTGGTCTATCAGGATCTGGGCGACACCAATTCCGCGACCGATCTGTTGAAGAAGCTGGCGGAAAAGAATCCGACGCCGAAGAGCCTCCGCGTGCTCGCGGGCGCTTACGAGCAGATGAAGGAGTACACCTTGGCGGCGCAGGCGCTCCAGCGCGCTCTCGAAATGAATCCGCCCGATGCTTCGGATTTGAAGCGGCAGATCGCTCAATATCAGACGGCGGCGAAGCAATACGACCAGGCCTTGAAGACCTATCAGGATCTGGCCAACGATGAGCCGAACGAGAAGAGCACGTACCTGGCGATGTCGCAGTTGTATCGCGAGATGCACGATTTCAAGAATGCGCGCCAGATGTCGGACAAGGCCAAGGCCATCGATCCCGAGGATCTGGACGTCCGTTACAACGAGGTCGGTTTGCTCGAGGCGGAAGGCAAGACGGCCGAAGCCCTTCAGGCGATGAAAAGCCTGGCCGATAGCACCGCGAAGCGATCCTACAACCAGAAAGAAAAAGGCATCCGGATCGAGTTGCTGGAACGCCTGGCGGCCATGTACAAGCTGGCGGACCGCACGCAGGAAGCCGTTGACACGCTGAAAGACATCATCAATCTGGAGCCGCAGGTCGGCCCGCAGATGACGGCCGAGATCGTCGATACATACCGGCAAGGTAAGGAATACACCAAGGCCGAGCAGGAAGCGGAAGCCGCTGTCAAAAAATGGCCCTCCGACCGGGCCGTGCATATCGCCCACGCACGAGTGTTGACCGATATGGGCAAAGTGGATCCCGCCGCCGCCGAAGTGAAGAAGCTGATCGATTCGAAGAATGAGCGCGAGCTGAATCTGGAACTCGCGCAGCTCTACGACAAAGGCAAGAAGTACGACGAGCTGGCCAAGGTGCTGGACACCGCCGAAAAGCTCTCGACCAGCCCGGAAGAAAAGCAGCAGGTCTGGTTCATGCGCGGCGCCATGTTCGAAAAGATGAAGAAGATGGATGCCTCCGAAGCCGAGTTCCGCAAGATTCTTAAGGTGAGCCCGGACAGCGCGGGCGTGCTCAACTACCTCGGCTATATGCTCGCGGATCGCAACCAGCGGCTGAACGAAGCTTTGGAGATGATCCAGAAAGCCGTCGATCAGGACCCCAACAATGGCGCGTATTTGGACAGCCTGGGCTGGGTGTATCTGAAGCTCGGCCGGCTACCGGAAGCGGAGACAAATCTACGCAAAGCGATCGAGTTCACGCCGCGCGATGCTACCGTTCACGATCATCTCGGCGACGTGCTGCTGAAGGAATCGAAGGTGAAGGAAGCCGTCGCGCAGTGGGAAGTATCCTTAAAAGAGTGGAACGCCAGCGCTCCGGCGGACCTGGAACCGGACGAAGTCGCCAAGGTGAAGACCAAGCTTGACGGCGCGAAAGTCCGGCTCGCTAAAGAGGGCGCGAAGCCCGACAAGCAGTAAAAGAAAACGTATTTCTTAACGCCTGCGCTGGCAGACTGGCTGGTAAACTCAAGAACGCATGCGTAAGCTGATTTTCATCTTTGTCCTTGCGTTCTCCCTGAGCGCCCAGACCAAACCGAAGCCCAGAGAGCCAAAACTGGTTTTGGCGATCGTGGTCGACCAGTTCCGCTACGACTATCTGACGCGGTTCCGAGCCAATTACACCGGCGGATTGAAGCGCATGATGGACGACGGCGCCATGTTCACCAATGCTCATTACGAGCATGTTCCCACCGTCACCGCGATCGGCCACTCAACCGTGCTCACAGGCGCAACTCCGGCCATGAGTGGCATCATCGGCAACCAGTGGTGGGATCGCGGCACGCAGAAAGTCGTAACCAGCGTTTCCGATGACGAGACCAAGCTTCTGGGCGGAACCGGCGTCGGATCCTCCCCGCGGCGGCTACTTCAATCGACCGTCGGCGACGAACTGAAGATGTCAGGCAAAGGCGGCAAAGTGATTGGCGTCTCGATCAAGGATCGCAGCGCGATTCTACCCGTCGGCCATATGGCGGACGGGGCATTCTGGTTCGACGGGAAGACCGGGAACTTTGTCAGCAGCACTTATTATTTCCCGGATCTGCCCGGCTGGGTCAAGGATTTCGATCAATCGCGGCCCGCCGACAAATACGCCGGCAAGGAATGGATGGGGCACAAAATGCCCGCGCCCGGAGTCAAACTCTACGACGGTATCGAAGCCACGCCGTTTGGAAATGAATTGATCGAGCAGTTCGCGCTGCGCGCGCTCGCCGCTGAAAAATTGGGTGCGAACGGGAAAATCGATGTGCTCGTTGTGAGTTATTCGGCCAACGACTACGTGGGCCACCGTGTGGGTCCGGATTCGCCGGAAGTGCGCGACATGGCGATCCGCGTGGACAAGCTCATTGGAGATTTGTTGCGTGCCGCGGAAGCGCAGGTGGGCGCCGGCCAAGTGATCGCCGTGATGACCGCGGACCACGGCGTGGCGCCGGTTCCCGAAGAAAATGAGAAGCGCAAGATGCCCGGCGGAAGGCTGGACCCGGAGATGCAACGCGACGCCATTGAAAAGTCGCTATCTGCCAAATTCGGAGGTGGAAAGTGGGTGGAAGATATGTCCGAGGGGGTGTTTTTGAACCTCCAGACGCTCAAATCCCACAATCTGGAAACGGCCGATGTCGAGCGCGTGGCGGCGGAAGCGGTGCGCGCGCTGCCGCATGTTTTCCGCGTCTATACGCGATCCCAGTTGCTCAATGGCTGGGTGGCATCGGATCCCGTGGATATACGGGTGCGCAACGGATTCAACGCCGCCCGATCGGGGAATCTTGTCGTGATCCCGGACCCATATTGGATGGCTTCCAAAACCGGGACCACGCATGGAACGCCGTTTGACTACGATGCCCACGTGCCCATCTTGTTTCTCGGCGGGGCTGTGCGCCCCGGCCGCTACAATCGAAATGTGATGGTGAACGATATCGCGCCCACGCTCGCCACCATTCTGGACGTCGAAACCCCCAGCGGCAGCGTGGGACGCGTGCTTGACGAGATGTTGAAATAACCGGCTAGAATAAGAGAAACAAAGGAGTCTGTTCAACCCATGTTCCGTTCGTCCATCCTCCCGGCGCTGGCCGTGTGCGCCGCTGGGCTCTTTAGCTCTTCCCTTGCGTCGGCGCAGACGAAAATTGGCGTTGTGAATTTCCAGAAGGCGATCTTAGACACCGCGGAGATCAAAAAAGCCTCCACCGATTTACAGAACAAATACAAGCCTCGCCAGGACGCCCTCGAAAAGGTCCAGCGCGAACTGAACGATATCCAGACCCAGCTTCAGGCCAGCCAGGGCAAGCTGAGCGCGGCGGGCGAAGCCGACCTGACAGCCCGCGGCCAGCGCAAACAGCGCGAGGCGGAGCGTCTGAACCAGGATCTTCAGGACGACGTCAACAATGAACGCAATGTAGTCCTGCAGCGCGCAGGCGGGCGCATGACCGAGATCGTCAAGAAGATCGCCGATGAAAAAGGGCTGGATATCGTTGTGGACGTCACGAACACCATCAGCTTCAAGCCGGCCCTGGAAATCACGACAGAAGCGACCACGGCCTACGACAAGGCTTATCCACTAAAGTAGAGGATTTCAATGGCGGGTTACCTGGATGCTTATGGAGCCGGCGATGAGCAGCGTGAGCGGCGCATCAAGCGGATCGTAATCTGGGGGCTGGCCGCGATCATCGTCGGCAGCGCGCTGTATTTCACGTTTAACACCTGGCGTCAGGAACAGATCGTGAAGCAATTCTTCTCCTTGCTCGGGCAGAAGAACTATCAGGCCGCTTACGCGCTCTGGGGCTGCACGCAGGATCATCCCTGCAAATACTATCCTCCCGAGAAATTCACGGAAGATTGGGGCCCGTCGAGCCCCTTCGCAAACCCCGAATCCGCGAAAGTTGCGCACGTAGACTCCTGCGGGACCGGAGTTGTTTTCGATGTCGAGCATCCCAAAGCGGGAGAGCTGGGCCTGTACGTGGAGCGCGAAACGAATCAGATCAGTTTCGCGCCCTGGCCGCGCTGCCCCGGGCGGCACCTGCAGCTGATCGAATTCCTGCGTGCGCGATTTGGCTGACGAATTTGCCCTTCGGCATATCGTTCCATCGCCCGAGTCCAGTTAAAGTAAACAAATAGCGGATTTCGATCCGTCCATGGCACTCACGCCGCATGTGAGCGTCTCGTCAGCCCCGAGTCCGGGCAAGTAAACTATTACCAATAGGAGTTCATGTGAATCGCATCTTCCTCGCTCTGCTGCTGCTGACGGCGGTCGCCTCTGCGGAACATTATGACCCCAGCGTGTTCGGAGCGCTCCAATGGCGCAGCATCGGACCCCTGCGCGGCGGACGATCGATTACATCCGCCGGCAGTTCGTCGCGGCCCAACGAATACTATTTCGGTGCGACCGGCGGAGGAGTGTGGAAGACCACCGACGGCGGCGCCACATGGCATCCGGTCACCGACGGGCAGGTCAAGAGTTCCTCGGTCGGCGCCATGGCAGTCGCGGAATCGAATCCGGACGTGGTCTACATCGGCATGGGCGAGACCGAGCTGCGCGGCAACATCATGCAGGGCGACGGAGTCTACAAATCCACGGACGCCGGCAAGACCTGGCACAACGTCGGCCTCGTCGACACCCAGGCCATCGCGCGCATTCGCGTCGATCCCACCAACGCCGATATCGTCTACGTCGCCGCGCTGGGACATCCCTACGGCCCCAATGCCGAGCGCGGCGTGTTCCGCTCGCGCGACGGCGGCAAGACCTGGCAGAAGATTCTGTACAAGGACGATCACGCCGGCGCCGTCGATCTTTCCCTCGACCCGCACAATCCGCGCGTGATGTACGCGGCAATTTGGGACGTTTACCGGACCTCCTGGACGCTTTCGAGCGGCGGCCCGCGCAGCGGGTTCTACAAATCGACCGACGGCGGCGATCATTGGACCGAGATCACGCGCAACCGGGGACTTCCGCAGGGAATTATCGGGAAAATCGGCGTCGCCGTTTCCGCCGATTCGAATCGCATTTATGCCATGGTCGAAGCCGACGATGGCGGCCTGTTCCGATCCGAGGACGCCGGGGCCACCTGGGCCCGCATCAGCGAAGATCGCCGCATCCGGCAGCGCGCGTTTTATTACACCCGAATCACGGCCGATCCGAAGAATAAGGACACCGTCTACATTCTCAACACCGGCCTGTACAAATCGACCGATGGCGGAAAGACGCTGAAGGTCCTCCGGCCCCCGCATGGCGACCAGCACGATCTCTGGATCGCGTCCAACGATCCCATGCGGATGATCAACTCGAACGACGGCGGCGGCAATGTATCCGTGAATGGCGGCGAAACCTGGACCGGGCAGCCCTACCCGACCGCGCAGATCTATCACATCGCGACCACCGTGGACGTTCCCTATCACGTCTGCGGCGCGCAGCAGGACAATACGACCATTTGCGTCACCAGCGCTCCCGCGGCCCGCGGCGGCGGGGGAACCGGCCTCGAATATCTCGGCCGTCCCACCTATTCGCCGGGCGGCGGTGAAAGCGGCTATATCGCGCCCGATCCCAAGAACGCCGAAATTTTCTACGCCGGCAGTCAAGGGGCGCTGCTGACGCGCTATGAGCGCAACACCGGCCACATGCGCGATGTGCAGGTGTATCCGCTGTTCTTCTCGGGCATGTCGTCAAGCGTGCTCAAGGAACGCTGGCAGTGGACCTTCCCCATCGTCTTCAATCCAGTCGACCCGAAAATTCTGTACACGTCTTCCCAGCATCTGTGGAAGACCACCAACGAAGGTCAAAGCTGGGAAATGATCAGTCCGGATCTGACGCGCGCCGATCCGAAAACGCTGGGCGATTCCGGCGGTCCCATTACGAAGGATCAAAACGGTCCCGAAATCTACGCGACCATTTTCACCATTGCGCCCTCGCCGAAGGACGTCAACACAATCTGGACCGGTTCCGACGACGGCTATGCGTTCATCACCCGCGACGGCGGGAAGAACTGGAAGAACATCACTCCCAAAGGCATGCCGGATTTCATCCGCATCAGCCTGATCGACGCCTCGCCCACGAAACCCGGAACGGCGTATCTGGCGGCGAAAAATTATCAGGCCGACGATCGCAAGCCCTACGCGTATCGCACGGACGATTACGGCGTCACATGGACGAAAATCGTCAACGGCATTCCTTCCGACGATTACGTGCACGCGATTCGCGAAGATCCCAAGCGTCCCGGGCTGCTGTTCGCCGGAACCGAACACGGCATTTATGTTTCCTTCGACAACGGAGGCGAATGGCAATCGCTGCTGTTGAATCTGCCCGATACTCAGGTCTCCGACCTGCTGATTCAAGGCGACGACCTGGTAATCGCGACCCACGGCCGCGCGTTCTACATCCTGGACGACATCACGCGTTTGCGGCAGCTTTCCGGCCCCATTCAGAACACCTATCTATTCGCGCCCAAGCCAGCCGAGCGCTCCCTCGATCGCGGCGCGGTGATCGATTATTACCTCGCCAAGGAAGCCGACGCGGTCAAGATCGACATTCTCGATTCGGCCGGCAAGGTCGTCCGATCCTTCGTCGGCTCGCCCGAGGAAGACAAGAAGGCGGACGCTCGCCAGGCCCAGGCGGAAGATGGCGGCGGCGGTGGCCGCGGCGGCGCCGTGCGTCCCCCGGCTCGCAAAGCGGGCGGTAATCGCTACTCATGGGACCTGCGTTATCCCGGCCCCACTACTTTCGAAGGCCTGATTTACTGGGGTGCGCAGCCGGAAGAGGGTCCCATGGCGGTTCCTGGACAATATTCGGTGCGCTTGACCGCCGGCGGCGTCACCGAGACGCGGCCCTTGCGCGTCGAGCGCGATCCGCGCGAAATCAACATCACGCAGGCGGACCTCGAAGAGCAATTCAAGCTGGCCACCGCGGTTCGCGATAAGACCAGCGAGGCCAACGAAATGGTCATCCGGATTCGCGATCTAAAAAAGCAGATCGACGACAGCGTAAAGAAAGCCCCTGCTCTTAACGCGGCCGGAGAGCGCCTGTCGACCCGCCTGAGCGCCGTCGAACAGGACATCTATCAGGTCCAGAATCGCAGCGGACAGGACCCCTTGAATTTCCCGATCAAAATCAACAACCAGCTTGCCGCGCTGCTTCGGATCATCGAAACCGGGGACGCGAAGCCGACGGACCAGAGCTACGTCGTGTTCAAGGAGCTCTCGGCGCAGTTGGACGCGATCAAGCAGCGCCTCGACGCGATTCTCAGCGGCGATCTGTCGACCTTCAACAGCGCGGCAACCGCGGCCGGGCAGCCGGCTATTCGATAGAAACTTTCGGAAACCGGCTCAACGGGAAAATATCCACCGGAGTCGATCGCTGCTGTGCCAGCACGCCTCCGTCGACCACCAGCGTGGTCCCCGTGATGTAGCGAGCGTCCTCCGACGCCAGAAATACCGTCGGACCCGCCAGGTCCTCTGCCGTTCCCACGCGGCCCAGGGGAACCACTTTTCCGCGCTCCACGGCGGTTTCATCCGAGATGTTGTAAGTGCGAATCACCCCCGGGACCACGGCATTGACGCGAATTCCATACGGCGCCAGGTCCAGAGCCATCGCCCGCGTCATTGCCTCAATGCCACCTTTCGACGCGTCATAGGCCACGTTGCCGCGATGAGCTTTCGTCGCGCCACCGCTCGACATGCTGATAATCGAGCCGGATCCCTTCCGCGCCATCGCCGTGGCAGCCCGGTGGGAACACAGAAACACGCCCTTCAGGTTCACGTCCAGAACGTGATCCCACCAGGCCTCATCGCCGTCGAGAAAATGGCGCTCAGCTTTAATGTCGCCCGCGTTGTTCACCAGGACGTCGATGGTGCCAAACCGTCCCAGAATCGTGTCGAACATCGCGTCCACCTGCGATTTGACCGAAACGTCCGCCAGAATCGCGTCGCCGCCGATGGCGTGCGCCACCTCGTCGGCCTGTGCCTGGTGGATGTCGTTGACGACAACGCGCGCGCCTTCGGTAGCGAAGCGCTCCGCAACCGCGCGGCCTATCCCGTGCCCGGCCCCTGTGATAAGTACAATTTTTCCTTCGAATCGTTTCACGGCCCTCACAATCTAACAAAAAAGTACGGGAATGTGCGCGACAATTAAGGGAGGGGGGCGCAACGTGGGGTGGCATCTGGCCGAATTTCGAACGCTTGAGCGGTTTCGCACGCCGCGCACGTTCAACCCCAACATGACGTTTCCCGAGGCCTGCGTCGCCGTCAGCGGTGCCCTCGCGCGAATCTTTCTGGGCTCGATGTTATTCGGCGTCTGTGGCGGGCTTGCCTGGTTCTCCTGGGCGAACATTCCCAATTCGTGGATGCGCTTTTCTGCCGTCTTGCTGCTCACTGCGATGTTCCTGGTCTCTTTCACGGCGCTGATGATCGGCATCCAGGTCGCCGTGGACGGGATGATGTCGCGCGTGCGGCCGCAAAAGACCTGAATTGAAAAAGACCTGAGTTGAACTTTCCCCGCGCGTTTCCGTATTCCTCAGTGTGACGGCAGCAAGCGCGCTTACTCCCGATTCCGGAATCGATCGCATTTTCGGCCCAGTCCTGGAACGGCGGACGTATTGGCATCTGCTCCACGCCGCGCTCTCCTTCCCGCTCGGATTGCTTTACTTCGTGATTATGATCGTCGGGCTGTCGCTGGGAGCCGGGCTTGCTGTGCTGATTGTCGGCTTCGGGATTCTCGCGGTCACGCTCGGCGTCGCCAAGCTGTTCGGACGGTTTGAGCGCGAACTCAGCAAAGCATTCTTGGGCGCGACCTTCGAACCTCGTGCGCCGCGCCCTCCGGGATGGCGGGCGATGCTTCAGGATCGAAGGGCCTGGACCACCGTTGTATATCTGCTGCTCCGGTTTCCGGTAGGCGTCGCCGGACTCATCACGGGAGTACTGTTTCTGGTTTCCATTCCGCTCATGGCCGCTCCGGGACTCTACACGATGCTGTCGTATTCGATCGAAGGCGCGCCCATTAACAGCTCGCAGGAAGCGCTGCTGGTATCGCTCTTCGGCTGCGTGCTGTTCCTGTTGTGCGCCCATGCCGCGAACGCAATCGGCGCGATTTCACGGCGGCTGGCAATGGCGATGCTTTAATTCTTACCGCCGAACCGGTATCCCAGAATCATCTTGATCAGTAAATGATCGGTCGCGCCGGTCACGCCGACGCCCACGCCGAAGTTGAACTCCCAGTTCGGCGAAAGGTTCAAGTCAAAATCGGGAATGATCTGTTGTTCCTGCAACGATCCTGGATAGAAATTGCCCACCGGCCCGAGGACGCCATAATATTCGACTCCGGCGTTAATCTTCCTCGTAATGTCGTATCCCGCTTTGAAGTTCGGCGAGAAAATAAAGCCCTGGCTGGCCGAGGGCCCTTTGAACGATTTGTCGATGCTGGGATTGAAGGCCAGGTACCAGCGGCCGATCTGCTTATCGACGATCGGCCGGATTTCGAGCGTCCACGTATCGGCGGAAAAATTACGCCGTTGATATCCGAACTCGAAGGAAACGCTGACGCCTACCGGCCACTTCCACTCCTCCGGAGCCCGCACCCGAGGACGAATATGACTGCCCACCCATTGATAGCCCTGGCTCGGAGCGGCGCTGGTAAAGATATAGAATCCGGTTTCGAACCACGGCGTGAACCCGTGCGTAATCTCGACGGTCTCATGAAGCTGATGTTCGGTCGGTAACTGGCCGTCGATCACCTCCTTGGTGCCTTGCACGGTGAAATTGCTGTGCAGCTCCACCATGGTGCAGCCGGGCTTGACGACTTCAGACGGGTAAACCTGGATCTCGTAGTTCCCCTGGCCGAAAACCGGCAAGGCGAGGGTCAGGATCAACCAACTATGCCTCATAGTAGATAAATTTGCCCAAGAGTATCACAAGCATGCCAGATTCTGAACGAAATGCCCGAACAGCAGGTCGGAGACCTGAACAAATGGTACATCGGGCAGGTCGGGGACCTGCCCTACATGTTACAGTGATGGTTTCGCCTTCCGATGTCCGTTCAAATATTCCTGCAAGGGAAGCTTCTGGGGATCGACGAGTTTCTGTTTGCGCCCGCTGAAAAAGACCACGATCAGGTCTTTACCGGGCGCTCGCACTGGATTAGCCTGCTGAGCGAAGTGCTCCCGCGAGCCTTACTGGCCGAACTGGGCCTGGCGAAGATTCTGCTTGGATCGAGCGGCGGCGGCCAGTTTTTGGTCGTTTTGCCCGAGGAGTCGCGAGGCCCGGCCGAGGCCTTTCTGCAGGCCGCCGCGGCTGAAATCGCGGCGCTGAGCGATGGCCTGCTGAAGCTGCTGTGGAGCGTTACCGAGAATCTGGGCGACTGGAGCGACGTTCGCCGCCGCCTGACCGAACAGATGGATCATCGCCGCGGAACGCCCGGCTTTGAAGCCGCCCCGGTAGCCGCCGGCGCGGAATCGCAGGCGTATTTCGCCGACCAGTTGGGAATGAAACTGCGCGACGCCGAATCCGCCGGGTGGTCGCCGGAAGCGCCCGGGCGGATTCAAATCGGGGAAGGGAAGCAGGTCTGGAGTCTGACCGGATCGTCCACCGAATCGCTCCCGTTTGCCCGCCATGCCGCCCCCAGCGACGATGGCCGCGAGCCGGCCTCCACCAAGGCCCTGGCGGACCGTGCGACCGGTCTCAATACCTGGGGCGTCCTGCGCGGCGACGTCGACAATTTCGGCATCCGCATTCGCCGTGCCCAAACCATCGAGGAGCACATCCAGCTCTCCGTGATGTTCAAGCAGTTTTTTGCCGGCGAATTGGAAGTGCTGTGCTCCATGCCCGAGTTCTGGCG
>DATGGL010000338.1:0-20453 GCA_035308605.1 Bryobacteraceae bacterium
CTCACCAACCCATTGACGCACCACAGCGCCGACGCCCTTCGCCACCGCTCACCAACCCATTGACGCAGTGCAGCCCGACACTCTTCGCCACGGCTCACCAAAGCATTGACGAAGTCCAGTGCCGACACCCTTCGCCACGGCTCACAAACCATTAACGCAGTCCAGCGCCGACACAGAACCGCGACCAGAGGAAGCGGATCCTCGCGTCCCACTCTCCTCGCGCGCCACGCGAGAGCCCCCCGCGATCACCGAATCAAATGCAGCTTGCTCAACAGCGCCTGAAATCTGGGCTCCCCTCTCAGCCCCTCCAACCCCGGCCAGGTATTACTGAACACCAGCATCCCATCCCGCTGCTCATATGCCTGCTCCAGAATATCCAGCGCCCGATCTTTTTCACCCAGCTTCAAATACGCGCACGCCGCCGTAACCAGCCTTGGACCAGACCGGTGATCCACTGCTGCCAGAATCGCGCTCGCCGCTTCCTTCCGGCCTTCCGTCGCCAACAGCAGCGCGTCCGTCTCCTCCGGCGTCGAGACGCCGATCAGCGCCTTCGCGCGTTCCAGCTCCGTCCGAGCCTCGGCCAGTTTCCCCGAACTCAGGTACGCATGGAACAGGATCCCCTCGGCTTCATGAAAGCCCGGCGCCAGCGTTAGCGTCTTCTGAATCTGCGCGATCGCCGCATCGTTCTGCCGGTCGAACAAGTACAATGCACCCAGATACGTGTTGAAAACCACATTCAGCGGATCCAGCTCCAGCGCATGTTTCATCTCGTCGATGGCATCTTTCGTCCGCCCGCGCGGCGCCAGATATAAAAGCGAATGCGAAAACATCGCGTTCGAGCACGCCGGATTCACTTCAATCGCCCGCGCAAACTCGCGCTGCGCCCCATCCCAGTCGTAATCGTAGATTGCCTTGATCTCCGCCAGCGCCACATGCGCCGAGTCCAGCTTCGGCTCGAGCGCAATCGCCCGCTCCGCCGCCGCCCGAGCCTTCGGCATCACCTCGCGCGGAGGCATGCGAAAGAACCCGAGCCAGCTATATGCATCCGCCAGCCCCGCGTACGCCAGCGCATAATCCGGCTCCCGGTCGATCGCCTTCTGATAAAACTCCACCGACCGCAGCACTTCCTGCGGACGCCATTTGAAATACCAGTACCGCCCCTGGAGATACAAATTGTAGGCTTCCAGATCGGCCTGCGGCGCCGGCGTCAGCGGCTTGGCCAGCTTGATCTCCAGCGTATTCACGATCGCGCGCGAGATCTCGTCTTCCAGCGCAAAAATATCCTTCATCTCGCGATCGTAGCTTTGCGACCACAGATGAAATCCATCGCTCGTATTAATTAGCTGCGCCGTCACTCGAACCCGGCTGCCCGATCTCTGCACGCTCCCTTCGAGCACGCTGCGCACGTTCAGCCGCTGCCCGATCTCGCGCACATCCTGCGGATTCCCTTTCAGCGCGAACACCGAACTCCGCGCCACCACTTGAAATCCCGGAATGCGGCTCAGCGCGTCGATGATCTGCTCCGTCATCCCGTCGCAAAAGTATTGCTGGTCTTTTTCCGCGCTCATGTCGACGAACGGCAGCACCGCGATCGAAGGCGGCGGGACTCCATTCGTTCGCGGACGGCTGAACAGGAACGTTCCCGCGATCGCGACAATCGTGCCAATGAACACCAGCATGCCGAGCACGATCCAGCGTCCCGGAACCGTGCGCTCGGGAACAGGCCCGCGCTCCGCCTCCACGAACGAAGGAACGTAACCGCCCTTGGGCAGGTCGATTTTTACCGTGTCCGCGCGCCCCGCTTCGTCGTAGTATTCCTTGAGCCGCGCCCGCAGCTTGATCGCTTCCGTGCGAACCACGCCGTCCAGCCTGGGATCGTAACCCGGCTTGCGGCCAAACACATCCACGCCAACCGTGGTTTCTTTCAGCCCCTCGGAACGTCCCTCGATGGTCTCTTCCACCACGAAGCGCAAGAATCGCGCCTGTCGTTCGGAACCCGCGAATCCGGGGCTCGCGAGAATTTTCTCCAGTGCCGCACGCACGGACGCGGCGCTCGGCCCGACTTGTGGCGCAGTGGTTCCCACGGCTGCTTTATTTAAGAATACCTATTGGGGAGTGGCGGGGTTTGAAGCGCCCTTGGAATTCGTCAGCGTCACCGTCACCGCGACGATCTCCGCCGGATTCCCCTGCACCGTGAACGGAACCGTCATCGTAAACTGGCTGCCGTACTGATTCGACGCGCTGCTCTGATACCACGTCGTGAACGGCGCCGCGAGCGATACCGTAACATCCGTCTGCGCCACCGTCGCATTCGTGGCCGGGGCGAAATGAAACAATCCGCTGGTCATGTCGCGCGACGAAGAGAATCCGTTCACCTTCACCATCAGGCCGCCCGCCGTCTGCGTGAACGTGACGGTTTGAATAAACGGCACCGTCGGATTCGTCGTAATCGTAGCGAACGTCTGCGGATTCGGCGTCACATCCGTGCCGGCATCGATAACGCTCGTCACCGTGAGCGTAATCTTCCCCGCCACCGTCCCCGTCAACACCGGGATACTCGAGCTTCCCGAAAACGACGCCTGCGTGCTGCCCGCCGGAATCGTGAACGTAGCCGTGCGCCCTCCGGCCGAGTTGCCGAATTGAATCATCTGATCGTCTCCACCCACGGACGACGCAAACGTGAGCGTCAAAGTTCCCGTCAGCGTATCCGTGAATGGCGCAGCCAGAGAAATCGTGATCGCCGGCTGCTGTTTGTAGCCCGGCGATGTAGGCAGCCCTCCGATCGTCATCGGTGGAAATTGCGAAATCACCGCCGTAACCGCCGCCGCCGTGCTGGTTCCCGTTCCGCCCAACGGCGGCACAACAGAAACGGAACCCGCCGCCGCATCGAAAATCTTCACATCGCGGCTCGTCAGCCGGAACAACGACCCGCCAAGCCCAAAAACTCCCTCCGGCGCGCATGAACAATCCTGTGCCGACGCCGCACCCGTGCTCGAATCGATCGTCAAAACGGTTCCCGTGTGACTCGCCCGGACAATGAAGCGGTTATCGAACGAAGTCGCAATCCCCGCCGCCGCGCTCACCCCACGCAATCCTCGCCGCGGCCCGGCGATCGCCCGTTGAGAATCCTGATACGCCACCGTCACAGCGCCATTGATTACGGTAAGCACTCGCGTCGCCGAGGCCAGCGCCAGATCCGATCGGCCCGCAAAAAACGCCAGCGCGTCTATATCGCCCTCCGCCGCAACTTGATTCACCGCGCCATCCGGACCGAATGTGTACACGCCCGTTTTCCAAGCTCCGGCGAGCCAGTTGCCGTCATCGCTGACCGCGAACGCCGCCGGCGCGCCAAGAAACGTCGCGTCGATTTCCCGGACCGACGCCGCTCCCGGCAATCCCGACACAATCTCGAAATGCGAATTCGCCCCGAACCACAAGCCCGCCGCCGACCCGCGCGGACTCATCGCGATCCGGCTCGCGCCCGCCGCCGCTCCCGCGATCGACGCCGCCGATGTCCCGGGCAAAATCACCAGCGCCGCCCCGCTGTCCGCATCCGTTGCCAGCACATAATCCTGGCTCGGCGAAACCGCGATCGATCCCAAATTCCGGCCAAGAGCCACTGCGCCGCCCACCGCACTTGCTCCCGGAAGCCCGTATATCGGACGAATCTGCCCACCGTCCGCCGTCCATCCGAGCCTCGGACCCGCAATCTGCGCCCACAGCGCGCCGGATAGAAAAACCCAAAGGGCCAGCGGTCTCATTGCGGAGCCCCCACCGTCGGCGTCCCCGGCGTAATCACAATCGGCGGCGTGCCCGACGAACTCGAGCCCTTATGTGTCGCCGCAATCACCGCGCCCGCCACCGCCCCGCCGCAAATCGCCAGGATGATCCACGCCTTGGCTCCGCCGCTCATCCCCCCGCCTCCCGAAGACGAGCCCGAAATGTTGGTCTGCGTGATCGTCGCGTTGGCCGTCTGGCCTTGAAACGACGCCGTTACGCGAATATCGAATCGTCCTGTCTGGCTGTTCGGGTGAATCCCGCGCGCCACCGCGCGTCCCGAGCGATCCGTGCTGGTGGTCAGCGTCTTGGTGCCGTTCGAAAACGTCCCGCTCGGCCCCTGCGCCGGCAGAAAGAACACCACCGCCGCGCCTTCCACCACTTTATTGTCCTGGTCTCGAACCTCGATCACCGGCTCGACGTTCACGCGCTGCTTGATGTTGTTGATCGTTCCGTCCCCCTCAACGATCAGGATCCGGAGCTCCGCCTGCTGCGCAAATACCGGGCAACCGAAGAAATTGAAAAGGAGAAGAAAAATCAAAAAACTGGAGTTTATTGCCGTGGACTTCATCCGCGCTCTTACATTAACACGCCCTCCACGCTCCTGCCGCGCGCGCCAGCAAGCGGGTTTTCCCGCACCGACCACATCACGCGACCGCCGGAACCGGCCGTTCCACCCCAAACGGAATCACCGCGAAAAACGTGCTCCCGCGACCCTCCACGCTCTCGACCCCCACGCTGCCCCCCTGCGCCTCTACCAGCCGCTTCGTCAGCGAAAGCCCCAGACCCGTCCCGGGCGTCTGCTTCGACAACCCATCGTCGATCTGCTGAAAATCCTGAAACAGTCGAGGCAGGTCCCGCACCGCGATTCCGATTCCGGTATCTTCCACTTCCACCCGCAAAGACGAATCCGTCTGCGCAAGCACCCGGACCGTGATGGTGCCGCCGGCCGGAGTGAATTTCAGCGCATTCGAAATGTAATTGAACATCACCTGCTTGAAGCGCTGCGGATCCAGTTGGACTTCTTCGGTCGGCACCCGGATGTCGCTGATGAGAGCAATGCGCCGCTCCTGGGCAAGCAGTCTGAGCCCCGCCACCGCTTCGCCCACGACATCGGGGATCGAAATCGTCTCCGGGCGAAAGCGCATGGTTCCGGATTCAACCTTCGCCAGATCCAGCACGTCGTTGATCAGCCCCAGAAGATGCCGCCCGTTCCCCAGCACATCCTGCAACAGGTCCAGTTGTTCCAGGCCCAGCTTTCCGGCCCTGCCGTCCACCAGCAGCTCGGTAAACCCGATGATGGCGGTCAGCGGCGTCCGCAACTCGTGCGACATGTTGGCGAGAAAGACGCTCTTCATGCGGCTGGCCGCCTGGACTTCGACGTACTGAGCTTCGAGCTCGATATTCTTTTGCCGCAGAGCCCGTTCCGCCGCCAGCTTCTGCCGGCGCAGCTCGTTTTCCTCCAGCGCCCGGCGGATCGCCGGACCCAGCCGCATCACGCGATCTTTCAAAAGATAGTCCGCCGCCCCCCGCTTCATGCATTCGACCATGAACTCCTCGCTCACCGCGCCCGTCATCACGATGAACGGGATCACCAGTGCGGTCTGATGCAGCAGCTCCAGCGCGCGGATCGCATCGAACCCGGTGAGCATATAGTCGGCGAGAATAATGTCGGGCTGGTTTGCGAGCTCGGCCCGGTATTCCGCCTCGGTCTCGGCGCGCCGGCATTGCGCGGCCAAGCCCTGGCGCCGCAGTTCCAGCGTCAACAACTCGAAATCCGCGTCGCTGTTTTCCAGAATCAAAACCGCAAGCGGACCGCCCGCGCCGGTCTTCTGCTCGTCTGGAAATCCGTTCAACATACCGTCGAAGGCGTGGGCGGCGTGCCGTCTCCGAACGCCTCCCGCGGCGGCGGCTGATTGGCGTCCAGCCAGAACGCCCCGATCTGACTGACTACTTTCCGGAAATCGTCGAACCCCACCGGCTTCTGAATGAATCCGTTCACGCCCAGCCGATACGCTTCCACCACGTCCCGCACTTCTTTCGACGATGTCATGATCACCACCGGAATCGCCCGCGTCCGGGCGTCGGCGCGGATTTCCTTCAATACCTCAAGCCCGTTCACCTTGGGAAGCTTCAAATCCAGCAGGATCAACCAGGGACGTTCCTCGAAGTTCCCCTTTTCATGAGGCCCCCTGCAAAATAAATAATCGAGCGCCTCCTTTCCATCCTCGGCGACGTGAATGGTGTGATTCGCCCGGTATTGTCCCAAAGCGTGCACCGTCAGCTCCACGTCCGACGGATCATCGTCGACCAGGAGCAGCTCGTTTTTTCGGTTCGGCATGCGTGCCTCCCACGGAAGATTCAAACATCTGCGGCCAAGTCAAATTAACATGCGTTCGTCTCTCTTGAACAGCAAGGAATGCCCGTACTTCTACGCGCCTAAGCGAGCAGTAAGTGAGATTGTTTAGTTCTTCCGCGATCAAGATACACGTCGACCTGCGCCGCGAACGTCCGCGTATCGATCGGCTTCGTGATGTATCCGTCGCATCCCGCCTCATAAGCTTCATCGATATTCTCCGGCATCGCGTTCGCGCTGATCGCCAGAATGGAAAGATCCGCCGTCCGCGGGTCCGACCGGATCCGCCGCGTCAGCTCGATCCCGTTCATCCCCGGCATCTGGATATCCGTCAGCACCCCTTCCGGCATTGCCTTCAACAGCTTCTCCAGCGCCTCCGGACCCCCGGTTGCGGTCCACACCGTATATCCGCCGAACTTTAACAGCCACGTCAGCAGCTTAAGATTCTCCGGACAATCGTCGACAAGTAACACAGTTCGATTGCTCATGGCGCACCTGAATTCCATATCGTCTCCCCGCCCCCAAACAAGAGCGAGAGTTCAGGAATCGAAAGCGCACTCTACCACCAGGAGGAACGGTTCCAGGAGGAACGGTTCCAGGAGGATCGGTTCACGTTCATGTCGCTAACGCCTTGATCTCGTGCCACGCTTATCCCGCGCAGCGCTGGCACCGAACCGCGCGCGACAGCAAGCGGGCGCTCCCGTGCCTCGCAACGTCGCCCTAACACAATGCTAATTTCCCTGTTCCGACTCTTCGACACCCGTGGCCTCATGCCGCACGGCATGTGTTACCAATGGAATTCCGATCTCATAAAGGTCCACGCCCTCAGCGACCTGGTGATCGGCGCCGCCTATGTCGCCATCTCGGTGACTCTAGCCTCTTTCGTATACCGGGCTAAGCGGGATATCCCGTTCTCCTGGATGTTTGTCGGCTTCGGGATCTTCATCATCGCCTGCGGCGGTACCCATTTCATGGAAATCTGGACCCTGTGGACGCCTCTCTACTGGCTCTCGGGTCTGCTGAAAATCCTGACCGCCGCCGCCTCGGTGACCGTTGCCGTCGCTCTGCCGCCGCTGCTTCCCAAGAGCCTTGCGCTCATCCGCGCCGCGCAGGGTAGGAATCAATTGCGCGAGGAACTGATGCAGGCGAACCATATTCTGCAAGTTCAGATCGGAGAGCGCCAGGCCGCCGAACAGGAAATTTTAAGGTTGAACGCGCACCTGGAGGATCTGGTATCCGCCCGCACCGTGCAGCTTTCCGAAGCCCGCGAACACCTGGTCCAAATGGCCGCCAGCATACGGGAGTCGGCCAACGCCATCTGGACGCTCGATCTTGAAGCCCACATCACGGCATGGAATCCCGCCGCCGAGCGTCTGTTCGGCTATTGCGCGGAAGAAGTCCTCGGCAAACACGCTTCCATGCTCGCCCCTGCGGCGAGAAATGGCGAGATCGACGGTATCGTCGAGCGCGCCCGGAAGGGCGAAATCCTCCCGTCGGTCGAGACCGTGCGGCGGCGTAAATCCGGCGACCTGTTCTACGTTTTCCTGGCGGTTTCCGCGATCACGAATGCCGCGGGCGAACTGGTGGGCGTGTCGATGATGGCCACCGATATTACCGAGCGCCGCCGGGCCGAAACCATGTTCCGGGTGGCCGTCGAAGCCGCGCCCAACGCCATGATCATGGTGGATACAACGGGAAAAATCGCTATGGTCAACGCGCAGACCGAAAAACTCTTCGGTTATTCCCGCCGGGAACTCATCGGCGGCAATATCGAGATGCTGCTGCCGCAAAAGTTTCGCGACCTGCATCTGGATCATCGCAACGGGTTCATGAAGGCTCCCGGGGCCCGCGCCATGGGCGCCGGACGGGATCTCTACGCCGTCCGCAAGGACGGCTCCGAGGTGCCGGTCGAGATCGGATTGAACCCGATCGAGACCGACCATGGATTGCTGGTGCTGAGCGCCATTGTCGATATCACCGAACGAAAGCAGGCGGAGGAGGAAATCCAGCGGCTCCATCAGGGCCTGGAGCGGCGAGTCGCCGACCGCACCGAGGAATTGAGCATCGCCAATGCGGAGCTGGAGGCGTTCTCTTATTCCGTCGCGCACGACTTGCGGGCCCCGCTTCGCCACATCGCCGGATTCTCCAAAATTCTCGCCGAGGAATACGCCGCCAATTTCGACGACCAGGCCAGAAAATATCTGACCCGCGTCCAGGATGGCGCCCAGCACATGGGCAGCCTGGTCGACGATCTCTTGAATCTGGCGCAGATCGGGCGCACCGCCCTCGCGCGCGATCCCACTTCTCTCGATAAAGTGCTGCGCGCCGCTCTCGAGAAGATCGAACCCGAATGCGCCGGCCGCGTCATCGAGTGGCGCATCCAGGACCTCGGCTCCGCCGAGTGCGATCCCGGCCTGATGCAGCAGGTCTTCATCAATCTGCTGTCAAACGCCGTCAAATTCACCCGCCACCGCCATCCCCCCGTCATTGAAGTGGGGAAAATCACCAAAGACGGCGAGCCGATCTACTTTGTGCGCGACAACGGCGCCGGATTCGACATGGCCTACGCCAACAAACTCTTTGGCGTCTTCCAGCGCCTCCATAAGCGCCAGGATTTTGAAGGCACCGGAATCGGCCTCGCCAACACCCACAAAATCATCAAGAAACATCGCGGCCGCATCTGGGCCGAATCGGAAGTCGACAAAGGCGCGGCATTCTTCTTCACCATTCCCGATGAACCGGTCTTGGAAAGCGTCGCTTCCTCCAACTCCCTCGCGGAGCATTCGGAGTAGCTCGGCTTTTTTGCGATAGTAGCAAGAGACTATCGTTCACAGCCGGTCGCTCAAAAACCGGTCGCTCAAAACCGATCGCCCAAAAGATGCCTCGTTACGCCGCGGTGGACATTGGAAGTAACTCGACTCGCATGCTGGCCGCGGAAGTACTGGCCGGGTCGCCCCCGTCCGTCCTGGCGGCCGAGCGCGA
Organism: Bryobacteraceae bacterium; assembly: GCA_035308605.1. Lineage (GTDB taxonomy): Bacteria > Acidobacteriota > Terriglobia > Bryobacterales > Bryobacteraceae > Palsa-187. Next base: position 9,116 of record DATGGL010000338.1, read on the forward strand.
AGTCACGCGTCTTGGCTCGAGCGTGTTCCACGATGGAAAACTCAGCGGCCAGGCCATCGACGATACCGTCCGAGTCCTCACCCGGATGGCCGACATTTATCGCAAGCTCGACGTAGTCGGTGTCCGTGCCGTCGCCACCAGCGCAGTCCGCGACGCCTCGAACCAGGCCGAGTTCATCTCCCGCGCTTCCACCGCCTTGGGCACGCCGGTCGAAATCATCACCGGCCGCGAGGAAGCCCGCCTGATCCATCAGGGCGTGATGAGCCGCTGGCCGCAGCGTGGCAAACGGGTGCTGCTCATCGATATCGGCGGCGGCAGCGCCGAAATCATTTCCAGTGAGGATCAGGCGTTGATCGACGCGGTCTCAAAGCCCCTGGGCGCCGTCCGCCTCCAGGAAATGTTTCTGCACGGCGATCCGCCGGCCGGCCGCGAAATGCTCCAGATGGCCGAATTCGTCGATGAAAAGCTGGAGGCCGCCATCGCCCGCATGGGCCTGCGCTGGGACCGCGTGATCGCCACCTCGGCCACCGCCGCCGCCGTCGTCTGCGCCGTGAATCGCGTGGCCCGCTCCAAGCGCGACGAAGCCGACCGCCTGCGCGCCTCCACCGCCCAGATCCGCAAACTGTACAAGAAACTCTCCACGCTCGATATTGCCGGCCGCAGAAAAGTCGCCGGCATCGGTCCGCGCCGCGCCGAAATTATCGTCGCCGGTGCCGGAACATTGCTGCGAATCCTGGAACGTTTTCATGCTTCCGCGGTTTATTACTCCGCCGCCGGTGTCCGCGACGGGATCATCGCCGACATGGCCGCTCGCGGCGTCGGAGGCGAGCTTGCCCGCCTCAGCCGCGAACAACGCCAGGAAGTCGAGCGCGTCGCCACCCGCTTTGGGGCCCCCGTGCGCAACTCCCGCCGCGTCGCCGCCCTGGGCCATGCGCTCTTCACGCGCCTCCAGCCGCTTCATCAACTGCCCCTGAACTACGGCCGCCTTCTCGAGGCCGCCTGCTACTTCAGCGAAACCGGCCACTATATCAACGACGCCGCGCACCACAAGCACGCCTACTACATCATCGCCAACGTGGATCTTTCCGGATTCACCAACCGCGAGCGCGAAGTCATCGCCAACCTGTGCCGCTATCACCGCAAAGCGATGCCCTCGCCCGCCCACCCCGAATATGCGGCGCTGTCCCCCGAAGACCGGCGTCCCGTGTTACTGCTGATCCCGATTCTCCGCCTGGCCGACAATCTCGCCCGCAGTCCGGAACAGGAAGAAGCCGAACTCGCCGGCTTCGAAATCCAGCCGTCCCGCGTTCTTCTAAAGCTCAAAGGCTCCCGCGAACCCGACCTTGCCGAATGGGCCGCCTCCCGCGTCTCCGACGTCTTCGCCGAAGTCTACGGCCGCCCAGTAGTTGTGAATTTCGAAAAAGCGTGATTGGCCGCGAATGCACACAAATGAACGCGAATCTTATTTGCGTCCATTCGTGTGCATTCGTGGCTAAATAATTACATAGCCGCCCGTTTGCCCGAGCCAGGTAGCCGCAGATACACGCCGATAGACGCAGATTAAACTTAAGGTCTTATCCGCGTTCATCTGCGCGCATCTGCGGCCATAATCACTCTTACATCGACGCCCGTTTGATATTCACCCCGCCATTCGTCGTCTCGACATGAATCGTCGGCCCGCCCGAGCCGATATCCGTCGACAGCCGCTGCCCGATCTCCCCGCGTACATTCATCGGAAACGCGACGTTCAGATGCCCGTTCACGGTCGCCGTCTCCAGATGCGCCGAATAATTCTCCGGCATCGAAACGTTCACTCCTCCGTTGCTGGTCCGGACGTCGAACTTATTCCCATCCCAACGCAGCCCCGCCAGTTCCACGGTCAATCCGCCGTTCTGCGTCTGCCCTTCCACCTGCCCCGCCAGCCTCCGCAGCGACACTCCGCCGTTCACCGTCTGGAACTCGATATTCCCGCGCACATCGCTGATCGAAATCCCGCCATTGTTGGCCTTCAGGTTCAGGTCGCCCTGCCGCGGCACGAATACTTCATAACTCACCGACCAGCCATGCCCGCGCGATTGGTTGGATGACTCCGGTCCCGTCGCGCTCACCATGCCGGCGGAAACATTCACGTTCACCTGCGCCACCATCGATCTCGCCGTGGCCTCATCCTCGGCCTGCGCCTCTACCCGGGCCCGCACCAGCACCCCGCCGTTATCCCAGCCCTTCACCGTAACTCCGCCGTTCGTTCCGCCGTCGATCGTCAATCGTCCGGCGAATCCGACGTTCTGTTCGCGCATCTCGCAATGCGATACGCTGCGCGAATTATTGTTGCGATCGTTGCAGCTCAAAGCCCGCTCCGGCCCCCGCTGCGCCACGGCCGGCCACGCGGCCACGAACATCGCCGCCATCATCATGAAAATCTTCATCGGTTCGGCTCCCTTTCGACCGATAGACGCCGAAACGCCCCATCGGTTATGTTGACTGAAGTGGAAATCTTGCATGCTCCCCTGTGTCCCGAGGAAGTTCGCGTCCTCGGCGCCTTGCTTGAAAAAGACATGGCCACACCCGAGTATTACCCGCTGACGGTGAATGCGTTACAAAATGCCTGCAATCAAAAATCAAGCCGCGAACCAGTGGTCCAGTACGACGAAGACACCGTCTCGCAGGCCCTTGAGCTATTGCAAAACAAGGGCTTAGCCATCCGGATCAGCGGCGCCGGACATCGCGTCGAGAAGTGGGCGCATCGTTTGGGCGAAAAATTAAATCTGGGTCGCCGTGAGCTGGCGCTGCTCTGCGTCCTGATGCTCCGCGGCCCCCAAACCCTGGGCGAGCTGCGCGGCCGCACTGAACGCATGCACGATTTCGCCGATCTCGAGGAAGTGGAACACGTCCTGGCGACTTTGGCCGCCCACGATCCCGGCCCCCTGGTAGCTCCATCCACTCGCGGCCGCTGGGTCCAACTCCTCGGCGGTGAGCCCGAGCCCTCCACCGAGCCCGATGTCGTCCTAACTTCGGCGCCGCGAAACGACCTCGCCGACCGTGTCGCCCAGCTCGAGCGTGAAGTAAGCGAGCTCAGACAAAAACTCGAAGCCTTCGAACGCCAGTTCCAATAACCCTATATGAACCATGACAACGCGGCCCGGCGCGTGAAAGTCCGCCGTGTCGACGAATGCGAATCCCTGCACGAGTTGATCACCCACTGCTTCCCCGCATTCGGCGGAGCCTTCCTGCGCCGCATCTACACGATCCTCGACCAGGCCATCGGCATGGGCTGTCCCATCACGCTCGCCATCTCCGGTCCCGTCACCGTCTCCGGCCAGCATCAAGCCTGGCTGATCCCGCTTCTTGAAACCGGCTGGATCGGCTATCTCAGCACCACCGATGCCGTCTGCTATCACGACGGCCATCGCAGCCTCAACGCCCACAAGGATCCTATCTTCGAAGTCCCCATCTGGGGCGACGACGGCGCGCTGCGTGATGACCGTACCATCCGCGTCACCGACATGGCCTTCGACGAAGATGTCCTGCTCGATCAGGACCGCTTCCTAACCGCCGTCCTCCAGCGCCCCGAGTTCCAGCATTCGATGACCGGCACCGAACTCCGCTACCGCTTAGGCGCGCTCTATGCCGAACAGGAAAAGAAAGCTGGCGTCGACTCTGGGCTCCTCGCCACGTGCCATCGCCTCGCGATCCCAATTTTCGTCGGAGCCCCCGCCGATGGCAGCGTATTTCTCAATTCGATGAAACTCTGGGCCATGCAACAATCCGGCCTGATCGACAACTACGCCTTCAATCTCGATCTCCATGCCGAAGTCTTCGAAGCCTGCGCCTATCACCGCTGGGGTCTGTTCGACAATCCTCCAAACGCCCTCGCCACCATGATCCTCGGCGGCGGCGTCCCCAAGAATTACAATCTCCAGCCCGAGCCTGCACTCGGCCAGGTCCTGGGAATCCCCAACGTCCGCGGCTACAACTTCGACGTGCAGATCGTAACCGCTCCCGTCACTGACGGCTCTCTTTCCTCCTGCCCGCCCGCCGAAGCCGTCACCTGGGGCAAAGTCGACAAGGATCACTATCAACAGTCGACCGAGAGCATGCAGGCCGATTATTCCACCGTCATGCCCTTCTTAATCAAAGCCCTCCTCGACAATCGCCGCCGCTACGAACAACAGCTCGCCGCCGAAGGCGAAGCTGCCCTTTTCGCTCGCGATCCCAAAGCCCAAGGCTACCTCCGCCCCCGCACCGGCTATCGCCTCTTTGAAAACCGCGAAGATTTGTGCCGCCGCCTGCGCGAGGACGTGCATGCCAATAAATCCTGGCTCCTCGAAACCCTGAAGTACTGACCTTATCGCCCCACCGGCACCAGCACGAACCGCTCAATCGAAATATTCGCGCTCTGATGCGATCGCACCGCCAGCCTCTGAAAGCGAACCACCAACTCATCGAACTGCCTAATGAAGCGCTCTTGAGGAATGGGAAACCGCAGCAACTCCGCCTCCATCAACATCGGCCGCAAGCTCTGCGACCGAAACGTCAGATCGGTCGGATTCCCGCGCATATCCACCGACCCCTCCGGCGTCGACCGCCGAGCCTGGTTCTCCGATTCACGTTAATCCCCGTTCATTAACGGCCAAGAAACAATGCTCGGACACTTCGCCGAGCTCAGCCGGCGTGAGCCGCCGGCCGCATCCCCGCAAAAGCCTCTTCCAACATCTTCTCCGCCTTCCCCACTTCCACGGGCCTTGAAAAGTAGAATCCTTGCCCGGTATCGCATCCCAGTCGGACCAGCTCGTTCAACTGCTGCTCATCCTCGATCCCCTCCGCCACCACATTCATGTCCATTGCCTGCGCGAGTTTGATCATCGTTTCCACGATCGCGTGACTCTCGCTGTCCTGCGTCATGCGCGCGACAAAAGAACGGTCGATCTTGAGCGAATCGAAATGCAGCTCGCGCAGGTAGTTCAGAGAGGAGTAGCCGGTTCCAAAGTCGTCCAGCTTCAAGCCGATGTGCATTGCTCGCAGCCCGTCCAGAACTTGCTTGGCCTCGGCGATCTCGGTCATCAGCGCCGTTTCCGTCAATTCCAGTTTCAGAGTAAAGGGGTCCACGCCGGTCTTATCCAGCACCGTCCGCACATGCTCCAGCAGAGTCGAGTCCCTGAGCTGCTTCACCGACAGATTCACGTTCATGCTCAACGGCGGCGTGGTCGGGAACATATTCTGCCAGGTCTTCAGTTGGCAGCATGCCTCTTCGAGCACCCACTCGCCGATGGGCACAATCAACCCGGTTTCTTCCGCCAGCGGGATAAAGTCGTTCGGCTGGATCAGGCCCAATTTCGGATGCCGCCACCGCAGCAGCGCTTCGAACCCGGTGATCGCCCGCGTCTTCAGGTCGACCTTCGGTTGATAGAAAGCCTCCAGTTGCCGGTTCTCGATGGCGCGATGCAGGTCGTGCGCCATCATCATGCGCGCGTGCATCTTGTCGCGGAGCCCCATCTCGAACATGGCGCAGCGGTTCTTGCCCGATTCCTTGGCCTGATACATCGCCAGGTCGGCGTCGCGCATCACGTCCTCCGCGCTCGCCCTGCCCGAAGCCCCTACCGCGATCCCCGCGCTGGCGCTGATCGTCACCTCGAATCCGTGGATCGACATCGGCCGCCCGATTCGCTCCACCACGCGCTCGGCCAGCATCCGAGCCTGCGCGGCGCTCTCCAGCTTTTCCATCAGAATCGTGAATTCGTCTCCGCCGATGCGCGACGCCGTGCACACCTCGCTGAGCCCCAGTTCGGAAATCTGCGCCCGGATGCGATCCGCGGTTTCACACAGAATGCGATCTCCGGTGTGGTGCCCGAAACTGTCGTTCATGACTTTGAATCCGTCCAGATCCAGCAGCACCAGTGCGAACTCCCCGCCTCTCAGCGCCGTTTCGATCCGTTCCAGCGTCAGCAGACGATTCCCCAGCCCGGTCAGCGGATCCGAGCCCTTCCGCGCCGCGATGTCGGTGAGCGACCCCGCGAACCGCATCGGGCGTCCGTCCTCCCCGCGCATCACCGCGCCGCGGCTCAGCACCCATTGATACTCCCCCTGCTTGTTGCGGATGCGATGCTCGCTTGAGAATTCCGACGGCGCTCTCACGTTTTCGCCGGCGTGATGCTCGATGTGCGCGCTCACCTCCTCGCGCACGCAGCCTTGGTCGTCCGGATGCAGCCGCGAAAACCACTCTTCCGGAAGCGGCTGGAACTCGTCTTCGTCATACCCCAGAATCGCCAGCCAGCGCGGCGAATAATAAATCGTTCCCGCCAGCAGATCCCAATCCCACAGCCCGTCGTTCGCCCCGCGCGCCGCCAGCGAATAGCGCTGCTCGCTGACCCGGATTTCACGATCCTGCCGCGCCCGCGTCAACTGCGCTTCAATGCGCGCCGTCATCACCGGCAGGTCCACCGGTTTCACCACATAGTCGTTGGCGCCGCCGTTCAGCGCCTCCACCACCGTTTCCGTCTGATCCACCGCCGTCACCATGATCACCGGAAGATCGTTCGCCGAATATGTCGCGCGCAGCAGCCGCAGCAGGTCCAGCCCTCCCATGCCCGGCATCATCTGGTCCAGCAGCACCAGATCGTAATGCGCCCGGCTGATCTTTTCGAGAGCCGTCGGCCCGTCTTCGGCCACATCCACCGTGTATCCTCTGCGCGTCAACCGGCGCGAGAGCATATCGCGATTGTTGCTGTCGTCGTCGACCACCAGCAATCGATCCGGCTCGTTTTCCATAATGTGACTTGCGCCGCGCTATCGCGCATCCTCGGTTAACGTTTCGACCGCTGGAGCTATTTCTTGAATCGCAGACGGAAGTGTCAACGTGAACGTCGAACCCCGCGCTTCTTCACTCGTGACGGTGATATCTCCGCCCATCAGCCGGCATAGTCTGCGGCTGATCACCAGGCCGAGCCCCGTTCCCCCATACTTCCGCGTACTTGATTGCTCCAGTTGCACGAATGGTTCAAAGAGTTGCTCCATCTTTTCGGCGGGGATCCCGATCCCCGTGTCCCGCACCTGGATCTCGCACCACTGCGCTCCCTCCCGGTCGATTGTCGCGGCACTGATCGTCACCGTCCCGTTCTCCGTGAACTTGCATGCGTTTCCCGCCAGGTTGAGCAGACTCTGCCGGAACCGGATCCGGTCCGCCAGTACGGTCATGTCCTCCGGGATCGGGTCCACCACCAGCCGGTTGCCATTCTTTCGCGCGATCGGCTCCGCCGTATCGGCCACTTCCTGGATCACGCCCCTTACCGGGACCGGCTCCAACGCCACCTTCATCCGTCCCGCTTCCGCCTTGGAGAAATCCAGGAGATCGTTCATCAGATCGAGCAGCATGCGTCCCGAGTTCCGGATCTTGCGCAGATCCGCGATCATCGCTGTCGATCCTCGATCCGCGCACTCTTCCTCCAGCAGTTCGCTGTAACCGATGATCGCGTTCAGCGGAGTCCGCAGCTCATGGCTCATGTTCGCCAGAAACTGCCCTTTCGCCTGGCTCGCCTGCTCGGCCAGATCTTTCGATACCAGCGTCGCCGCCAGCCGGTCCAGCATCCGGTTGAACGCCTCGGCCACCGCCGCCGTCTCGTCCGCGCCGGTTACCTCCGCCCGCCGGTCCAGGCTCGATTCATCCACCGACGCCGTAAAGTCCGCGAGTTTCCGCAGCGGCGCCAGTGACCGCTTCAGCTCCCGCCGTTGCAGCCACAGCATCACCGCCAGCATCACCGCGCTCACGCTAATCGACCGCGCCGCCGCGGCCGCGGTTCCCGCCAACGGCCGTTGCAGCGAAACTCCCACGCGCACCATTCCCAAGGCCGGCTTACGCCCCCGGCCCGAGGTCCCCAGCAGCTCCTCCGAATCCGGAGCCTCAATCGTTCCCACTGCCTCCACATAAGGAAACCTCCGCGCGGAACGCCATTTCCACTCGGTCGAGACATCCTTTCCCTCGCCGGCAAAACAGGAGCCGTGCGGCAGATCGGCGCAATTCAGATCCTTGATCTCCACGAAAATCACGTCCTCGATGGACAAGCCCTGCCGCGCCAGCCGGTCCAGCTCCCCGCGGTCGTGCACCAGCATCGAAAACTGCGCCTGCGACGCGATGAACTGCGCCGCCGATTTGGCCCGCAGCTCCAGTTCGTATCCGTAAACCCCGCGCATGCTCAAGAAGAAAATCGTCCCCGTCAGCAGCCCGGTCAGCGCCGTCACCACCACGCTGGTCGCCAACACCCGCGCCAGCAGGCTGGTTCTCAAGCCGGTCAGAACCATGCGCATGATTTGCCTCGAACCACGCTACTTGAACAGCACGGTTTCGGCTTGCGCCGCCGGCGACATCCCCAGCAGCCGCGCCATCGTCTGATTCACCGCCACCACCACCTTGCGAACTTCCTCCTCCGTCCGGTTGCCCTCGATCTTGCCGGTCAGAATGCGTTCCGCCAGTTGCCCGGTTTGCCGGCCCAGTTCGTGGAAATCGGGATACACTCCCACCAGTGCGCCCGCCCGCACGAATGCCGCCGAAAATCCCACAATCGGCAGCCGCTGCTCGAGCGAAGCCCGCACCAGCGGTTTCACCGTCGCGCTGTTGTATAACTCCGCGTCCGGCTCTGTGATCGCGAAATCGGCCTTGCCGCGGAGCGAAGCAAATGCCGCCAGCAGACCGTCCGGACTCGCGCACTCCACTACACGCAGATCGAATCCCATCTGCCTCAGCCGCGCGATCGCCGCCGCATCCGGCCCGGGTACGCTTGGTCGATGAATCAGCCCCAGCCGCGACTTCCCCGGAAACACCGCCCGCAGCCCTTCCGACACGCGGGTCAACGGAACATCCGCATACACCGCGCCCGCGCGCCGCACGCCGTGCGCCTTCACCTCTTGCCTGAGCATCAGCGCCGGCAATATAAACGGCAACCCCTCGTCCGCCGATTCCCACGCCCCCGCCCCCACGATGGTCATCAGCCTCGGAGCCCCGCCTTGCCCGGACCCTGAGGCGGCCGCCCGCGCCGCCGCCAGTTCCGCCGCCCCGCCCGCCGCCACCAGGTCGACGTACTGCACGCGCAGCGGCGTCTCCCGCAGCACTTCGCGCATCCCTTCAATCGCCTGCTGATAGGCTTCCGAGCCGGACCGGAACGCGACCACCGCGTCATATCCCCGGTCCCCCGCTTCCAGCGATGCGGACAGCAGCGCCGCGGCGCAGGTCATGAATCCGATTCTCGCGACCACGTTCCACACGGCGGATCACTTCCCCGGATTCCAGCTCACCTTCACATACGCCGTGCGCGGATCCCCGCGGATCTGATCCAGCGACAATCCGATCGGGTCCTGATACCACCAGTTCAGCGCGTTACGCACGCCCGCCTGCACCTCGAACCCCGCCCGGAGCGGCCGCACCGTCAGTGTGACGTCCACCAGCAGCACCGGCCGCACCACATCCCCCGCATACGTCAATCGCGAGCTCATCCATTGAACGCTGTTGGCGAACGTGACCCGCCGCCCCGCCGGAATCGCCCAGCGGCCCTTGGCCAGGTACGCCGGCGAATTCGGGAAGCGCGCCGCCGAACCGTCGGGATTCGCCTTCTGCCACGAAAAGCTCGCGTCTGTATCGAGCCACCGCCGCGGCTTTCCGCCCAGTTCCCACTCCACGCCACGCGACTTACTTCCCGAAACGTTATTCACCTGCGACGCGCCGTTATCCTCATATACGGCTTCAATCAGATTCTTTAAGCGGTAATCGTACACATTCACGCTCCCCCGCACCCCATGCCCGAACCGGTGCTGCGCGACCAGTTCAAACGTGTTCGCGGTCTCCGGCTTCAGCGGCGGCGCCGGCAGAAACGCGACGCCATCGGCATAGAATTGCTCGTACGTATTGGGATTCCGGAATGGCCGCCCGTAAATGAGCTTGTAAACCGTGCGCGCGGTCGCATGAAAAGAAATCGCCGCCCGTGGCGATAGAAAATGCCCGTAATACCGGCTTTCGTCGAGCCTCACGCCCGCATCCAGATCCCATTGCCGCGACAACTGCTTTTCGTCCTGCACAAACACGCCGATTCCACCTTGCGGCTTGCTGATCGAGAACAGCGTCGCCGCCTGCGGCCACACCTCGCGATCGTATTGCAGATTCCGCAGGTCGACGCTCGCCCGGGCCCCCGCCGTCAGCGTTCCCCAAACGCCCGCCGGTACGCGATACGTCAGCCGCGACGTCAGCCAGTCGCCCAGGGCATAGCTTCTCCGGTCCAGCAGTCCGCCGTCTTGAGTCAGGAAATCGAAGCGATCCGCATACCTGTACTGGTTGTATCCGATCGCCCATCGCAAGTCCCCGCGCCACAACGTTCGGCCGTACACCGCGTTCACGTAATTGTTGCTGTCGTCGACATGGCTCGCTCGCGCCGATAAAGTATTCGCCGAAAAATCGTACGCCACCGGCGCCGCCTTATCGCGCCCATTGAAGTACGCCACGATGTTCCAGTTCCGCCACACCAGGTTCGCGAACGTGTGATACGCACGCTCCCCGTCCATCCCGATCGCCCGCCCGTACCCGTATTGCTCCGAATCGAGCTCCGGAAAGAAAAACGATTCGCCGCTGCTGTTCACCACCGACCCGGACACCAGCAGGTTCGCTCCCTTGCCCAGATAGTACGACCCTGCGAACATCGCCTTCTTCTCTCCAAAGCTGCCGGCTTCGATCGTCGCGAACGCTGCCGGAAAATCCAGCGGCGACACCGTAACGATATTGATCGTCGCGAAAATTCCGTTCGACCCATACAGCGCCGACGACGGCCCCCGCACCACTTCAATGCGTTCCACCAGATCCAGGTCGAGCCCGAAATCCTGCTCGAACGCCCCGTTCGACGAGTAAATGTTGTCGGTAAGCGGATGGCTGTTGATCATCACCAGGAAACGCGTGTTGTAATCGCCCGGCAGCGAAAATCCGCTCACGCCCATGAACGTGTACATGTGATCGCGGCTCGAATAGAACCCGCGCACACTATTCAGCGCCTCGCCCAGCGTCCGGTATCCATAGGTCCGGATATCTTTGCGGCTGATGACCGTCACATCCGCCGGAGCTTCGTCCAGCGTCTGCTCATGCAGCGCCGCCGCTTCCACTTTGGGCAGATCGTCCGCAAACGGATCCTTAGGCGCCCCGTCATCCGCCCGAACCCCAATCCCGATAAGCAGCAACACGATGCCCTTTTGCATACACGTCGAGGCAGTCCCTCGCGTGCCTTATCGGCCTGAGCAGAAGTTGTTTGACGCTTTAGTCCCTATTCGTAAAGCGCCGACCCCGAACCGCGACCAAAGGAAGCGGTTGTCCGCG
>DATGGL010000339.1:0-5003 GCA_035308605.1 Bryobacteraceae bacterium
TGATCTCGGGGGATTGAATCACGTGGAATTGATAGTGGATCGCCCTGCGGTTGAGATTGGGAAGAAGCTGCTCGCCGACAGCGGTTACGTATTTCGAGGCTTCGGGATCTTCGGCGCCCCAGGAGCTAATCTGGCCGGCGATTTCGGAGCCGAGCTGCATTTCCTTGGTCGCGGGGACGCGCGTGGCGTGCAGACCGACTTCGTCGACGTCGCGTAGAACGTCCGACCAGATTTCGCGAGCGGAGTCGAGGCTGACGTTCGGATCAAGCTCGCCGAAGGAGACGGCGGCGCCGCAGGCGAGCATCAGGATCAATAAGCCGTAGAAATAGAGTTTCATAAATAGCGCTGGATACGGTCGCGGAAGCGCGTGTAGACCCAGGAGACGCTGACCAGAATCACGCCCAGGATGATGAAGGAGAGAATCCGGTTGATGGTCTCGAGCTGGCGGAGATCGTAGAGGAACAACTTCAGGACACAAACCAGGAACAGGAATAAGCCAGACAGGCGCTGGAGGCGATCGCGGAGAGGGAAGCCGGCGGCGATCAATGCGACGGCTTCGATGCCCCATGCTGTGGTCAGCAGGCTGCCGGAGACTTGATAGAAGAGCAGGACGGCCAGCAGGATGGAGGCGAGCAAGGAGAAGAACGTGCGCGCGTGACGGTCCACCTGGGGAACAGCCTCCGCGGGCTCGCGCGGCGACAGAAGTTGCGCGGCGTAGAAGCTGGCGATGACCAGCGCGGCGGTGGCGACGCGTCCGCTGATTCCGGCGAGGCTTTCCGGAATGTAGAAGTTCGTGTTCCAGCATCGCCAGAATGCCAGGATGGCGATCGCGTAGCTTTGCCAGCGGAGATCGCCGATATTCTTTACCAGGCCGGTGCGATACACGGCGAGGCCGAACAGAGCCCAGCCGACCACGGCCATCGATCGGCCTAATTCGAACCGGAGAAGCACGACGGAGAGAATCGCGGGCGCGTATACATACAGGCGGGCGAGGCTGGTTTCCCAGGGAGAGACTTCGGTGCGGCGGTATCGGGCCCAGACGTAATACTGCGCGATCACGATGGGGACGACGGTCAGAATGCGATGGGAGATTCGCACGGTGTTGCCGAGGTCGGTGAAGTTAGCCAGGAACAGGCGGCCGAAGACAGCGGCGGCGACGAGATTTCCGATCAGGCGGAAGCGCGAGAAGGCGAAAGCGAAGCCGAGTTCGAGCAGGATCAGGCTGACCATCGCCCAGGCGAGCGCGACGACGGGCGCCGGCAGTTTCAGCCACGCGAGGGTGAGGATGAAGAGAGTCGCGGCGGCGGCGTTCGCGTCGCGGGTCCAGGAGCGTTCGATGTCGGGGATGCGATCGGGAATCGAACGGAAAAGGCGTGCGCTGATCGCGTAGCAGAGGATGGTCGCGATGGCGAGCGAGATCGGCTCGGCGACGGGCGAATCTTTATGCGCGAGGATGACGTGCAGATAAAGAAGGTTGAAGAATCCGGTGGCGGAGACGGCGTAAGAGATGCGACGGAACTGCGGCGGCAGTTTCCAGAGGCCGAGTTCGAAGAGCATCGCACCCAACGCGATCCAGGTGACGCCGAGATAATCGCCGGGCGCGAGTTTCCATGCGATCGCCAGCGCCAGGCCCGCGGTGGAGGCGGAGGTGAACCAGCTCACGATCGGCTCGTATTTCAGGCGGCCGGGGCGGAAGCGGATCTGGAGGGTGACGGCGTATTGAAGCGCGGCGCAGATTGCCATGGGGAGCCACTGGCGAGGCCAATCGGGGCGGTCGACGGAGATGTTCAGCAGGAGCGCGGCGCCGGTTCCCAGGGCTCCGGCGGCGTAGGACTGAAATAGAAAATCGTCAAGCTCGAAACGGAAGCCGATTTCGAAAAGGAGGGTCGCGAAGAGCAGCCAGGCGACGCAAAGATATTGCTGGGGCGTTTCGAAGGCGAGGATGAGAACGATCAGGGCGGCGGCGAGCGAACTGTAAAGGCGTTTCTCGATGACATTGAAGGCACGATTTGCGTAGAAGGCCACGGCGGTGAGGATGGTCGCCGGAGTCCAGCGCATCCATGTTCGATTCGCAAGTTGAATCGTGTCGCCGGTGGAGACGTCGGCCATCAGCTTGGCGAGAGCCGAGACGAAAACGCCGCCCGCCAGTTGGCGTAAAAATTTCTGGCCGAATCGCACGCCGGCCAGGAACAGGATTTCGGCTTCGATCAGGAGGCCGGCGTTGATCCACATGCCGGGGGCTTTGCGGAAGATCGCGATGGCGGTGAGCGTGGCCGAGATCGTGATGGGGCCTTCGTAGCCGCCGGACGCCATGCGCTCGAGGGTGGGCTCGTCTTCAGAGGGAGGCGAGAGGCGGACGCGGATGAGGGCGCTGAGCAGATAAAGGATGCCGCCGGCGGCGAGGGCCAGGTATAAATTCTGGTGGGCGGTACGGTCCCATTTCACCAGCGAAAGTCCGAGGAATCCGAGCGTGTTCAGGGGCAGGAGCAGAGACTCAATGGTGAATCCGCGGACGCGGCGGCGGAGGCGCATCAGATCGAAGGCTTCGAACAGGAGCCAGTACATTCCGAAGAGAGCCTGCGTCGACGCGAGCGGGGCTCCGGTGTCGGGGCGCGAGGCGCAAGTCATGTAGGTCGCGACCACGCCGAAGACGGCCATGCGGGTCCACTCGAAACGATAGGCGAGAAATAGAAGCGACGCGGCCAGGGGGATGAGGGAGGTGACGGAGAATGGCGTGCTCTCGCTGAGGGCGAGGGTCGCGAAGGCAATGAAGTAGGCGAGTCCGCTGACGGTTTGGGAACGGTATCGCAGGGAATGCAGGATCATTCCCAGGGCGACGGCTAGAAGCAGAAGCGTCGCCGCGTACGCGTTGTCGATCACCCTTGCGGCGTCGATGGCGTGCATCGCGTAGGTGGTGAAATAGAGCGCGGCCCAGCCGCCGCCGATCAGGCCGCGGGCGAAGATCGCATAGATGGGCTTGCGTTCGATGAGGACTCCGGCGATCAAAAGCGTCAGGCTGGAGCCGAGCCCGATGGCGACGCGTCCGAACGGGCCGACGCGGGCGAACTCATAACCGAGAAGAAGGGCGAGGCCGATGACCAGCAGCAGGACGCCGGCCTTGTTCAGCCAGTTTCCGCCGACCATGGCTTCCCATTCCTGGTCGCCGACCTGTTTCTTGACGCGATCGCGGAGAGATTCGCGGGGAAGAGCGGGGGCGAGCGCGGGCGGGGCGGCGAAGACCGGCGCGGGTAATGGAGGCGGCATGGCCGGCTCGGCGGACGGCGCCCGGGCAGGATCGAGGACGGCTCCACAGGCGCAGACGGCTAAGCCAGGTTCAACGATCCGACCGCAGAATTGACAGGCGGTCCGGTACGCGGGCAGAGGCGGCGGGTGGACGATTTCCGGGGCGGCAATGGGACGAGGCACGACGATTGGCTCGTAGGCGGGCTTGGGCGCGGGGGCGGGCTGGCTTGGCGGCGCGGCCGGGCCTGGAGCGCGCTCCAGGTGTGCGATCCGGTCTTCCAGCTCGCGGATACGGGTTGCCGAGCGGGCGGCCTGGTCGGACTGGGTTCGTTCTATGTCGCGCAGGCGCGAGGAGATAACGGCCCACCGGACGAGCAGGACGAGGATGAGAGCACCGACCAGAAATTCCATAGAATTTCGCTGCGCTTACATATGTCGTGATCGGCGGTTTCCTTTCAGGCGAGTAGGCTGAGTCCGCGACCAACCGATTCCATTGGCCGCGGCCCGGCGCGGGGCGTTGTCAACGGGTGGAATTTGGGCAAACTCCTGCGAGGTTATCACAGTACAATGTGGTGCTAGCTATGTTTATCGCTATCGCGGAACTGATTCCGCCAAGTACCAGGACGGGACCGTTTCCGCATCCACAGGGGGCAATTATTGTGAGGAAAGTGCCGGCGTTGCAGATTGATTTGGTTCCGGGGCGGCGCGCATGAACGTACGCGTGTTTCCATCGGGGAAGGAACTGGCGCAGGCCGCGGCGGATCAAGCGGCGGAAGTGATCGCGGGCGCGATCGGGGAGCGCGGGCGCGCGTTTGTGATCCTGGCGACGGGGAATTCGCAGCTCGAATTTCTGGGCGCGCTGGTGAAGAAGCCCGAGGTCGATTGGTCGAAGACCGTGCTGTTCCAGCTCGACGAATATATCGGGCTGCCTGCCGGGCATCCAGCCAGCTTTGCGACGTATATTCGCAAGAATGTTCTGGCGCATATCCGGCCGGAGAAGGCTTACCTGATCGAAGAGAACGACCCGAAGGAGTTGAGCAAACTGGTTTCGCGGCAGCCGATCGACATTGCGTTTTCGGGGATCGGAGAGAACGGGCATCTGGCGTTCAACGATCCGCCGGCGGATTTCGATACAGAAGAGCCGTATCTGGTGGTGAAGCTCGACCGGAAGTGCCGGGAGCAGCAGGTGGGCGAAGGATGGTTTCCGACCTTCGACGATGTTCCGAAAGAGGCGCTGTCGATGTCGATCCGGCAGATTTTGAAGAGCCGCGAAATCGTGTGCGTGGTTCCGGATCTGCGGAAGGCGGAAGCGGTGCGGGATTGTCTGGGCGGGCCGATCACGAATATGCATCCGGCGTCGATTTTGCAGACGCATGGAGGAGTGACGTTTTATCTGGATAAGGAATCGTCATCGCTGCTGCTGCCGAAGAGCTATTAATGCCGTTCCGGTGGTGGATCGTCATACTGCTGTTCGCTTCTACCACGATCAATTACATCGATCGTCAGACGCTGAGCGTGCTGGCTCCGTATCTGAAGACGGAGTTCTCGTGGAACAATTCGGATTTCGCGCTGGTGGTGATTGCGTTCCGGTGCGGATATACGGTCTTCCAGTTTGTCGCGGGGCGGTTATTGGACAAGCTGGGAACGCGGAACGGGCTGTCGCTGGCGGTGCTGTGGTACTCGCTGGTGGCGATGGCGACGGCGTCGGCGGTGGGGCTGCGGAGCTTCGCGCTGTTTCGATTTCTGCTGGGCTCGGGCGA
>DATGGL010000340.1:0-12764 GCA_035308605.1 Bryobacteraceae bacterium
TCGCGAGTATGCCAAAGGACTGCCGGACTACCTGTGCCTCCAGGTTACCCGCCGCCATTTCGATCCGACGGGAACCCAGAACTGGCGCCTTTACGATACGGTTCAGGAGCAGCTCAGCTACGTCGACCATCATGAAAGCTATAAAGTGACGATGGTGAACGGGCGCGCCGTCGCCAACGTGGAACACGAGAAGCTGGGCGGATCGACGTTGTCAGGAGATTTCGGTAGTTTCTACACGGAGATATTCGCGCCTGAGACGGAAACGGAATTCGATTGGGACCATTGGGCGACGCTGCGCGGAAAGCGGATGTACGTGTTTGCGTTTCGGATTCCGCAGTCGCGCTCGCATTTCACCATCGCGTCGAGCGAAGCGCATGGGCGGGTGATCACGGCCGGATATCACGGCCTGATTTACGCGGATCGCGACACGAACAAAGTGATGCGCTACCGGCTGGAGTGCGACGATATTCCGCCGGACTACCCGGTGAAGGACGTGAAGGTCGACGTCAACTACGATTACGTCGACATCGCGGGACAGAAGTTCGTGCTGCCGCTGAAGACCGAACTGCATTCTCGCGACGGCAAGTATATGAGCTGGAACGAGGCTGAATTCCATCTCTACCGCAAGTTCGGAACCGAATCGAATATCACCTTCGATGTGCCGGACGCGATTCCGGAAGATCAAACCAAAGAGCAGCCGGCCGTGCCGGACGCAAAAGATCAGAAACCTCCTACGACTGGGAAGAAACAGCAATGACCCGACGACTTGCCCTTCTCTTCATGATCTCGGCGGTGCTCTATGCCCAGCGGCAGATGACCGTCGCGCAACTTTCCGGATTCATCAAATCGTCGGTGGCGTCTCATCTTGACGACAGGTCCATCGCGGAGACGGTGAAGAAGATCAAGTTGACCGAAAAGCTCGACCAGCGGACGGCCACCGAGCTCATGAGCCTGGGCGCCGGTCCTAAAACGGCGAACGCTCTGCACGATTTGAGCGAGGCATCGGCGGGCCTGCCGGATCCGCCCGCACCCACTGCTCCTGCGCCGAAGCCGCCGCCCCGGATGGTGACCCTTCCGGATTCCGAGGATCGTGCCAAGATTCTCGACGCGGTCCGCGAGTATGCGCTGAATTACACTGCTGGTCTTCCCAATTTCATTTGTACCCAGGTGACGCGCCGGCAAGTGGATCCGAGCGGCATCGGCGATCACTGGCAGCAGGCCGACAAACTCCAGGAGCAGCTTACCTACTTCGAGCACAAGGAAAGCTACAAAGTGATGGCCGTGAATGGGCAGATGGTGAATAACAAAGACCATCTGAAACTGGGGGGCGCGATCACTTCGGGCGAATTCGGGAGCATGATGTATGAAATCTTCGCGCCGGAAACTGCCGCGGATTTCGAATGGGCGCGTCTGGGCAAGCTGGACGGCCGCATCATGAACGTTTTTAACTATCGCGTGACGCAGCCGCGTTCGCATTACAGCATCTATCACGAGGGAGTGAATCGTACGATTATCGCCGGCTATCACGGCCTGATCTACGCTTCGCGCGACAACAATGCCGTGATCCGGCTAACGCTCGAATGCGATGAGATCCCCCGCGATTTCCCCGTGCAGGACGTCAAATTGGACATGTGGTACGACACCGTCAAGATCTCCGACCAGGAGTTCGTATTACCGATAAAATGGGACATGCACTCGCGTGACGGCAAATACATGGTGTGGAACTCCGCCGAATTCGCTCTGTATCGCAAGTTCGGAGCCGAAGCTACCATCAAGTTCGATTCCACGGACGATCCTGAACCGAGTTCCAAGCCGGAGACAACTCCGGCAAAACCACCTGTGAAGAAACAGCAGTGAAACATAAAGCAATCTTTTGGACGATCTCATTAGCCGCGCGGATTGCGTGGGCCCAGGCGGACGTTCCGCTCCCTCCCGATGACGCATCCCAGAAAAAGATCGTCGCGGACGTGGTGGCGCGGGCGCTGCAATACTCGAAGGAGCTTCCCGAATTCGCCTGCGAAGTTGTGACCCGCCGCAACGTCGATCCCACCGGGTCGCGGCAGCATTGGAAAATCGTCGAAACCGTCCACGAAGAGCTGACCTTCGCGGGAAACAAGGAAGATTATAAGACGCTGTCGAGCAACGGAAAGAAGGGCGGCGATAGCCGTCCCACGGCGGCGGTGTCTTCCGCCGATTTCACGAACCTGGTGGCCTGGCTTTTCGACCCGAAGAATCAGACCGAAATGACCTGGGCGAACTGGGACTCCGTGCGCGGCCATCGGGTGCATGCCATCGGCGTGAAGTTGAAGGCGGATCGTTCGCCATTCACCATCGGAAAAGGCAAAAACCAGATGCGTGCGGGTTTAATGGGACTGGTCTACGCAGACTCGGACACGGGTTCAATCCTGCGAATCGCCGTCGCGGCCACGGATATTCCGGCGAAATATCCCACCCAATCGGTAGCGCTCGATTTGCAGTACGATTTCGCGAAGATCGGCGATCACTACTTCCTTCTCCCGTTCAAGGCCGAAACGCAATCGAAAGAGGGCAAAGTTCTGACCTGGAACGAAGTCGATTTCAGAGACTATCGCAAACCCGGGGCTCCGGCCGCAGCAGCACCGAAAGATCGCCAGGCAGAGCGTTAACGCGAGCCGCGCGCGCCAGCAAGCGGGTCCTGACGTGTCTCCGGAACCCAGCCGCCCGTAGGCCATTTTCACGACGTCAGGACCCGGTGCGGGATTCAGCGGGCTTGGAGTTCTCGCTAGTGGTGAGCGGGCGCTGGCCCTTTTTCCGGCTCATGGTGTTCACCCTCGGCCGGTTTTTCCTTTGCTGGCTCCGCATCGGGTTCATCTGCGGCAGCCGGCGGCATATACCGCACGATCACGGAGATCCGGCGGTTTGACGCGCTCTCCGGTTCGTTCTTCTCGCGCAGGTCCTGATCCGCGAAACCTCGTACTTGCGAAACCTGGTCCGGACGGACGCCGCTGGCCTGCATCATTCTTCGGGCGGCGTTGGCGCGGTCCGTGGAAAGCTCCCAATTCGAATACGCGCCGCCGCTGGAGTAAGGGCGTGCATCCGTATGGCCCTCGATCGCGATAGTGTTCGGCAGTCTACCGAGTTCCGCGGCCAGGCGCTCGATCAATTCCTTACCCACCGGGCTCGGACTGGAACTTCCGCTATCGAAAAATAAGCCGGTCTCACTTTCGAGCATTTCAATCCGCAATCCCTCGCCGACGACACTCATCTGCACGTAGTCTTTCAGCTTTTCGAACTCCGGACTCTGCCTGACGGCGGCCTCCAGTTTTTCTTTGAGGAGCGGCATATCGTCTTTCTTCAACGTAAGCGCCTCGCCGGTGCCCGCATGGGCGCTGCCCGTCTGTTTACCGGTGCCCGATGGATCGAGAAAATAGGCGCTGATCGCCTTCTTCACCTGCTCGCTCGAATTGAGCAGCCATAGAACGATGAAGAGCGCCATCATGGCCGTGACGAAATCCGCGTAGGCGACTTTCCATGCCCCGCCATGGTGGCCGCCGTGGCCGCCTTTCTTCTTGATGATGATGATGGGGGGAGTTGTGGGAGCGCTCATGCGGCCTTCTGAGCAGCGCCGCCGCGGCAGGCGACTTCGACTTCCTTGAAGGAAGGCCGTACGGCGCTGGGAATCGACCGCCGCGCGAACTCCACCGAGATCACCGGGGCCGATCCCTTGGTGAACGCGATCACGCCCTGGCGCAGGCAGCGCAGATAATCTGCCTCAGCCTCGCTCATCTTGGTCAGGTTCGCCGCCAGCGGTCCCAGGAACCCGTAACACATCAGGATCCCCAGAAACGTCCCGACCAGCGCGGCTGCCACCTTGTGGCCGATTTCCTCGGGCGGCCCACCGAGCGCGCCCATAGTGATCACGACTCCGAGCACGGCCGCCACGATTCCAAGCCCCGGCAGAGCGTCGGCCACCGTCGAAAGCGCCGATATCGGTTGCGTGGATTCGTGGTGGTGAACCTCCAGATCCATTTCCATCATCTGGTCGATATCGAATGCCGCGACGCCCCCGCTGATGGCCATGCGCAGCGTGTCGCAAACGAAGTCGACAGCATGGTGGTTGGCCAGAAACTTGGGATACTGCTTGAAGATTTCGCTCTTGTGCGGATTTTCGACGTCCTCCTCCAGCTTTACCATCCCGGCTTTGCGCGCGTGCATGAATAGCTGACTCATCATCTTGAGTGTGTCGACGTAGAACGGCTTGGTATACGGGCTTCCTTTGAGCACGCCGATGACGCCATGGAGGATCTTGATGATCGTCGGCAACGGGTTTGCGATCAGCAGGGTTCCCAGCGCCGCGCCGCCGATGATCACCAGTTCCGCCGGCTGCATCAGAACGCCCAGCTTGCCGTGTTCCATCAGATAGCCGCCCACGATCGCTCCGATAACCACAACGAAACCGATAATGGCAAACATATCGTGAGCGGCCGTACCCCTCGGTACAGGGGGCTTATCGGCACGGCGCCGGGAAGATTTAGCTCGCACAGGTGCGCTAAACTCTCGGTTGAATGCGTATTTTACTCGTCATCGCCACCGCCGCCGCTCTTATGGTCTCCGTCTCCGGCCGCAATAAGGCCAATAAGAAGGATGAATGGAAATCGATCTTCGACGGCTCGACTCTCGAAGGCTGGAAGGCCAACGAGCATCCCGAATCGTGGACCGTCAAAGACGGCGCGCTGCGCGGAGACGGCGAGGCAAGCCATCTGTTCTATATGGGCGAAATCTGCCGGAACTGCGAGTTTAAGGCCGAGGTGCGCATCAATCACGGCGGAAATTCGGGCATGTACTTTCGGACCGCTTTCGGCCCCGGATTCCCGAAGGGCTACGAGGCGCAGGTGGACAACACTCACACCGATCCGGTGCGCACCGGCAGTCTCTACAATTTCGTAAAAGTCTTTGAGCAATTGATCCAGGACGATACGTGGTGGACCCAGCACATTATCGTCGAAGGCAACCATATCCAGATTTTCGTGAACGACAAGAAAACCGTGGATTTCATCGACGAAAAGAATACGTTTACGGCCGGATACCTGGCCTTGCAGCAACACAACGCCGGCAGCGTGGTCGAATACAAGAATCTGATGATGAAGGTCCTGCCGGGCCCGAAGACGCCGCTTTCCGGAACTTGGCGATTGAAACGAGAAGAATCGAAGTTCAGCGTGGGCGAGCCGCCGACGCAACTGGAGCTTCGGATTCTGGAGGAGCGCGATGGAATCCGTTATCAATCGGCCAGCGTCACCACCGACGGGCAGAAGCATGGCGCCAACTATTATGCCCGCCCCGACGGCTATGACTACATTGTGACGGGCTCACCGACGTACAACCACACGTCGATGGAGGAAACCAATCTCCACAAGGTCCACGACGCGTTGAGAATCGCCAAGCTTCGCAAGAAGCTCGACGAACATGTCTACCTGATGGAGACGAAAATGGGCCGCGACGTCGTCGGAAAAGCAACTTACATCGTTTCGGCCGACCGTAAGACTCTGGTTCGGGATGGAACGGCAAAGCACGCCAACGGGGAAACGGTCCAGTATCATGAAGTGCTGGAGAAGGTAGAGTAAACGGGAGCCGATGTCGCTCGACGTCGAACGCCAGGACGTGCAGGCCGCCACCAGCATCATCACGCTGCGCGGAAAACTGATGCTGGGGGAAGCTGCCGTGCAGCTCGAAACCCTGATCCCGGAATTATTGAAAAGCGGGCGCAAGAACCTGGTTTTCGATCTAAGCGGAATCACGCACATCGACTCCACGGGAATCGGGCGGTTTATCGATACTTACGGCCGTTTAGGGCAAGCCGGCGGGCAGATGCGCCTGGCCGCGGCGAGCGGAACTGTGCGCGATTCTTTCCGCGTCACGCGGCTGGATACAGTGTTCAAGTTTTACCCAAGCGTTGAAGCGGCCTGCGACGGGTTGGGCTGAGGCGACGTCGCCGCCGAAGGAGTGTCATTCATGCAGATAGCCATACTGACGTTAGACGCATTTAATGAGTTGGACTCGTTCATCTCCGCCGGGATTCTGAATCGCCTGAAGCCGAAGGGCTGGCGGGCGTACATCACGGCTCCGACGCCTACCGTCACGTCCATGAATGGTGTAAAGATTCACGCAGAGCGGGATCTTGCGTTCGCATCGGAAGCGGATGCCGTGCTCATCGGAAGCGGCAGCAAGACCAGGGATCTGGTCAAGGATGCCGATTTGCTGAGCAAGATTAAGCTGGACCCGAGCAGGCAGCTCATTGGCGCTCAGTGTTCGGGCACACTGCTGATCGCCAAGCTGGGGTTGCTGGGAGATCGTCCTGCCTGTACGGATGTGACCACCAAGCCGTGGGTGATTGAAGCTGGGGTTCGGGTGCTGGACCAGCCTTTTTACGCTGAAGGTAACATCGCCACGGCGGGCGGCTGCCTGGCACAGCAGTACTTGGCGACGTGGGTATTGCTACGAGGAGGATCGCGGGAGGATGCGGAATATGCCATGCAATACGTCGCTCCCGTTGGCGAGAAATCAGATTACTGCGAACGTGCACTCGCGAACGTCGAGCCATATCT
Organism: Bryobacteraceae bacterium; assembly: GCA_035308605.1. Classification (GTDB taxonomy): domain Bacteria; phylum Acidobacteriota; class Terriglobia; order Bryobacterales; family Bryobacteraceae; genus Palsa-187. Next base: position 6,582 of record DATGGL010000340.1, read on the forward strand.
CACTGCTCCCAGAGCCGCTGTCGCTCCAGCAGGAGAGTTGTCCAGCGTGCGTTAGAGTTACGCTTGTTCGCGGCCTCTTGGTCCTACTTAGCTACTCTTGGCGCAGCGCGAGAACCGGATCGATCCGAGTTGCACGGTGAGCCGGAACGAAAGCTGCCACCAGCGCCACCGCCGACAGGATCCCCGCCACCAAAGCGAAGGTCCAGGGATCGGTGGCTGTCACGTTGAAGAGCAGACCGGCGAGAAAGCGCGTCAGACCGTAGGCTGCTCCTAGCCCTACTACGATCCCGATCGCCGCCAGCCGCATTCCCTGCCCCATGATCAGCCGCATCATCCGGCCGCGGCCCGCGCCCAGCGCCATCCGGATGCCGATTTCCTGGGTGCGCTGTTGGACGGCGTAAGACATCAGTCCATAGATCCCGATCGCGGCCAGAAGCAGCGCGACTCCGGCGAAGACGCTCAACAGCAGCATGTTGAAGTTTTCGCGCCGTGTTGAGTCCGACATTACGCGCTCCATCGTCTGAATTCTCGACGGCGCGAGCTGCGCGTCGATCCCGTCGAACACGCGGCGCACCGCCGGCGCGATCGCCAGCGGATCGCCGTTCGCCCGGATCACCCAAGTCAGCGGGAGCAGACCATTGGCCAGCTTGGTGAGGTTATCTTTCACCTGCGGCTCCGGAACGTACATGGCGGGCACCAGTCCGTTCGCTAACCCTCGTTCCGTTGTGCTCCCGACGACGCCGACAATCTCGCGAACCGGTTCCTCAAAATCCGGACCGATGCCTCGGCCGATCAAAAGCTGATGGCCCAGCGGATCTTCGTTCGGGAAATATTTTTTGGCGAAGGCGTCATTTACGATCACGACACGCGGCGATTGGCCGGTATCGCGCCGGTCGATCGCGCGGCCGCGCAGGACAGGGATGCGCAGGGCATCGAAATAATGCGGCGACGCAAAGCGCCACTGTTCGTCGCCCTCCCATTTGCCGTTGATCTTCGGCGCGCGCCCTTCGATGCTGAAAGGCAGGTCGAGCCCCATTTGCCCCGGCAACACGACGGTGCAAGCGGCGAACGCGACGCCCGGCAGTCCCTCGATCCGCTCCATGGCCTGCTGCGTCATGCTGGCGACTTGCGCGGTGGTGCCATAGCGGGCGCCTGAGAGCGAGGTCCGCATCGTCAGCACGTTCGAGGCGTCGAATCCGGTTTTCACGGAACGCAGACTCGCGAACGTCCGGATCATCAGAGCAGCGCCAACCAGCAGGATCAACGCCAGCGCGATTTCGCTCACCACCAGCACTCCACGGACGCGATTGTGCTTCAGTCCGGTGCCGGAACGGCTGCTCGACTCTTTGAGAGCGGAGTTAACATCCAGCCGGGACACTTGAATCGCGGGAAACAGCCCGAAAATCACGCCGGTTATCAGCGAAATCCCGACCAGAAAAACCAGCACCCGCCAGTCGAGCATACTGATCGCTGCCGTCGCATGCCCGGTCGCGTTGATGCGGGGAATATTGCCGGGGCTGAATGCGAGAAGCAGCCGCACTCCTGCCTCGCCCACCGCCAATCCCGCGACGCCGCCCGCCAGCGCGAGCATCAGACTCTCGGTCAGGAGCTGCATCACGATACGACGCCGGTTCGCACCGACCGCTGTCCGGATGGCGAGCTCACGCCTTCTATCCGCCGCGCGGGCGAGAAGCAGATTTGCAACGTTGGCGCACGCCATCAAGAGGACAAAACTGACGGCGCCAGCCAGTACGAGCAGGGCTGGGCGGATGTCGCCGCTGATCATTTCGCGCTGGGGCCGGACGCCCACGCCCTCCGATTTGTCCGCAATGTCGGGATGGCTGGCGCGGAACGCATCCTGAATCACATTCAATTCCGCCTGCGCCGATCCAGCCGACGCTTCGGGCCGGAGCCGCCCTACAACCGAATAAATATTGCCCTGGTTCGTGCTGGCGGGATCGAATTGCGCCGGAAGATACAGCTCCGCCGGCGGATCGGGCTCGTAGGCCTCCGGCAGGACCCCCAGAACGGTGTACGGCTCGGCATTCAACAGCACCGGCTTGCCCACGACACCGGCATCGCCGCCGAGGCGATTTTTCCAGGCACCGAAAGTCAGCACTACGAATTTTCCCGCGTTCGGAAGATCTTCCTCGGGCGTAAATGTCCGGCCGAGAATGGGGCTGACGCCAAAGACGTCGAAGAAGCCGGATGACACGTGGAGCGCGTTTACCGGCTCCGGCCGGTCCGCCGATCCCATGTTGACCGCAACGCCGAAATCATAAGCCGCAATCGACTGAAACGCGTGACACTGCCGCCAGGCCATGAACTTTGGTATCGACACTGAATCCGCATCGCCGTTCGGATAGTGGCGCGCTACTGCCATCATTCGCTCGGAATCCGGAAACGGCAGCGGCCGCAAAAGGACGCGATCGATCACTGAAAAGATCGCCGCATTGCCTCCGATCCCGAGCGCCAGCGCGAGCACGGCGACGATGGTGAATCCGGGACTTTTCGCCAGAACGCGAACGGAATGGCGGACGTCGGCCAGGAGGTTGCCCATGTACAGACTATACGTGGAACTCGGCCGCAAGGTTCAGAATTACTTTGCGGCGACGCGCAGGAGGGTCCGATAAATCAGATCGGTGCCCTGCTCCAGGGACTCTACCGGCACGCGCTCATCGTTTCCGTGCATCCGGCTGAGATCTTCGTTCGAAATCGGATAGGGGTAGATTCCGTAAACCGGAACGCCGCGGCTGCGCCACGCGGCCGCGTCCGTGCCCGCCTGGAATAGATACGGCGTGACGGGAACGCCCGGCCACACTTTGCCCGCGCTTTCGGCAAGCGCTCGATAAAGTTCGGTGCCGGTGGACGATTCGGCGGCCCGGCGCGGCGCGGCGGCCGCGCGAGGAATGGCGACGTCGACGCTCGGGTCCCCAATCACGCGTTTCATCTCAGCAATCAGGTCTTCGGGGGTGGTCCCGGGGATGGTGCGGAAATTGATGGTCGCATCCGCGGAGCCGGGGATTACGTTGCCGCGAAATCCGGCTTGCAGCAGGACCGGCGCGATCGTGTTCCGCATGATGGCGTGCAGAAGGATGTCTTGGCTGATTTCTTTATCGGCCCGGGCCACCACGGCGGGATCTTTGCTGTTGACCAGATCGGTAAAGTATGTGGACATCGGCGGCTCGCTGGTCTTGGCAAGCGTCAAGAAGAACTCGCGGGTACTCGCCGTCAGTTCCGGCTTGGTTTCGTAATCGGATAGTTTGGAAAGCGCCTTCGCCAGGCTGAAAATCGCGCTGTCGGGACGCGGCATTGATGAATGGGTCGACGTTCCATGCGCCGTCAGGACCAGTGTTACCGCGGATTTGTCCGCGGTCGAGATGCTGACGTAGCGGACCTTTCCATCCGGCCGCTTCATGATCCATCCGCCTTCATTCAAGGCGAACTCGCAGTCCATCTTCTCCCATTGGGTTTGCGCAAGCCAGGTAGTGTTGTTCGGTGCACTTTCCTCGTCCGCTTCCACCATGAAAATGACGTCGCGCTTGAGCGGCACTTTGTTTCGCGCCAGACGCATCACGGCTTCGGCAAAGACCGCGACGCCGCCCTTGAAGTCGATCGCGCCGCGGCCCCACACATAGCCGTCTTTGATGACGCCATCGAACGGCGGAACGCTCCATTTTTCGCGCTCGACGCCGACCACGTCCGCATGGGACGCGATCAGCACCGGCTTCGCGCTTCCGTCGCCTTTGAGCCGCGCGATCATGTGCGACTTGCCGGCCTGCGGCGTGGGGAACATTTCGACGGTGAACCCCAGCGGCTTCAGCTTAGCTGCCAGGAGCTCGTCCAGCTTGGCTTCGTTCCCAGGCGGGTTGCTGGTATCTACCCGAATGAGTTCCGCGAGAAGGTCAGCGGTCGGATTTGCGGCGCGCGCCACAAAACTGACTGCAAAACACAAAAAGAAACGATACATGCTTACCTTGCAGGCCTTTCCGGCATCGCGGCCATCGGCGTCTTCAGAGAGCCGATTCCGTCGATGCTGATCTCAACAACATCCCCCGGTTTCAAAAACTCGGGAGGCTTGCGCGCCACGCCGACGCCGCCCATGGTCCCGCTCGAAATCACGTCGCCCGGATAGAGCGTCATGATCGACGTGATGTACGCGATCTGATGTTCTACGTCGTAAATCATGTCGCTGGTGTTTCCGTCCTGCTTCACCACCCCGTTCACGCGCGTCATGATGTGAATGTCGTGCGGGTTCGACATGAATTCCTTGGGCACGATGAACGGACCAAACGGAGCGGCGCCGTCCCGGCTCTTGCCCCCGAACCAGTCCGGCCCTTGAAACATGGGATCTTTGCGGCTGCCCGAGCCTCGGTCGGAAACGTCGTACATGATGCTGTAGCCAAATACGTAATCGAGAGCCTTCTCCTTGCCAACGTGGAACGCAGGTTTGCCGATGATCACGGCCAATTCCCCCTCCCAATCGATGCGTTTGCGGTCCGCTGGAATGTAGAACGGCGCGCCCGGGTCGACGATACATGACCGCGGCGACTTCGCGAAAATATACGGATCGTCGCGATCCGGATTGATATCCTTCATCACGCCCATTTCCTTGGCGTGGGTCCAGTAATTCGCGGCCATGTTCAGAAGATTCCACGGATACTTGATGGGCGCCTTGATCGACACCTTATCCAGCGCAAACACGAATGGCTGCCCGTCGACTTTTTTGTCCCTCAGATAGTTCGCGATTTGAAAGAGCCGTTTCGATGCCGTGTTGCTCTGCTCAATCAGGACGCGCATTTCGGAGGGAAGCTGGGCCGCGGGCAAACCAGCCTGTTTTGCGACGTATGCATTCGCCGCGGCGAGGTCGAGAACGCGATCGCCCAGCACCATCCCAACCCGGGTTTTTCCTTCGGCTTCGAACGTCGCGAGCTTGAAGGGCGCTTCCGGCTTATCGGAAACCGCGGCGGCGCCGAGCGTAACGCCGCAGAGAAGTCCGAATAGGATTGGTCGCATAGAGTGACTCCTTCCGAGAGCCACATTGTACGCCAAAAGCGCGGCACTGCGTGACCGGAACGTCAGGGAAGCTTCGCGCCGCGAATCCATTCGAGGACGGTCTGATATTCAACGCTGGCCTCATTCGTCTGCCAGCGTTCGCCGCCATTGTGCGTTGCAAGGTACAGGTTGGCATCGCCGACGCTATCGTTGGGGCGCGTCGGCTTGATCACCAGCAGGCTCTTGCGTGGTTCGGCCACGTTAACCACCTTCAGGGCATTCCGATAATTTTCGCGGCTTTGTTCCGCAGTGAACCGTCCGTGATCGGTGGGGATGCGCAGCCGGAAGAGCGCGTGGGATGCATGGCAGATTACGCATGCCTTCCCGTCGGGGCCGGGCTTCGAAAGAATCGGCTCGATCTTGGAGACGAAATAATCGAAATCCGGCTGGTTCCGGCGCGCCTCGCCGTGCATCGCGCTGCGGACCGCCGTCATCTCCTGAAGCTTCGGCTGCGCGCGCACCAGATCCAGCGTGGCTTCACGGACCAGCGGTGAACGGCTTGCGAGGCTTTCGATAATTGCGTCCTGCACCACCGGACTGGAGAAGAGATTGTCGTCCGGCGGCAAAGGAGCGAGACCGACGCGATACGAACTGGCCGCGCTAAGGCGCAGTGCGTATTTGTTCGGATCCAGTTTGTCGATGAACATTGCCCGTTCGCGCCCGTGCATGGCCGCGATGAACTGGCTGGTCAGTTCGTCCGTATTCACATCGGTGATGTAGCGAGACAAGACCAGATCGACGCCGGCCTGCTGCGTGTCATTGTCTTCGCTCGCCAGCGCGCGCAGAATTTCCGTGCGCATCAGCGGCATGTCGGCGATACTCGGGAACACAGCCGCGGCGCGCAGGACCGATGCAAATGCGGGGACATTGTCTTCACGGAGGATTTTCTCGACGCTCCAGGCAAGGCCCTGGTCTCGCGTGAATGTGCATCCAATCGGAAGCTCGGCGATCAAAGGCAGCGTCACCGCCAGGGCGTCTTCCTGGCGCGAATCCAGCAGCTCGGCGAGCAATTTCTGAATACGCGCGTCCGGCTGGTCGGGCGCGCCAAGTGTCAGCCGTCCTCGCTGATTTCCGGCATATACGTATCGGACGGTCGATCGAATTTCTTGGTCCGGCGATTGAAGCAGG
>DATGGL010000341.1:0-28487 GCA_035308605.1 Bryobacteraceae bacterium
CGCAAGGGTCAAACCTGCGCCGCCCCCTCTGCGGAATACGCGCTCATTGGCGACGTCATAATCCTCAGATTTGCCACCCAGGTCTTTCGCGGCAATTTCCTGGAGCCGCTTCTTGGCTTCCATGGCTACGGCGTGCGCGGCGCGGGTCATCGCATGCGTGGTCTGGCTGCCGCCGGAAACGCAGGTCCAGGGCAAATTCTTGGCCGAGCTTCCCCACGTGATTTCGACCTTTTCCCATGGCACGCCGAGGATCTCAGCGGCCACGCGATGAACGTCATGGACGGACTCCGTTCCCAGATTGCCGATTCCCGATTGCACATAGAGCTTGCCGTCGGGTTTGATGATGATCAGCCCGTCAAATCCGATGGAGCCTCCGGAGTAGGCGCTGATGGAAACGCCGACGCCGCGGGCTTTCGATCCGCTGCGCTTGGGCTGCGCAACCCGTTCTTCCCACTTGAACTGCTTGGCGCCGCTGTCGAGGGCTTCCTTAACGAACGAACTGGTCGCATGCGGCAGCTTCCCGCCGGCCCCGGGAGGTCCGAAGGGCGCTTTTCCTTCGGGAGCATTGATACGGCGTATTGCGACCTGATCGACATTGAGCTTCCGCGACGCCTTCGCAAGGGCGGTTTCCATGATCGCGATCCCTTGCATGCCTCCGGGAGCGCTTTGGGCGCCGCGTGGAGGAGTGTTGGTCAGGACCGTCAAACCGCGCCAGCGCATGGCCTCCGGTTGATACAGCAGCGATACAATGCGGCCGGACGAACCGGCGTCGCCGACGGCGTCATACGGCCCGTTGTCGCAGATCACGAACATGTCAAGCGCGGTAATGCGGCCTTCTTTGGAGAATCCGATCTTCATGCGGCCCAGGACGGCGGGACGCGCGCGGCCGATGTAATGCTCCTCTTCCCGGCTGATGCGCATCATGACGGGCGCATTCGCCTTGCGCGCGAGCAGCGCCGGAATGATGACGGAGATTGCACCGGTTCCCTTGCTACCGAATCCACCGCCGGTGTATTCGCTGATGAGGACCACTTGATCGGGAGTCACCCCCAGCCAGCGCGCAATGGCCGGGACGGTTTGCGCGGTGCTCTGGGTGCCCGTGTGGACGAAGACTTTACCGTTCTGCCAATACGCAAGCGCGCTGCGGGTTTCGAGACAGATGTGGCTGGTGTTGGGCGTAACGAAGGTGTGGTCCATCGTAAACGCAGCTTTCTTGAATCCGGCATCGAGATCCCCGAAGGTCCATTCGTCGGTCGCTTTGCCGGTAGGAAGCTGGCCGTCCTTGGCTTCGGCAAAGTCGGCTTCGGTCCACTTTAGTTCTTGAATCATGGGCACTGGAGCGACATTTCGAGCCTGGCCGGCGGGGGGCGCCGCGGGCCGGACCCATACGTTTCCCTGCAAGCGCGGATTGGGGCTGCCGGGACGAAGAGTTTCCAGCGGATCGACGACGAACGGCAGCCGCTCGAACTCGATATTGATCTTTTCGATCGCCGCGGCGGCAGTAAGTTCATCGATGGCGGCGACGGCAAGAATAGGCTCGCCCTGGTACACCGGCTCCATCGTCAGGCCCTGTTCACCGAGCTTATTCGCGCGGATCACGGTGCCGTTATCGGTGAGGCTGTCGGCAGGAGGGGCGAGATCGTCGGCAGTGAGGATGACCTTAACCCCGGGCATCGCCAGAGCCGCGCTGGTATCGATGCGCTTCACGCGTGCGTGGGGCAATGGGCTCAGCAGGAGTCTGGCAAACAACATGCCCTCGGCGCGATAGTCTTCCGCATATTTCGATTTCCCGGTGACTTTGGCCAGCAGGTCAGGTGTTGGATAGTTCTTGCCGATTAACTTGTGGTCGGACTGAGAAATTTTGGTGGGCATTGTGAAAGCTCCTCAGAAACCGCACTGCGCACGGCATCCGTGTTGACGAAAAAATTATATGTCCTTCAGCCGCCGGTGTCGAGCGCTCCGCGATCCATGGGAAATTGGACTACCGTGTTTGAAGTTACACTCTTGATAGAACCGTGGTAATGGCAACGCCTAGAGTGAAGACATGAAAAAATACATCATCGAACGGGAGATTCCGCAGGTCGGCACACTGGAACGCGAGCAGTTGCGCGCCGCCGCCAAAAAGTCCAACGCAGCGCTCCGGCAGCTTGGCCCGGATATCCAGTGGCTGGAATCGTTCGTGGCGGGAGACAAGACGTTTTGCGTTTATTTGGCGAAAGACGAACAGATCATTCGCCGGCACGCGGAGATCAGCGGATTTCCCGCAACGAAGATCACCGAGATCCGGAAGATGATCGACCCAAGTACGGAAAACGCCTGAGTGGCAGACTTATCTTCGCTTTTTCGTCTCGATAACAGAGTTGCTTTGGTCGCGGGCGCGGCTTCGGGAATCGGGCGCGCCGGGGCCCTGGGCCTCGCCCAAGCGGGCGCGATCACCATCTGCGCGGACATAGATGGCGAGGGCGCGGGCCGGGTTGCGGCCGAAATCCGTGATAACGGCGGACTGGCGCAGGCTGAGACTCTCGACATCCTGGATGAAGCGGCGATCGCGCGCGTCGTAGGGGCGGTCCGTCAGAAGCATGGCCACATCGACGTACTGGTTTCAACGCCTGCCGTGAACGTCCGCAAACCCTTGTTGCAATATTCGGGCGAGGAGTTCGACAAAGTCGTCCGCCTCAATTTGAAGGGAACGTTTCTCATCGCCAAAGCGGTCGCGCAGGTCATGAGCGAACAGAAGAGCGGTAGCATTATTTTGCTGTCGTCGATTCGCTCGGTTACCACGGAGCCGGGTCAAGGCGTTTATGCGGCGACGAAGACGGGACTAGTCCAACTGGCGCGAACGTTCGCAGCGGAATTGGGACCGGTCGGCGTGCGGGCGAACTGCATCGCACCGGGCGTGGTGGAAACGCCGCTTACCCAGCCGATCAAAAACCGGTCTGAATGGTACAGCGCTTACGCCAACAAGAACGCGCTCGGTCGATGGGCTAGCGCGGATGAAATGGCCGGACCAATTGTATTTCTAGCATCCGACGCAAGCAGCTATGTCACCGGCGCGGTTTTGTTTGTCGATGGCGGATGGACGGCAATCGACGGACGATTCCAGCCGCCGGTTTAGGCGGTTCCGACCAGACGAAGCGTCGCAAGGGCCATCGCCTTACACGCATCGACGAAGTGATCCACGCGGCAGTACTCGTCCGGTTGATGCGACAAATGCAGGATGCCGGGGCCGTAGGCGATGCATTGGTCGACGTGGCCGAGGCGCATGACGTGTTTCTGGTCGTAAGTTCCAGGGCTGGCGACGAGCGGCGGCTCGTTCGACAGAACGTCGCGGATAGCTCCTGCCATAGTGGTCACGAGTTGTGACTTCGCGTCGGTCAGCACGGGCTGCACGGTCATCAGATCTCGAACTTCGTAGCGAAAATCAGGATCGCCAGCGGCGATTCTTTGAAGGATCGTTTCGATCTCCCCGCGAACCTGCGCAATGGGTTCTTCCATGAGAAACCGGCGGTCGAAGATAGCCTGGCACCGGTCCGCCACACACGGCGTCTGGATGCCACCCGAAGGCTGGCCGCCGGAGATGGAATTGATGTTGATGCTGGGACGGCGGGCTGAGGCAGGCTCGACCGGCATCGCCGTAGTTCGGCCGCTCAGCACAGGCTTCAACTCCCGCTCGATTGCGCCGATGAGGTCCGCCATTTTGCTGATCGCGCTGACGCCGAGGAATGGCATGCTGCCATGGGCGATCCGGCCGAGGGTCGCGACCTCGAACCAGTAGACGCCGCGATGTCCCAGGCACACGCGGTCGACGTTCAGCGGCTCAGTGATGATGACGAAATCCGTGCGGTCCCGGCTCACGTACCCGCGCTGCGCGAGATACGCCATGCCCGCAAAGCCGCCGCTTTCCTCATCTACCGTACCGCTCTGCTCCACGCGCCCGGCCAAACCGACACCGGCGCGGCGGATCGCCTCCACAGCGTAAATCGACGCAGCGATGCCAGCCTTTTGATCGGTCGCGCCACGGCCGAAGATCTTGCCGTCGCGAACCAGGCCTGCGAATGGATCAACGGTCCAGCCGTCGCCTACGGGCACGACATCGAAGTGTCCGTTGAAGTGGAGACAGGGACGCGGCGCCGAATCGCGAAGCGCACCGATCACATTGACACGTGGATACTGTGCAGTGTGCTCCGGCATATCGTCCGCCGGAACGTAGAGCACGTCGTAGCCAAACGCCGCGAGTCGCGAGCCGATCAATTCGGCGCAGGGGCGGTAGTATTCGCCGGGAGGATTGACGGTCGGAATCGCGATCAGTTCCTGGAGGAATGCGAGCGCTTCTTCGGCCATCGAATCGACGCGTTCCAGTACGCGCTGTTCGAGCGCGATCGCGCCTACAGTTTCCGTAGCCAAACCTCCTCCACGCCGTGATCTTCGCTCTTTCGCAGGATAAGCTGGGCGCGCTCGCGAGTGGGCTGGATATTCTCGCGTAGATTCGGCCCGTTGATGCTGTGCCAGATGGAGTGCGCTTTTTCGATCGCCTCGGCCCGGGTCAGGTTCGCATACCGCTTGAAATACGAATCCGGGTTGCGGAAAACGGTCTCGCACAACTTCAGAAACCGGGCGACGTACCAGCGTTCGATGATCTCCTCGTCAGCGTCGATGTAAATCGAAAAATCGAAGAAATCGCTGACGAAGATACGGGCACTGCCGGTTTGCAGAACGTTAAGGCCCTCGACAATCAGCACGTCGGGCTGGCACACTTTTTGAACCACACCTTCGACCGTGTCGTAGAACAGGTGCGAATAGACGGGCGCGCCAACTTCCCGCTCCCCGCTCTTGATTTCCGTCAGGAAACGCACCAGGCGACGCTGATCGTAGCTTTCGGGAAATCCCTTGCGGTTCATCAGCCCGCGTTCCTCCAGCGCCGCTGTCGGATACAGAAAGCCGTCCGTGGTGACCAAATCGACGCGGGGGTGGTCCGGCCAGCGCGAAAGCAGAGCCTGGAGAATACGCGCGGTGGTGCTTTTTCCAACCGCGACCGATCCCGCAATGCCGATGATGTACGGGATCTTGGCGGGTGCGTTGCCGAGAAACGTGTCCGTCGCCTTGTGTAGCGATTGGGTTGCGCGAACGTACAAGTTCAACAGCCGCGACAGAGGAAGAAAAATGTCCGAGACTTCGTCGAGCGAAATATCTTCGTTGATGCCGCGCAACGTGACAAGATCCGCTTCGTTGAGCGGCAGGGGAGTGGATGCGCGGAGCGTGGCCCATTCGGTTCGCGAGAATCGAAAATACGGACTCAGCTCGGCGGACTCGGCTTGAAGAGCGGACATAGGGGACACTTCATGATAATTGCATCGCCGTAGTAGCATGGATACTGCCTGAAAAGCCCCACACGAGGAGGGACTAAAACATGCGCTGTTCCATCTTTGCCATTGCCGTTATCACGGTTGTCCTGCCGGCCGCCATGCAAGCGCAATCGGCATCGGCGAAGCCCGCGATTCCAAAGGAAACTTTGCCTCCGATCCTGACTCCGTGGGAGGCGAATCCTGTCTCGAATGAGGACGCCAACGGACCGTTTCCGGCTCACAAAGTGATCGGGAACATCTATTATGTCGGCACGGCTGACTACGCGTCGTTTCTGATTACATCGCCGCAAGGGCACATTTTGATCAACCCGGATTTCGAAAGTTCCGTGCCGCTGATTCAAAAGAGCGTCGAGCAGCTTGGATTCAAGTTCCAGGATATTAAGGTCATCCTGATCAGCCACGCGCATGGCGATCACTGCGCGGGGACCGCTCGCGTCAAGGAACTCACGGGCGCGTCGTTCATGGTGATGGACGCGGACGTGGACACCATGGAACATCCCGCGGCCGGGCGCGGCGGATTTCCGGCGGTGAAAGTGAGCCGCGTTCTGCACGATAAAGACGAAGTCCGGCACGGTGGGAATGTTCTGGTGGCGCACCTTACGCCCGGGCACACGAAGGGATGCACCAGTTGGAGTCTGAAGACCCAGGACGGCGGCAAGACCTACAATGTCGTGATCGTCGGCAGCATCGGCGTGAATAACGCGAACACCCTGGTCAACAATGACGCCTATCCAAACATCGTCGAGGATTATCAGCGCGGCTTCAAAGTGTTGAAGAGCCTGCCGTGCGATGTGTTTCTCGCATCGCACGCCAAGTTCTATGGGCTCGCGGAGAAGCAGGCCAGGCTAGCCCAAGGCGGGCCAAATCCGTTTATCGATCCGGAAGGCTATCGCGCGCATCTGGCGATGATGGAGAAGGCGTTTTACTACAAACTCGACTGGGCGATGCGGCAGAACTAAAATCCGTACAACCGCGCGGGATTGTCCACCAGAATCTTGGTGCGAAGCGCGGGATCGGGCGCCCATTGGGCAAATTGGTTGAACAGGCGCGCATCGTCGATGGCGAATAGCGGCGTTATCTCGGTCGGCTTGTGGCCTGCCGGCGTCGCGGAATTCGGATGAGGCCAGTCGGTGCCCCAAAGGACCCGGTCCGCGTTCGCGGCGATCAACGCTTTGGCGAGCGGGGCGACATCGGCGTAATCGGGCGCCTGCTGCGAAGAACGATACGCGCCGGAAATCTTGACCCAGGTGTTTCCCGCGCGGACCAGGTCAATCAGGTCCGCGAACCCGGGCTGTTCTACCCCCAGCGATGCTTGGGCGCTGCCGAAATGATCGAAAACGACGGGCACGGGCGAATCGCGGACCGCGTCTTTGATGGCCGCGATCACGGGCAAGGTCGTGAACATCTGGATGTGCCAGTTGTGCTTCTTTACGCGATCGGCGGCCTCGCGCAGACGGGTCCGCGCGCCCTCTGCGTCGATCTGGTTTCCGGTTGCAAGATTCAGCCGGATTCCGCGGATGCCTTCGCGCGCCATCGCCTCAAGCGCACGCTCCGAAGTCAGTTCGTCGATCACGGCGACGCCGCGGGCATTCGGGCCGCGCGCTTTCATCCCGTTGAGCGTCGCTGAGTTATCGGGGCCATACACGCTAGGCGTCACAATGACCACGCGCTCGATGTGCAGCTTGCGATGCAGCGCAGCCATCTCTTTCGGCAAGGCCGGTTCCGGCGTATAGGCGCGGCTCGGCCAATAGTAGAATTTCTTCGGATTTCCGAAGATGTGCGTATGGCAGTCGCAGGCGTGCGGCGGGACGTCGAACGCCAGCGGGACAGACGGCTGCGAGGCCTTCGCTAAGCCATCGCGCGCCCCCGCGAATGCCAGAGCGCCTAGTAGAGCTTCACGCCGGGTCAGCATCACTTATCGGCTGAGGACAATCACCGTATCGACCGGATCGCGATGCTCAGGCAGGCGAAGCAGCGTCGCGCCTGGTGCGTGCGTCACCCGAACCGCTTCTCCGCTGGAAAGCGTTGCGGCGGACTTGACATCTTTCATTTCGGGCAGCGCCAGAACGGCGTCGGTCCAATCAAGCACGTGCACGTAGATTTTCGGACCCTTCTGGGTGGTGACACCCCACGAGCGCGGCTTGATCGGACCGCCGCGAGTTCCGTAGACTGATTCGCCGTTCTTGCGGATCCACTCACCCACCGCGTGGAGCCTTTCCGTAAACTCGGGCTGAATCTTGCCAGTCGGCATCGGGCCGACGTTCAGCAGGAAATTGGCGTTATTGCCGGCCGCTTTTACCAGGTACTGAATTAACTGAGTGGACGATTTGAAGCGCTTATCGCTGCTGTTATAACCCCATGCGCCGTTGATCGTGTCGCAGCTTTCGAGCGGCAGATTGCCGATTTCGGACTTGCTGTTAAACTCCGCCGTTCGTCCGCCGGGGAGATCTTTCTCGAACATTTGAAAGTCTTCGCCCGGGAACGGCTTCAGATGATGATTGCTCCCGACCATCGCGGCCGGCTGAAGGCTGTGAATCAGCGAATACGTTTGTTGAAGCCGCCAGTCGGCGTCGGGTTTGTCCCACATGCCGTCGAACCAGATGCCGCCGATCTCGCCGTAACCGGTCAGCAATTCACGGAGCTGGCTGTCCATGTAGTCGAGATAGCGGTTCCAGGTTCCGCCAGATGGTCGTCCGGCAGTCAGGCCGGTCCGGCCGAGCGGAAAGTAGTCTGGATTGTGCCAATCGAGCTGCGAATGATAGAAAAACAGCTTGATGCCCTGGCGATGACACTCGTCGGCGAGCATCTTCAGCACGTCTTTCTTATAAGGCGTGCGATCGACAATGTCCCAATCGCTCTGTTTGGTTCCCCACATCGCGAATCCGTCGTGATGCTTGCTGGTGATGGTGATGTATTTCATCCCGGCGTCTTTGGCCATCGCGACCCACTCGGCCGCGTTGAATTCAGTGGGGTTGAACTCCGCCGGCAGTTTTTCATATTCGGCGACGGGAATCTTGTCGTTATTCATGACCCATTCGCCCCTACCGAGAACGCTGTAGACACCCCAGTGTATAAACAAGCCGAAGCGGTTGTCCTGGAACCACTCGCGAGCCTTGAGATTTTCAGGAGCAGGCTGGTAGTTCTGCGCGGACGCCACAAAACTCAGAACGATCGGAAGCACATAGCGCGGCAACGTCATTTGACTCGACGAAATTATACTACGCGCCGGCGACGTTACGAATTGGCGGTGATAGACTCGAAATGTGTCTGCGATGCGATTCTGGAACATGCTAGCATTGCTCACGGCTGCGTTGCCGCTGTTCGGCGCCTCCATCGAGTTCAATCGCGACGTGCGGCCCATTCTCTCGGACAAATGCTACACCTGCCACGGGCCAGACGCGAAGTCTAAAAACGTTCCCTTCCGTCTGGATAGCGAAGCAGCCGCGAAGGCGGAGCTGTCGGGCGGCAAGCATGCCATCGTGGACGGCGATCCGGCGTCGAGCGAACTGATCCGTCGCGTGACGTCTGAGAAACCCGCGCAACGTATGCCGCCGGCCTTCACCGGCGTGAAGCTCACGGACGCCGAGGTCGAGACGCTGAAACAGTGGATCGCGCAAGGAGCGAAGTGGCAGAAGCACTGGTCCTTAATTCCCCCCGTCCGCGCGGCTCTTCCGGACGTTAAGGATACAGCGTGGCCGCGCAATCCGATCGATCGTTTCGTGCTCCACCACCTGGACCAGGAGGGATTGCAGCCGTCAGCCGAAGCGAGCAAGGAAACTTTGATCCGGCGCGTTTCGCTCGATTTGACCGGGCTCCCGCCGACGCCTGCCGAGATCGATGCGTTTTTGAAGGATTCGTCCGCGAACGCTTATGAGAAGGTAGTAGACCGGTTGCTGACATCGCCACGCTACGGCGAACGCATGGCGTTCCGGTGGCTTGACGGCGCGCGGTACGCCGATAGCAACGGCTACCAGTTCGACGGCGAGCGGATCATGTGGCGCTGGCGGGATTGGGTGATCAACGCGTTCAATCGCAACCAGCCCTTCAATCAATTTGCCCTCGAACAGATCGCGGGCGACATGCTGCCAACTGCGACGCGCGATCAGAAGATCGCCACGGGTTTCAATCGCAATCATCGCGCGAATACGGAAGATGGAATCATTCCGGAAGAGTACGCGGTTGAGTACGTGGTCGATCGTGTAGAGACCACGTCGGCTGTTTTTCTGGGTCTGACGCTCGGCTGCGCCCGCTGTCACGATCACAAGTACGACCCGTTCAGCCAAAAAGAGTTCTATCAGGTCTTCGCGTATTTCAACAACGTTCCGGAACTCGGTCGCGCGATGAAGTATGGCAACTCGCCTCCGATGATTGAAGCTCCCACGGTCGACCAGCAGCGGAGCCTCGACGATTTCGACGCGCAGATCCGCTCGGTTGAAGATTTTCTTCGCAAGCGGGATGCGGAGACGGCTAAAGTCGAACGAAAGTGGCAGAACGGGCTGCGATCGGGCGAGAAGACATACTGGACGCCCGGGCGCGCATTAACCGGCGCGCTTTCTTTTGAAACAGAAGACATAAAAGTGCTGGACGGCGCCGTCCCATTCGCGCCGGGACGAATCGGCCGCGCGGCTTCCTTCGACGGGAAGGCGTACCTCGACGCCGGCAACGTCGCGAGCTTCGATATCGACGACCGCTTTACGCTGTCCGCGTGGGTTTATTCCGACGGCATTCCCGACGGCAGCGTCATGTCGCGCATGGTCGACAATCCGAAGGGCAAAGGCTTCGGAGTTCATTTCGATCAGGGACGGCTGTACGTCAATGTCACCAACAATTGGGACGACGATGCCATCCGGCTGGAAACCGAGCAGGCTCTCGATGCAAAGAAGTGGCACCAAATTACCGTGACTTACTCAGGCTCGCGGATGGCCGAGGGCGTCCACGTTTATGTCGATGGTCAGCTTGCCAAAACCCGCGTCCTCCTGGACACGCTTTACCGGCCTTTTCGCAACGCCGGGAACGTTTTCAAGCAAACGTTTCACATCGGCACGGGATGGGGACCGGAACGGCGTTTTCGGGGGCTAATCGACGAGGTCCGCGTCTACGCGCGCGAGTTGAACGCCGACGAAATCTCAGCGCTCGCGCTCGCGGAATCGATTCAGGAGATCGCCGGCAAGCCGGAGCCGCAGCGGTCGAACATCGAAAAGCTGCAGTTGCACTGGTATTACCTGGAAAATGCCGCTCCTGCGGATCTTCGCGACGCGTGGCAGCGTCTGGCGAACCTGCGCGAGGAAAAAGAAAAATTCGAGCGCACGTTGCCGACGGTAATGATCATGGCGGAATCGAATCCGCCCAAGTCGACATTTCTGCTGACGCGCGGCGCCTACGACCATCCGGCCGCCAAGGTCTCGCCAGGCGTTCCCTCGGTTTTGCCGCCCCTTCCAAGCGGCGCGCCCGATAACCGGCTGGGCTTCGCCGAATGGCTGGTGGATCCGGAGAATCCCCTGCTTGCGCGGGTCACGGTGAATCGCTTCTGGCAGATGTACTTCGGGACCGGGATCGTGAAAACAGTCGAGGATTTCGGCTCGCAGGGCGAATGGCCCTCGAATCCAGAGCTGCTTGATTGGCTCGCTACCGAATTTGTCCGCACGGGATGGGACGTCAAGGCTTTGCAGAAACTGATTGTGACCAGCGCGACGTATCGGCAGTCATCCAAGGTGACTCCGGATCTGCTGCAGCGCGATCCTGAGAATCGGCTGCTGGCCCACGGGCCGCGTTTCCGGCTACCCGCCGAGATGATCCGCGACCAGGTGCTGTTCGATGCCGGCCTGCTAGTCGAGAAAGTCGGCGGGCCTTCGGTAAAGCCCTATCAACCCGCCGGGCTTTGGAAAGAAACCAGCATGCAGGACATGGATTATGTTCAGAGCCATGGTGACGATCTGTATCGCCGCAGCCTGTACACGTTCTGGAAGCGTACCATCGCTCCACCGGAGATGATCAATTTCGATGCCGCGACGCGCGAGGCGTGCGTGGTTCGAGAGACGCGGACGAATACTCCGTTGCAAGCACTGAATTTGATGGACGATGTTACGTTCGTCGAGGCGGCCCGGTTTATCGGCCAGAGAATTATGAAGGAAGGCGGCGCAAACGCCGATCAGCGGCTGCGTTTCGGATTCCGGCTGGTTACGGGCCGATTCCCGTCGGCAAAGGAGCAGGAAGTTCTGCGCGGCAGCTTCCAATTCCATTTGGATTATTTCTCGGGCAAACCGAATGAGATCGCGGCCTACTTGAGTCAGGGCGAATCGCGGGCAGACGCGAAGTTGGATGCCCGTGAACTGGCGGCGTACGCATCCGTCGCGAGTCTGATGCTGAATCTGGATGAAGTGGTGACCAAGCAGTGAGTCCTATTGATAATCACCGACTGATGATGACGCGCCGGCATTTCTTCGGCCTGACAGGCGCAGGGATCGGCACGGCTGCGCTGGGATCGCTGTTGTCCGGCGACGCCAAGGCCGAGGGCGGGCCACCCGGATTCCCGAATTTCGCGCCGACAGCCAAGCGCGTCATTTATCTTTTCCAGCACGGCGCGCCGTCACAACTGGATCTTTTCGACTATAAGCCCAGTCTGCAAACGCGGCGTGGCACGGATTTGCCGGAATCCATCCGCATGGGCCAACGGCTCACGGGAATGACGGCATATCAGGCGAAGTTTCCGACGGCGCCGACGGTTTTTCAGTTCGCCCAGCACGGCCAAGGCGGCACATGGCTGAGTGAGCTGATCCCTCACACCGCCAAGATCGCCGATGACATCTGCGTGATCAAGTCTTTGCAGACTGAGCAAATCAATCACGATCCGGCGGTGACCTTTTTTCAGACCGGATTCCAACTCGCCGGCCGGCCCAGCATCGGCTCGTGGATCGCTTACGGGTTGGGCAGCGAATCGCAAGAGTTGCCGGCATTCGTCGTGATGGTGTCGCAGGGCTCTGGAAACAGCCAGGCGCTGGCGGATCGGCAATGGGGTAGCGGATTCCTGCCAACAAAATATCAGGGCGTGAAGTTCCGATCCGGCGCTGATCCGGTCTTGTATCTTTCGAATCCTCCGGGATACGACGGAACAGCGCGGCGGCGGTTTCTCGACGATCTGGCCAAACTGAACGAGATCGAATACAGGGATTATCAGGACCCGGAAGTATCCACGCGCATCTCGCAATACGAGATGGCGTTTCGTATGCAATCCTCCGTGCCGGAGTTGACCGATTTGTCGAAAGAATCCCCGGAAACGTTCGACATGTACGGTCCCGATTCGCGCAAGCCGGGCACATACGCCGCCAACTGCATCCTGGCGAGGCGCCTCGCCGAACGCGGCGTCCGCTTCATCCAGCTCTTTCATCGCGGCTGGGACCAGCACAACAACCTCCCGAAAGAGATCCGCGGCCAGTGCGTGCAAACGGATCAGCCTTCGGCGGCGCTGATTCAAGATCTGAAGCAGCGCGGCATGTTGAAAGACACGTTGGTCGTCTGGGGCGGCGAATTCGGCCGCACGGTTTATTCACAGGGCGCGCTGACGGAAACCAACTACGGTCGCGACCATCATCCGCGCTGCTTCTCAATGTGGATGGCAGGCGGCGGAATTAAAGGCGGGATCACCCATGGAGAGACCGACGATTTCAGCTACAACATCGTGAAAGATCCCGCCGAAGTCTACGATCTGCACGCCACGATTCTCCACTGCCTCGGTGTGGATCACACCAAGCTCACTTATAAGTTCCAAGGCCGTCATTTCAGACTCACCGACGTCCATGGAAACGTGATCCGCCCGATTCTCGCGTAATGTTACGTTCTTTACACGGCTTAACGAAACGTTAACAACCGTGACACTATCTCCAACCCGAATCACATAGATCTCTGCTGTAACGGGAATCCGCGTCCGGCACTTCGCAGGTTGTAATGCCAGTGCCATCGAATTATGGCCCCCGTAGTGGGCGAGGGCTGCCTCTTCTGGAAGCTATGTCTTCGGCATAATACTACCCCTCTGTCTGCGCTTCCGGAGCTTGCTATTTCCCCACGCCGATCAACGCAGGAGTAGTGTGCCGCAACGCACGCTTTTGAGGAGAAGTTTCCATGATGAAGGTTTTCATGCCCTTTGCATTGGCCGTGGGAGCGGGGATTGCGCAAACGGATCCTGGACCTCGCAAAGGTCCGGCGGGGGCTGGCGGCTCTTATGCGACCTTGAACTCGACCGAGCAGGCGATTTTCACCCAGGCGCTGACCCGCTTCAAAGAAATCGATTCGGTCTCCGGCAGCATCTCGGGAGAGGCTGGAACCGGCTTAGGCCCGACGTTCAACGGCAACAGTTGCGCGATGTGCCACGCACAGCCGGCAGTTGGCGGAAGCAGCCCGGGCTTGAAGAGTCCACAAAATTCAGTGGCGAATCCACAGGTGGCTCTGGCGACGCTGGATGGAGCCAAGAATTCTGTTCCCGCTTTTATCACCCTGGATGGGCCGGTGCGGGAAGCTCGCTTCGTCAATAACGGCTCGCAGCCCGACGGCGGCGTTCACGGACTCTTCACGATCGCCGGGCGAACCGATGCGAGTGGGTGCACGTTGTCACAGCCGGACTTCGCGACCGCAATGTCGAATCACAATGTCATCTTCCGCATTCCGACTCCTATATTCGGCCTCGGTCTGGTAGAGAACACGCCGGATTCCGCTTTACAAGCGAATCTCACCCAGACCCAAGGAGTAAAAGCCGCGCTGGGGATCAGCGGCCGATTGAACACGACGGGTAACGACGGCACGGTAACTCGTTTCGGCTGGAAAGCGCAGAACAAATCTCTGCTGATCTTCGCCGGTGAGGCGTACAACGTGGAACAGGGCGTCTCCAATGAGATCTTCCCGACCGAACGCTCCGCTGTCTCGGGGTGCGTGTATAACGCCACTCCCGAGGACTACTCGAACCTCAATGGAGCCACGGGAAATGTCTCGACCATCTCCTCTGACCTCGTCAACTTCGCCCTGTTCATGCGGCTCTCCGCGCCGCCAGCGCCGACGACGGCCTCCGATTCGGAACAGGCCGGCCAGCAGTTGTTTCGAGCGATCGGCTGCGGCTTGTGTCACAGCCCTTCGCTGACCACCAGCGCCTCTCAATACACCGGGATGTCCAATGTGACCTACCACCCCTATTCCGACTTCGCGCTGCATGCCATGGGGTCAAATCTCGCGGACGGTGTTACGCAAGGAACGGCGGCAGGGAACGAGTTCCGGACAGCGCCGTTATGGGGTGTCGGGCAGCGGCTGTTCTTCCTGCACGATGGTAGAACTTCGGATCTGCTTCAAGCCATCCAGGCTCACACCGACGACGGATGCGCGTCCGGCGGCAATTCGGGGAACAACGGCAATGGAAACAATGGCAACAACGGA
This sequence comes from Bryobacteraceae bacterium, assembly GCA_035308605.1. Lineage (GTDB taxonomy): Bacteria > Acidobacteriota > Terriglobia > Bryobacterales > Bryobacteraceae > Palsa-187. The sequence continues at coordinate 14,778 of DATGGL010000341.1, forward strand.
AATAGCGGCGGCGATGGGAATAACGGCAACTCGAGAAACAACGCGCACGCGTCCCAGAATTGCCCGTCCGAAGCGACCGAGGTGATCCAGAATTTCAACGGACTGTCTACGTCGCAGCGTCAAAACATTCTAAACTTCTTGCGTTCTTTGTGACGTGAGAAAAGCGGCCGGAAGCAGGACTCCCGGCCGCTACCAGAGATTCCAGTCGCCGCTGTACAGAACCCAAGCCGCAATCAGCGCATTGGTGACGCCGTGTGCAACGATTGCATCGCCCGTCCGGCCGCGCCACAGTTGCGCGCCGGCGTAGACGATTCCCGCCATCGCTCCCGCGATCCAGCGGTCCCCGTGCAGAACCCCGAACGCCAGCGACGAAATCAGCACCGCGGATATCCGGAAGACTTGCAATCCTACCGATTCAAAATCCGCCGAGATCAGCCGGCGCATCAGAAAGCCCCGAAAGGCCAGTTCTTCCACGATAGGAACCGTGATCACCGCGGCCAGCACGCGGAAGCCGATCCATGCCACCCGGCCGGCCGATGGCAAAGCCGCCAAGTTAGCGCCCAGGCTGGAGTCTCCACTTCCATGAAGCCGCTCCAGCCCCATCCACATGCCGAATACCGCGACGCCGGCCACTGGAGCCAGCCAGCCAAAACTCCAATCGAGATTCTTGTATTTGTCGCGAAACATCCAGAGCGCGATTCCCGCCGCGAGGAAGCGAAGCGGATATAGCCATTCAAAACCGCCGCTGGTAGCGCGGCCGAGCATGCCTGCCGAGAGAACCGTTAGAAACGGAATCAGATACGCGGCGGTTGGATTTTCAGAGACATCGTGACCAAGCGTGCGAACCTCAGGCGGGTTGCTCTGCCCGCCAGCCGTGATCCAGTGCATCCGTTGCGCGGCCAGCGACAGTCCCAACGCTACCGCATTGAAGCAAATCCAGCCGGCGGCGGAATGAAATCCGCCTACGGCGACCGCGGGAGCGCCGGCCGATCCAATCAGGATCAAAGCAGTGATGCGCGCCACGTTCAGGGTCCACAGGATCACCACTCCGGCGGGAATCAACAGTAGGGCCCGCGGAAAACGAAGCTCGCGGCGGAAAAATGCTAGCCACGCGGAGGTGAATACCAGGATCAGAACCAGCCCCTCAATGCCGGAGCAGCCCCATCCGATGTTTGCGGTGAATTCCCGCGTGCCGATCATCGAGGTGGCAGGATTCGCCACTACATCCGCGACGAAGAAGCCGAGCAGCGTTCGAACCAGGACGAAAGTGATTCCCGTGGCTGGCTGCCACAACGGGATGGCGCGTCCAACCAACTGAAACACGATCACCGCTCCTCCGGAGGCGTAAGCCCAAGCAGCACCGGTGCAACGGAACAGGTAAAGCGAGGCGCTCGGCGAAATCGCGCTGAAAACTCCGAGAACGATGCCGCAGGCTCCAACGAGCATCCAGCTCCCGGCCACAACGTTCCCTTGAAGCGCCGTCAGATCGTGTGAGAAAAGGACTGATGTGAGACCTGCAAAAGCCGTCATCGCCAGCGCGTGACCGGCAAGAAATCGCCACTGAATGGGAACCTCAGCAAGCTCGCGCGAGATTCGCTTCCATGCGCCTTTGGAGTGGAGATAACCAAACGTCAGGAACAACGCGGCGAACGCGACCATCGCCTGAAGAGCCGCTTTGCCGGCGTTCTCAATCCAGCCGGGTAAGCCGGGCTTTCCTTGCAGAACCGACGTGTCCACCCACAGTGAGATCGCAATCAGCTCAACGATGAACAGGGCCGCGAGCGCCCCGAGGCGTGCGTGAAGTCCGAACGTTGGCCGCGCGAAAAACGTGCTGTCTTCCGGAAGAAGTGCAACCGACGTTTCTGCGGGCCCCTCGGACATCGAACGGTACTAGCTGTCCTTCTTGCGGCGTCCTCGCATGACAACGAGGGCTCCGGAAAGTAGCGTCAAGGCGCTCATGCCGGACGCCGGATCGATCTCCGGCACCGTGTGAGTCGGCGTGTCGCCGGGACCGCCGCCAATGGGTCCTCCCCAGGTCGGAGGCGAGTCCGGTCCGCCGGGATTACCACCTGGCGGATTGCCGCCTGGAGGATTACCGCCCGGAGGATTTCCAGATGGAGGATTACCAGATGGAGGATTGCCACCCGGAGGGTTACCGCCAGGGGGATTTCCACCAGAAGGACCGCCGGTGGGCCCGTTCCCGCCACTTGAGCCGTTGCCGCCCGATGGAGGCGTTCCGCCCAAAACCGGCTTGAAATTCATCGATCCCGAATCAGAGGAGTTTGAACCTGAATTGCCGGATGGTGTGCTTTTGCCCGTCAGAATTTTCGAAACTCCAAAATGAGTCCGGCCCGTCCCGTGCTGGCGGGGGCCATGCCGCTCGTCCCGATCCTGTGCCGCAGCCAACCCGGATACTCCAAGAATCAAAAATGCGATTCCGATAATCCCTCTCATCCAACCTCCAAGTAAACCAGCCTTACAATCAGCGTTACGACTTCCTGCGAGAAGGATAGAATGAACGCTGGGTGTACGCCAGACTTTTCGGTCCTAGAACCAGGGCCGATCGTACTGGAACAACGGGCTAGAACACAGGACCGAGTTTTACGTTGGATCTCGGCCTGGGCGGAGCGGCGGATCTCTCGCGGTTTCCTCGACTTGAGGGAAATCTCAGGCACCCAGTTTTTTCGCCAGGTCGAGCGTATCCGAGGAAACGATATCGAAGTCGCCGGAATTGGCCTTGTCGGCTTTTCCTCCCGGACCGAATTCGTCCGGACGGTGAATGAATCCGGTTCTGAGCCCACACGCGCCCGCCGCGCGCAAGTCTCCCGCGTGAGCCGCGACCATCATCACCTGACCTGGGCTCAGACCCAGGAATTCCGGTGCGGATATATAGACTTCGCGATCGGGTTTGTAGTGGCGGACGAGTTCCGCTCCAAGAATCGCGTCCCAGGGGAGCCCGGCGTGCTTGGCCAGGTCCGTCATCAGGCCGATATTGCCATTCGAAAGCGGCGCAATGATGTACTTCTTCTTGAGACGGGTGAGCCCTTCGACACAATCCGGCCATGGCTTCAGGCGATGCCAGACCCGGTTCCAATGATCTTTTTCCTGTTCGGATAGTCCTTCGATCGCGAATTCCTTCAACACCTGTTCGAGGATCATACGATGCAAGCCGTCGAGCTTGGTCCACGGCATTTCGCCCTTGCGAACTTTATCCATCGACGGACCGTAGCCCGCGCGCCAGCGGTCCGCGAAGCGCGCCCAATCGACATGGAGGCCTTTAGTCTTGCCCCACTGTTCACCTTCCGCGATGATGGACCCACGCCAATCGACGATAGTGCCGAAGGTATCGAAAACCAGAGCCTTTACCGATGTCACGTCAGATCCAACTTGTTCCGCCCGGGCGAGCGCCACAGCCGCCGCGCCCCAGCCGAGATTTTTCAGAAAGCCACGGCGATTCACTTTCGTATTCTATGCCTGATTAAGAGCGCGCGCGGACAGTTCAAGCGCCCCGAGCAATCCGGCCCGGCCTTCGAGCGGGGAAGGCACGATATAGCGATCGATATCGCGCGTGAGCTCGGGAACATCCAGGTATCCGTTCAGCAATTCGCAAACTCGGCGGCGAATCAGCGGGAAAAGCTCCGGCCGCATCACGCCGCCGCCCAGGACAATTCTCTGCGGCGACAGAACGCAGATCCAGTTCACGCATGCCAGCGCAAGATACTCGGCTTCGAGACGCCACGCGGCGTGATCCGGTGCGAGCGCGGTTGCGGGAACCTGCCATCGGGCTTCGATGGCCGGACCGGAAGCGAGCCCCTCCAGACAATCGCCGTGGAATGGACAGATTCCCGCAAAGGAATCGCGTGAACGATCGTGAGGAATTCGGATGTGTCCCATTTCGCCGTGGGTCATCCCGTGCAGTGGCGATCCGTCTACCAGCGCGCCGCCTCCGATCCCCGTGCCGACCGTGACATAGAGGAACGCCCGGAGTCCTTTGGCCGCACCCCAGCGAGCTTCCGCGAGGGCCGCGCCGTTGACGTCCGTATCGAAGCCGGCCGGCACCGGAAACGCCCGCCGGATGGCTCCGAGAAGGTCGAAATGACGCCAGGCGGCTTTCGGAGTCGTAGTGATGAAGCCGTATTGAGGCGAATTCCGGTCGATCTGCACGGGGCCGAAGGACGCGATTCCGATCGCCGCGAGTGGCTCACCGCCGGACCGGGAAAAATCCCGAGAAAAATCCTGAAAAAAATCAATGACCTGAGGGATCGTTTCCTCCGGTGTACCCGTCGGAATGCGGGTTTCTTGAAGCAGTTCGCCATCGGGTGTTCCGACGGCGCACAAGAATTTGGTCCCACCCGCCTCAATGGCGCCCAGACGTTTCGCGATCACCTTTTCTCCGGGAACAGAGTCTCCACGCCCGCTGTCCCGCCCAGCCGGACTTCCGCGGCCATGCGAATGAACAGGCCGTGCTCCACGACGCCGACGATGCGGTCCAGTTCATCGGCGAGCGAACTTGGATCCTCGATGAGGCCGAACTTGCAATTCAAAATGTAGTGTCCGCCGTCGGTGACAAACGGACTGCCATCGGAATTCGCGCGCAACTCCGGCTTGCTTCCGAGATCTTGTATTTTTTGAGCAGCCAATTTCCAGCCGAACGGAACGACCTCGACCGGCACAGAGTGGTTGGTGCCCAATTTTTCGACGAGCTTGCTTTCATCCGCAATGATGATCAGACGTTTGGTTGCGCTCGCCACAATCTTCTCGCGCAACAACGCCCCGCCATATCCCTTAATTAGATTCAGCGGCCCTTTCTCGACTTCATCCGCACCGTCGATGGTGAGATCGATCTCGGAGCGTTCATCGAGACTGCTGAGCCGGATGCCAAGAGCTTTTGCTTGCGCTTCCGTCTGCCTGGACGTTGGGATCCCAATGATGTCCAGACCCTCTCGCACACGTTTCCCGAGAGCCTGAGTCGCAAACGCAGCGGTGGAACCCGTGCCCATGCCGACAACCATCCCATCCTTGACTTCGGCTACGGCGGACTCCGCCGCGATCTGTTTCAAGTGATCAGAATTTTGTGCCACGTAACAATAAAGGTTACCAATTGCATCGCCCGTCAAAGGGTATATGCTATCCGGAGACCTGACGGAAAAGAGGGAGGCATGATGAAACGGAACATCTACCTGGCCGCGGCTCTGCTGGCGGCGCTGGCGCTCTTATTCGCCGGCTACGACGTCGTTGGGAAGCGAATGGTAGTGCACGCCGCGGCGGTGGAAGCGCCCCGGTTCGAAGTGGACCCGATGTGGCCCAAACCGCTGCCCAACCACTGGATTCTCGGCCAGACGATCGGCGTTTCCGTGGACGGCAACGACCATATCTGGATTATTCATCGAGGCGGATCGCTCGAACCCGGCGAACAGCACGCCACCACCAAGCCGCCCACGGCGATGTGTTGCGCCGCGGCGCCGCCCGTGCTCGAGTTCGATCAGCAGGGGAACCTGATCGGACATTGGGGCGGGCCGGGCAACGGATACGATTGGCCGGATTCGAATCACGGGATCACCGTCGACTATAAAGGCAACGTCTGGATCGGCGGCAACGGCCGCGGGGGCACGGGTGGACGCGGCGCGGTCGGCGGCAGCGATGAAACTCTCGCGACCGGGCGCGGCGGTCCAGCCGGATTTCAGAGCTTCAATGACAACATGGTTCTAAAGTTCACTCAGGACGGAAAGTTTTTGATGCAGATCGGCAAGCCCGCGCGTAGCAAGGGAAGCAACGACATCGAGAATCTGCGGCTGCCTGCCAAGACTTTCGTCGATCCCAAAACTGACGAGTTATACGTCGCCGACGGCTACGGCAACCATCGCGTGATCGTGTTCGACGCGAACACGGGCAAGTACAAGCGCCATTGGGGCGCCTACGGCCATAAACCCGACGATACCGACATGGGACGCTACAAACCCGACGATCCTCCGCCGCAGCAGTTTCGCAATCCGGTACACTGCGTTGAACTTTCCAAGGACAATCTCCTGTATGTCTGCGACCGGGTTAACGATCGCATTCAAGTCTTCAAACCGGACGGGACCTACGTCAAGGAAATGTTCTACCAGAAGGAAACCTTGGGTTCAGGGTCGGCGTGGGACGTCGCGTTTTCGCGGGACCCGCAGCAGAAATACATCTATCTTGCGGACGGCGAAAACGACCGCGTTCACATTATCGATCGGCAATCTCTCGAACTCCTGACCAGTTTCGGTGAAGGGGGCCGCCAACCGGGTGAATTTTACGGCGTCCACAGCATCGCGACAGACTCTAAAGGCAACATCTACACCACCGAAACGTACCGCGGTCAACGGGTGCAGAAATTCGCATTCAAAGGCATGGCCCCGGTCACGAAGAAAGATCAAGGTGTGGTTTGGCCCAAGACTAAGTAGCTATGAAGATTGCCTGGAACGCGATCATCGGCGTCCTTGTAGTCGTACTGGCGCTGCTGGCGCAAGAGCCGAAGCCGACGTGTAATCACTGCTCGGCGTCATACATTCCCAAGAGCGAGTTAGACGCATACGTTCAGCGCGCGATTGCGAACCACATCATCGATCAGCAAGTCCGATCCGTGGATCTCGGAAAATCCCAAGTTGGCGTCGGCCTGGTCAGGCGCGAGAAGCTGGGGCCTGGCGACCCAAGCGAAGTCGCCGAGCACGAGCAGATCAGCGAGGTTTACTACATCATCGAAGGCTCGGCCACACTTTTGACGGGACCGGATTTGGTCGAGCCAAAGCGGCGCCCCGACAATCTCAAAACGGTCCGGGAACAAAACGGCCCGGGATACAATTCGAAGTCGATCCGAAACCCGGTGACACATCAGCTAAAAGCCGGTGACATGATCGTGATTCCGGCGGGAACCGGGCACTGGTTCACGCGGATTGACGACCACGTAACTTACGTCATGGTGCGGATCGATCCGGACAAAGTCGTGCCGACAAAAAACCAGGCGCAGTCCGAAGCTTATCTCAAGGGCCAATAAAGCAGATAAGCTGAAAATATGGTGTCCGCGGGACGGCGGAAATCGATTGCGTTTTTCATCGCGCTTGGGGCCGGCCTCATCCTGGTCACGCTGCTGCTCTACGTGGGCTGGGTGCTGCTCAATTGGCACCACGGAATTCTGGTATTCCTTGGCGTGGTCCTGGCCGCGATGATTATCAGCGGTGTGGTCCTCAACACGATCTTTCTGGTACGTGAAATCCGGCGCAATGCCCAGCACGATGCGTTCATCAACGCAGTCACGCATGAGCTGAAAACACCGGTGGCTTCGATACGGCTGTATCTGGAGACTTTGCAGACGCGCGCGGTCGACGAGGTGAAACGGCAGGAATTTTATCGCATCATGCTGGACGACAGCGACCGGCTGCTGGCCACCATTGAGCAGGTGCTCCGCACCGGACGCGTTGGTCATACCAGCCGCACGCTGAATCGATCGCCGATCGATTTGGGTGAAGTCGTGGAAGAGTGCCTGTCGCGCGCGCGAAAGCTCCACCACCTCGACGCGGACGCCCTGGAACACCGCGCGGTCTCGCCGGTCACCGTCCTGGGCGACGCCGAAGAGGTTCGGGCGGCCGTGTCGAATTTAGTCGACAACGCGGTCAAGTATTCCGGGAGTGACATAAAGATCGCGGTCGAAACCGCGAATCTGGATGGCAAATTCGCGTCGGTCCGGGTGATTGACCAGGGACCGGGCATCGCCAAGACCGAGCTGAAACAGATTTTTAAGCGGTTCTACCGGGTCCCAGGGCCGCTGGGCACGCGAGTGAAAGGAACTGGCTTAGGTTTGTATATCGTCCAGTCGGTGGCGCAACGCCACGGCGGACGGGCGTGGGCGGAAAGTGAAGGTCCGGGACGCGGCAGTACGTTCGTTTTGCAGCTTCCTCTTGCCAAGCAGCTTCAAGTGAACGCGAAATGAGCCGCGTTCTGGTGGTCGAGGACGAGCAGCACCTGGCCGATGGCCTCCGCTTCAATCTTGAGGCGGAAGGATATCAGGTGAAAGTGGCTGACACGGGCGAAGCCGCGCTCGAAATCATGAAGTCCGATCAGCCGGATGTAGACGTCGTGGTTCTGGACGTCATGTTGCCGGGCAAAGACGGCTTCACCGTGATGTCCGAGATGCGTGCCACCGGCCAGTTTGTTCCGACGCTCATGCTGACAGCGCGGGGGCATCCGGAAGATGTTCTGAAAGGCTTCGCCGCGGGTGCCGACGATTACCTCACCAAGCCGTTCGAGTTGAGCATTCTGATCGCCCGGCTGCGTGGCCTGCTGCGGCGCCGCGAGTGGCTGCGAGCTTCCGTGAATCCCATTGCAGCCGTTCCCCCAGAACCATCGCGGCCGGAAAAGAGCGATCGCTTCGCGTTTGGGGATAAATCCGTCGAGTTCGACCTGCTGGAACTGCATGTGCGGGATCAGGTGTTTCCATTGACGCTAATGGAAGCGAATGTCCTGCGCTACCTGATCGAGCATGAAGGAAAGCCGGTGTTGCGTAAGAGGATGCTCGAGGAAGTCTGGGGTTTACATGAAGATACGGACACTCGGGCGATCGACAATTTCGTGGTCCGGCTGCGGCGCTATATCGAAGACAACCCCGTAAAACCTCGCCACTTGCTGACGGTTCGCGGCGTCGGCTACCGTTTCGTCGCCCATCCTGTGGATGCCGAGTAGCGCGGCGACTATCTCCTTACATTGCAGTGGCTTGGCGATTGGGACCGTTCGATGTCTCAAAAGCCCGTCTGATGTGCGCTGGGAGCATTTCAATTCATTAATATGGCTGTATCGACGCTGGTTTAATATACTAGGCAACGAACTACTCCGACTAATCCTTTCAGGGAGATCGCCCTTTGACCAAACCCATTAAACACGTCGAGAAAGCCATCGCTGTCGCCGCGAATGCCGCGTGGTTTGTATACGATAAGCTGAACTCGATCAGCCCCAACCCGTCGTTCACGCCGAAGTGGTCGGACAAACCTCTTCTGAAGAGCTGGGAAAAGCAGAAGCCGAAGCTGGGTTGGCCGCGCGAAACCGATTCGCTGTGTCCCAAGTGCGTCCCAGAGATCCGGAATCAGATTCTGGACGGCAAGCTTCCTGTAGAAATTCTTAAGAATCAGAAAGTTGGCGAGATCAAAGCAACTGTAATCGAGCGCGACGGAAAGATCCTGATGGTGAAGGATTGCCCGACGCACGGCCATTTTGAAGACGTGATGTCGACCGATCCGGCGTTCTTCAAGCATCTGGAAGACGTTTTCCCGGGACGCGACATTCGTGCTCACAACGACGAAAAGCTTCACGATCACGGCACCTCGACCGTCACGCATGGACGCGGGTCGGTCTTGACGATCGATCTGACCAATCGCTGCAACATGATGTGCGATCCGTGCTTCATGGATGCGAATCAAGTCGGGTTTGTGCATGAGTTGAGCTGGGAAGAAATCAAGACGCTGCTGGACAACGCGCTGACGATCAAGCCGCGCCGCCAGCTTTCGGTACAATTTTCGGGCGGCGAGCCGACGCTTTCGCCCCACTTCCTGGAAGCCGTCCGCTACTGCCGCAAGGTCGGTTATCAGAGCGTGCAGGCGGCAACCAATGGAATCGAGTTCGCCAAGCGCCCGGATTTCGCGAAGCAAGCCGCCGAAGCGGGCTTGCGCTACGCGTATCTCCAGTTCGACGGTATCGGCAACGAAGCCAATTCACACCGCGCGGTCGGCAATCTGTTCGACGTGAAGCTGCGGGCGATCGAGAATCTGTACAGCGCGGGCGTCGATATCGTTCCGGTGATCACGCTGATCAACGGCGTGAACAATGAGCAGGTGGGCGCGGTCGTACGGTTCGCGCTCGATAATCCGAAGAAGATTCCGTTCCTGAGCTTTCAGCCGGTTTCGTTCACCGGCCGCGATGAAGCCATCACCGATGAGCGCCGCCAGGCCCAGCGCTATACGCTGGCGAACCTGGCGCACGACGTAAAGAATCAGACGGGCCTCGGCGAGCCGGTTCGCGACTGGTTCCCGATCTCCTTCATGAGCACGTTCTCCGATTTCGCGGATCTGGTCCACGGGCCGAATGCGGATTGGGGTCAACTGTCGTGCGGTTGCCATCCGAACTGCGGCGTCGGAATGGCGGTGATGTGCGACAAGGAAACCAAAGAGTATCGCCCGGTGACGGCGTTCCTGAATGCCGACCGCCTGGCGCGGGACGTCGCCAAGATCAACGACGGCGCGCGCAGCAAAAAGATGTCGGTGTTCGGCGTATCGCTCGCGCTGCTGCGCAACTATAATCCTTACGAAGCTCCGACACATTTCCGGCTCAGCGATCTGATCGCGAAGTTCGACAAGTGCTTCGGCATGTCGAAGAAGTCGCAGTCCGGTGCCTACGGCAAAGTCACGGGCGACCGAACGAAGGCAGATATCGACAAGCGCCGCGCGGACCGCTGGAACTTCCTATTCATCGCGGGCATGTGGTTCCAGGATCTGTTCAACTACGATTTCCGCCGCACCGAGCAGTGCATCATCCCCTATGCGACCCAGGAAGGCGAGATTTCCTTCTGCGCGTATAACACTGGCGTGGGCTGGAGAAACATCGTAGAGAAAATGCACATGACGGCGACGCTCACCAAGTGGTACGACGAGCACGGCCGCCATGAGATCATCGCGGGCGGCAAGAAAGTCAATCTGGCGGTGGCGGATCACTCGCTGGTGCTGCGTGCGGATGATGTGAGCCGCGAGCGGCAGCACGACCTCGACGACAAGGGTATCGCGAAGACGGCTCGCGAGGAGAAATTCCGGGCCCGCGACGCGAAGTTGAAGGAACAGGCCAAAAACGAACAGATGATGAAGCTGTATCGGGAGCAGGTGCTCGGCGAGAAGGTGCAGGCCGATATTGTGCCGCTGACCTCGATCGCGCCGGCCGCCAAGCCTGTTGAGAAACAGGAAGAGGTTGGTTCGTTCGGCGACTAATCGCTCCGTTCTACTGGATTTTACGGCCTCCCGAAGTTCTGGGAGGCCGTTCTGTTTTCATATGGTGATCGTGCAGATTTTTGGCGTGAAGAAATCCCAGGCGACGCGCGCCGCGGAACGCTTTTTTAAAGAGCGCCGGGTGCAGATTCAGAAAGTGGATCTCGATCAGAAACCGATTGCGCCTGGGGAGATCCGGAGATTTGTCGACAAGTTCACCTGGGCAGGGTTACTCGATACGGAGGGCAAGGCATTCGCGGACGCCGGGCTCAAGTACATCCGCCTGTCTGACGCGGAGACTTTCGATCGAGTGACGCGCGATCCACTCTTGCTGCGGCTGCCCCTGGTGCGCGCTGGGAACAAGATCACTATCGGACACGACCAGGACGGCTGGCGGGCGATCATCGGGACGTGACCGGCTTTGGTATCATGAGCATTCCAGCATGACAAGTTCCAAGTCCGTGCTCCCCTCGCTTTCTGACGCCATTACTCGTGATGTGCGCGTTGAAGTTCTATCGCAATACTCAGCAGAGCATTCGCATCCGCTGGAGGGCGAATGGGTGTTTCAGTACACCGTTCGGATTACCAATCAGGGAACCGAGACCGTCCAGCTTATCAGCCGCCATTGGATTATCACAGATGCCAATGAGCAACAGCGTGAAGTGAAGGGTGAAGGCGTGGTGGGCCAGCAACCCGTATTGGCGCCCTCCGAATCTTACAAGTATTCGTCATGGTGTCCGCTGGAGACGTCGGTTGGCACGATGCACGGGACGTATCAGATGGTGCGTGCGGACGGCGAGCGCTTCGACATCGAGATTGCGCCGTTCGGGTTGAACGCGCGTCACACTGTCAACTGATTTCGGAAGCCGCTTTAGTTTTCATGCGCGGCTCGGCGTCGCCGACCGATAGGGCGCGTTACGCACTGGGCCGCGCGCGATAGCTAGCGGGTGGTCAGGTACTGAAATGTTTATAAAGCGCAGCGTCGTGTTCGTTTCCTTTTTGGCAGGGAGCGTTTTCGCCCAACCCCGTCCCGCGCCCATTTTGCAGGATCCGCAGACGATCCCGCTGTGGCAGGGAAAAGCTCCGGGCGCGGTCGGCGATGAGGACCTGGATAAACCCACGCTCACCGTCTACATGCCGCCGAATACCACCGGGCCGATGACTGCCGTGATTATCGCGCCAGGCGGAAGCTACCGGGGGCTTTCGATGAATCTGGAAGGCCGCGCGCCAGCCAATTTTCTGAACTCGATCGGGGTCGCAGCCTTTGTGCTGAAGTACCGGTTGGGGCCGCGGTATCACCATCCAGTCGAGTTGGGAGACGCGCAGCGCGCGATTCGGGTGGTCCGGTCGCGGGCTAGCGAGTGGCACATCGCTCCCGACCGGATCGGGATGATGGGCTTCTCCGCGGGCGGTCACCTCGCCTCGACGGCCTCCACGCACTTCGATTCCGGAGACGCGAAGGCGGCGGATACGATCGATCAGGTTGGCAGTCGGCCGGATTTCGCGATCCTTTGCTACCCAGTCGTTTCAATGACCGAGGTGTGGACGCATCAGGGCTCGAAGACAAATCTGCTAGGCGAACATCCCGACGCCGAGCTGGCGAGGAGCTTGTCCAATGAGACTCGCGTGACCGCGCAGACTCCGCCCACGTTCATTTATCAGACCAATGCGGATACCGTGGTGCCGGCAGAGAACAGCGTCGCCTATTACCTCGCGCTACGCAAAGCGGGGGTGCCGGCGGAGATGCATATTTTTAGAAATGGTCCGCACGGAACCGGGCTGGGAATGACGGATCCCGCGTTATCGGAATGGCCACGGCTGCTTGCGAACTGGCTGCGAGTGAGCGGATTCTTAAATTAACTCTTGCGCGCGCCGCGTTGAGGGCTCTTCAGCCGCGTTTGGCGGAGCTTCCCCGGCTTGCGTTTGGGCTTGCTGATGAGGAAGGTTCCGCTGCCCTGAGCTTCGGCTTTATAAAGTTTATCTTCTGCCATGTGACTTCCCTATTGTAACCTGAAGCTTGGACCGTTTTTTCATCAAGAACTTCGGGTGCCGCGCGTCGCAGGCCGATGGCGCTGCGATCGAGGCTGGGCTCGCGGCAAAAGGGCTTTCTTCTTCGGACGACCCCGGCGACGCGGATCTGGTTGTACTCAACACCTGCACGGTTACTGCGACGGCCGACGATGAAGTTCGCCAGACCGTGCGGCGGATTCACCGCGAACATCCCCAGGCTCGCATTCTTGTCACTGGCTGCTATGCCCAGCGCGCTCCCGAAGAGATAGCCCAGCTCGACGGCGTTTCTTTAGTTGTCGGGAATTCGCACAAGACACGCATTCCAGAGCTGATCACGGAGCCGTATCATGGCCAAATTGCGATCGGCGATATTTTTGAGCAGCGGGATTTTCTTTCCGCGCCCGTGGATGACGCATTGGGAGATCGGACGCGTCCCAATCTGAAGATTCAGGACGGGTGCAACAATCGGTGCTCATTCTGCATTATCCCCTTCGTGCGTGGGCGAAGCCGCAGTGCATCGCCGGATCAGGTTGTCGGCGAGGTACGAAGCCTCGCTGAGAAGTACCGCGAAGTGGTGCTCAGTGGAATCAATCTCGGGCGATGGGGGCGTGATTTCGACAGTCGCGTCCGGCTGGTCGATTTGCTGCGGCGCCTCTTGAATGAGACAGCCATCGAACGGCTGCGCCTCAGTTCGGTCGAGCCGATGGATTTTTCCGAC
>DATGGL010000342.1:0-4832 GCA_035308605.1 Bryobacteraceae bacterium
TCCTTCGACAAATCCGGCAATTTTGTCAAATGAATGATTACGGTCACGAATTTCCTGGAAATCACCGCCTAAAAGTCCCGTTTGACCCAGCCTGGAGCGGGGCGGCATGTTCCAGATCCAGACCAGACGCTGGCTATCGGGATAGGGCAGCGGTTCGAGGAGAATACTGTGGATCAACGTGAAAATTGCGGTGGTTGCGCCGATTCCGATCGCCAGAAGCGCTACCGCAGCCAGGGTGAATCCGGGGTCACGGAACAGGTCCCGAAAACTCTGCCGCAGATCGGACATAATATCCGCAAAATTATCGCACAGTTGTTATATTGGCGGTTACGTGCTGCGTCGGCGCCGGCTGATCGAGATGCTGATCGGAAATGTGTTCCTCCAGCCAGGCCCCGGCGTCGGATGCCGTAGAGATCTTACCGCTCAGCGTCGCCAGGACGAAGCCGGAACAGAGGGCGTTCGAAAAAGGTTTACCGAAGACCGCGCCAGAATCCTGGCCCGCGAGCTTTACGATAAACGGGACCAGCGGAGATTGCTTGCCCCCGGTGAGCTGCTCGAGTTCGTTAGTCCAACCCATGTGGCCGCGCCAGAGATTGGGGCGAAGGCCGTGATCGGAGGTGAGCAGTAATGTCGTCGAATCCCACAAGCCGGCTTTCACAAGCGCGCGGCGCAGTTCCCCAAGCGTTCGATCGACCAACGCAAGGTTATCGGCGTAGCTCAGCGAACGGTCCAGAGTGAAGTCGCCTCGCCGGCGGTTGTAGATCCCGAACAAATGGGGCGTCGGCATATGGATGTACAGGAAGTCGATTTGAGGATCGACGGCGTCGGTTAGCGCCCGGTCACGGAGCTGGAAGTACTGCTGCTGCTGGCGGCGCTGAACATATTCATCCTTGAGGGCCTCACTGAGAGGCGTGCCCGTCACCTGGAAAATGTCTCGAATATTGGCCAGTTGCAAGAAGAACAAGTCGAAGATGGTTTTCTTCAGCCCTTGCTCGGTAGCGCTGGTCTCGCGAATCAGGGCCGCGGTGGGGTGGCCGCTTGGAAGATCCATGCAGCGAACGGTGTCGCCGCCGATGATGCGGCAATAAGGATGGTGCCAGCCGACGAGTGCGCCGTTCAGGCCCAGGTCGCGGACCCCTTTAAACACGTTTGGCTGATCGCGCCAGTTCGCGCCTTGTCTGGCGCCCTCGGGATAGATAAGCAGGGTGTTTGCGTCCACCAACTGGTCGCTCGCTAAAACCGTCCCCGAGAGCAGAGACGGAACTGCCAGCGTGGTCCACTCGGCGGTTTGGTGGGCCTGATTCGCGACAAAAGAGACTGCGCGCAGACGGTCGAGCTCGGGTAAATCCACAGCGGGCTTGTGCAGGTCGAAGGCGAGACGCTGATCCATCTCGTCGAAAAGCAGCCAGATCATCCTGCGGCTGGTGTGCGGCGGAAGCATCGGCAAAGGAGGGCGTGGCTCGAAATCCGAAGGGCGGGAAGCGCTGAGCGTGCTCCAACTGAAATCGAGGATCAGCGAAGGAAATAACAATGTGAGCACCAGCGCGACCCTACGGGCTGCGAGCGGAATACGATTGTTTCCCAGGATGGCCAGAACAATGCCGACGCCAAGAACAGCTTCGAGAGCCAGGAGGACTATGTTCGACACCAGATCAAAATGCTGGGCCTGCTCATTCCAATAACGGCGCACCGATTCCAGCGGATAGATGAGGCAGAGCAGGAATCCGCAGGCGGCCAGCTTCAATTTCCCTGGAGTGGGACGACGTTCCACCCACCACCATGCGGTCCAAAAGAGACCGGTCAACATAAATGCCCCGATCAAGGTCGCCAGCAGAAGAGTGGGTGATGACGGATGAGAGCGGTAATAATCCATGGAGCGCTCTTTCAAGTGCTCCAGGTCGTACCAACGCCTGAGGAAACACAGGTTTCCCAACGAGAAGCAGACCAGCAGATTGGTTAGCTTGCCGCGTGCCGCCGGCGAAAGAGATAGAGCCATCGATGGAGTCCGTCGATCCTTAGCGAGCGCACCAGTTCAAAATGGGGTGCGGCGGCAGCTTCAAACCGTGTCTGTGTCAAATGGGAATAGAGCTTCTGACGGCCGCGGACGATCCGCTGAAACATGGGGTCCTCCGGGGCGACGAACTCTATCAAAGCGTAATCGCGAGTCAAATCCGCGGCGAGAGCGAGTGAATCTTCCAGGGGAATTCGCTCCGTGACCAGCATGTGATGGAGAACGGCAAGCATCATCAACATGTCGAAATGGCCGGTGGCCCGATCGAGAAACGATAGACATTCCTGGTTCCGCCAGCCGATGGCTGGCGTGGGGCGCGTCAGGTCGACGACTAACGGCAGAACGTCCAGACGGCCGGTGGAGGCTCGACGCCATATCGCGCCGGCCACGACGGGATCCGAATCGATCGCGACAACGGATGCGCCTTGCCGCGCGGCCAGAAAGCTGAAGTGCCCTTCGTTGGCGCCGACGTCCAGCACGGTTTTTGGACCGGCGATCGCCATGGCTTCAGAAACAAATGCTTCTTTACGGGCGAGTTGGGCCGGAGTATATAGGGACTTTTGGTCGAGATATTGAGACCAGCGAGAGTCCGCATGTGCCGGCTTCGTTGCGGCGATTCGCTTTTCGCAGCTCCTCAGAAGCCCCTTGACGATGAAGTTTGCCTGGTCCGGCGAGGATGCCGGCTTGGGGCTGTAGAAGGACGCATCGTCCGCCTTTCCCTCTAGCCACTTCGGCAGCGACACGAGCGACAGGAACCCGGGCTTCAGCCGGCGGATCGGGCCTGCCAGGCGATACATGGTCTCCGGATCGATTCCTTCGCGCGATCCCGTGAATAGCGAAGCCATCGATAAACCGAAATGACGATTCGCCATAAGCGGCAAAACGAAGGTCTGCGTGAACTGTGCGTAGGCCATCCAGCTCCGGTCGAGCGGGTGGCGTTGTTCGAAGGACAGGATGTCGACGAAAACCGGTTGGCTGCCGCGGAACAAAACGTTGTAGGGAGTAGCGTCCTTGAGTCCAAAACCCTCGTCGAGGACAGCTTGAGCCAGCTCGATGGTTAGCGCGCCGGCTGAGAACAACATTTCGGCAGGCCATTCGAAGGGATAGCTCGGGAACGGAATCGGCTCATGCTCGACCACGTAATTGGCGCCAGAAAACTCGGAGACGTTGGGGACAGCACTGGATGGGATGCGAACAGACGGAACGATCTTGCCTTGGTCCATGGCGTTCCGCGCGACCGGAGTCGAAAGGAAGGCTTCCAGATCCGGGACCGCTTCCGGCCGGACGGTGCGCAGGATGCGGCCGCGATGGCGAATAAGGTTTCCCGCGGGATCGCGAAAGGATCGAAAAACCGGATCTGGAACGTCGTGAGTGAGCATGTTGGCAGATCCGTGTGCCGGAGCCACTGGCTCCGGGCGCGCCGGCTATTTGCGCTTACCCCAAAATCGATTGAGCAGCTTGCGAAGGTAAAAAGTGGCGCCCAAGAAAACCGCGTAGGCGGCCTGGTAGACAAAGGATCCGGTGCCCGGGTCGGCATATCCGTAAGCTCGTGACGGCGATACGAGCACAAGCGAAACGCACAGCAAAAGCACCCAAACAACACTGTGAAGGAAGGATTTGCTGGCGGTATTCGTGTTCATGAGCTAGTCCCGGGTATACGACTTGGAGTACGCGTCCAGAAGGTGAATCGTCGCTTATTCGGGCTCGCATTAGAGCTTAGGTGATGGACCTTAGCGGCTCTTGCTGCAAATGCCCTACTTCGTCTCTCGGGAACGGTGCCACCATCGACTACCGTGAGTACTACGTGCACCCTTGCGGCTTGGAATTTGAAACAATCCTGTGAAAAAACGACTTCGTGCTCAGAGAATCGGGGCGCTTAACGGCCGCTTCGTATAATGAAAACACCGAATGTCAGCCAGTATGATAACCGCCCCGGCCGATGTGATCGCCAGGTATGAACCGGTGATCGGGCTCGAAGTTCATGTCCAGCTTTCGACGCGCACGAAGATCTTTTGCGGATGTCCGACCAGCTTCGGGGCGCAGCCGAATTCGAATGTATGTCCGGTTTGCATGGGGCTTCCGGGTGCGCTGCCGGTGTTGAATCGCCAGGCGGTCGAGTTGGCGATCGAGGCGGTGCTGGCGTTGAACTGCAAAGTGAACCGGCGGTCGATTTTTGCACGGAAGAACTACTTTTATCCGGATTTGCCGAAGGGCTATCAGATCTCGCAGTACGATCAGCCGGTGGCCGAGCATGGATATGTCGATATCCCCGGAAAACGGATCGGCGTAACGCGAGTCCACATGGAAGATGACGCGGGCAAGAGCATCCACGACGGGTTCAAGGATTCCGACCGGTTCAGCTATATCGATCTGAATCGCTGCGGGACGCCGCTGATCGAGATTGTGAGCGAGCCGGATATGCGCAGCTCCGACGAAGCTTACGCGTATCTGACGGAGCTGAAGCAGGTGCTGCAATACGTGGAGGTGTCAACCTGCGACATGGAAAAAGGGCATCTGCGCTGTGACGCAAACGTCAGCGTGCGGCTGCGGGGGGCGGAAAAATTCGGAACCAAGGCCGAAGTCAAGAATCTGAACTCATTCCGGTTCTTGAAGCTGGCGCTGGATCATGAAATTGCCCGGCAGGTGGCGCTGATCGAGAGCGGCGGACGCGTGATGCAGGAGACGCGGCTGTTCAACTCCGAAACGGGTGAGACGGTGGGGATGCGCAGTAAGGAACATGCGCACGACTACCGCTATTTTCCGGAGCCGGATCTGGTGCCGCTCGAAATTAGCGAAGCCTGGCTGGCGCGGGTTCGGGAGC
>DATGGL010000343.1:0-7814 GCA_035308605.1 Bryobacteraceae bacterium
GATCGCCCAGAATATCGAACGGCACCCGCGGTTCCGCCTCGAATCTCAGTTCGATCTTCTTCTGCTGCGCCTTGGCCTTTTGCGATTTGACGCAATCCTCCAGAACCGCCCGTACATTGAACGGGATTCGTTCGAACACCATCTTGCCCGCCTCGATCTTGGATAGATCCAGAATGTCGTTCAGCAGGCCTAACAGCGAGTAGGCGCAGCGCTGTGCCGTTTCGAGCTGTTCCCGCTGATCCGCCGCCAGGCCACTGTCGAGAACGACGTCGAGCATTCCCAGCAGCCCGTTCATGGGCGTACGCAGCTCATGCGACATGTTCGCCAGGAATTCGCTCTTGGCATGGCTCGCCTCGAGCGCCGTGTGCGTCGCCTTTTCGAGCTCTTGCGTCCGCTGCCGGATGCGGTCTTCGAGAAGCTCCTGATGCTGCCGGATCTCCTCCTGCGAGGCCGCCAGCGTCTCAATCATGCGATTGAAGCTCTCGCCCAGGTACTCGATTTCATCACCGGTCCGGCTAACCTGGATCGGCTCAAACTTCCCCTTCCGCACCGAGGTAATACCGGCCTGCAATAGCATCAGGGGACGGGCCAGCAGGCGCATGGTGAAGCGCGAAATCGCCGCCGCCACCACCAGGACGACGAAGAAAAGCACGATCCCCTTGGTGAAATCGAAGGTATGCTGACGGACGTCCCAGCACAGGATCGTCACGACTACCCACATCACAAGTACGCCGGTGAAAATAGAGAACTTCTGCGAGAGAGACCGGTACTTTGGCGGGCGACGCTCGTCCACGAATTCCATATTGCGGTCTTTCCGAGGGGGTAGCCATTAGTGGGAAACCTTAGTACCTGCCGGTTTTCGCTTTTAGCTAAGCTCCGCAAACAGTTTGATTCCTGCAACTTCCACATCCTGAAGCGTTCCGGGGCTGCTATCCTGTGACAAAATGACGAGTCGCCTGGCTACCTCCGTGTGCGGCATTCCCCTTAAAAATCCCGTGCTCGCGGCTTCCGGAACCTACGCGTATGGCGTTGAGTTTAAGGCCCTGGTGGATTTGGAGACCCTCGGCGGAGTGGTGGTAAAGGGGCTCTCGCGCGAGCCCATAGACGGAAATCCGCCACCCCGGATGTTCGAAACCGAGGCCGGGATGATCAATTCCATCGGTTTACAAAACATCGGCGTACGCGCCTTTGTGGCGGAAAAGCTCCCGATCCTGCGCGGCGTCAACACGGCCGTGATCGCCAACGTCTTCGGCTACGCCGTCGAGGATTACGTCGAAGTCGCACGGGTTCTTGAAGATGCCGAAGGCGTGGCGGCGTATGAGCTGAACGTTTCCTGCCCCAATACAAAGCATGGCGGGATCTTTTTTTCAAGCGATCCGGCGCTGCTGTGCGAAGTGGTTTCCGCGGTCCGGGGCGTCGCCCGTCGCCCGTTGATCGTAAAGCTCTCGCCCAACGTGGCCCAGATCGAGCCCCTGGCGCGCGCCGCCGTGGACGCCGGGGCGAACGCCATTTCGCTGATCAACACGTTCGTGGCGCTGGCCATCGATCCCCATACCCGCCGGTCGCGCATCGGCGCCGGATTCGGCGGCCTTTCCGGCCCGGCGATCAAACCAGTGGCGCTACGGATGGTTTACCAGGCCGCTCAGGCCGTCAAGATCCCGATCATCGGCCTGGGCGGCATCGCCAGCGGCACCGACGCGGCGGAATTTTTGATTGCGGGCGCGAGCGCCGTCCAGGTCGGGACCGCAAATTTCTGGGACCCGCAGGCGCCGGCGCGAATCGCCCGCGAGCTGGACCGGTTTCTGGAGCAGGAAAACGTCGCAAATGTGGCCGATTTAGTCGGGACACTTAAATTACATTGAGGAGAATATGAAGAAAATCATTTCCACTGATCGCGCGCCCAAAGCGATCGGACCCTATTCGCAGGCCGTGGTCGTCAACGGGTTTGCATTTCTGAGCGGTCAGATCCCGCTGGATCCAGCCACGAATCAACTGATAGACGGGGATATAACGGTCCAGACCGAGCGGGTCTTCGAGAACATGAAGGCGCTGCTGGAAGCCTGCGGCTCGTCGCTGGGGCAGGTGGTGAAAACCACTGTATTCATCAAGGACATGGGGGAATTCGCGAAAATGAACGAGATTTACGCCCGCTATTTCCCGGAAAATCCGCCGTCGCGGTCGACGATCGAAGCGGCTCGCCTGCCGCGCGACGTGCGTATCGAGATCGAGTGTGTCGCGTTGGTTTAGACCCGCTTGCTATCGCGCGCGGTTCTGTGTCGACCTTCTACGGAAGGTCGACCTCAAACGCTTCGCACTGAACCGCGCACGACAGCGGGTGCAGACGCTACAGCCCCATCTTCTCTAGCTTCCGGTATAGCGTCTTCCGCTCGATGCCCAGGATCTTCGCGGCGCGGCTCTTGTTCCCGTTCGTCGCCGTCAGCACGCGACGGATCTGGTCGGCCTCGGTGTCCGCAAGCGTCTCGCTCGCGCTCTCGCGCGTGTCCATCTGCTCGATCGCCTGCCGGACCGCGACATCGTCGATGCGGCCCTTGGGAGCGAGAATCGTCAGGCGCTCCATCATGTGCTGGAGCTGGCGGACATTGCCCGGCCAACTGTACTCCTGCATCGATTTCACTCCGGAATCCGCCAGCCGGGTTTCGAGCTTATAACGCTCGTTGTAACGCTTCAGGAAATAATGCACCAGCAGCGGAATATCGCCGGCGCGCTCGCACAGCGGCGGCACAGTCAGGCGGACGACGTTTATCCGATACCACAGGTCTTCGCGGAACTTGCCTTCGTCCACCATCTTCTGGACGTCGCGATTCGTCGCCGCGATCACCCGCACGTCGATCTTTTTCGCCCGCGACGATCCCAGCGGCCGGATCTCGCGCTCCTGCATAAAACGCAGCAGCTTGAGCTGGAACCCGACATCGATGTCGCCGATTTCGTCCAGGAAAACGGTCCCGTTATTGGCCGCCTCGAACACGCCCATGCGATCGCGGTCGGCCCCGGTGTAGGCGCCCTTCAACGTGCCGAACAGCTCGCTTTCGAGCAGCGATGGCGCGATGGAGCCGCAATCCACCGGCACGAACGCCTGCTGCGAGCGCCGGGAATTGCGATGAATCATCCGCGCGATTAATTCCTTGCCGGTTCCGGTTTCACCCTCAATCAAAACCGTCGCATCGGTCGGCGCAACTTTCGACAGCGTTTTGTAAATCTCAATCATGCGCGCCGAGCTGCCGATCATTTCCGTGTCCGGCAGATCTTCGATCGCCGCGGCATCGTCCTCATCGCCGTCCGTCAGCGTCTTTTCCGCGCGCCGGATCGTGTCGATCATCGCCGCCATCTCGAACGGCTTCGCCAGATACTCGAACGCGCCGCCCTCGGTGGCTTTCATCACCGTTTCCATGCTGCCGCGACCGGTCATCAGAATCACGGCGCACTCCGGATTCTGCTCGCGCGCCGTGTGCAGCACGTCCAGGCCGGTGCGCTCATCCAGATAAATGTCGGAGATGACGATCGGGTACATCTGCTCATGCAGCCGGGCGATCGCCTCGCGGGTCGAGGACACCGCGTCCACCGCGTAGCCCTCCAGTTCGAGGCACATGACCATCGTGGCCCTGACGGACTGGTCATCCTCTACGATCAGAAGTCTCTGCATTGTGAGAAGCCGCGGCGGAAACAGACGCCGCAATTATTATGGTAAAGCATGAGCCTTTTCCCGGCTCGCTGGTTACTTCGATTCGGCCGCCGTGATGGTTCACGATCTGTTCGACGATGGAAAGTCCAATTCCGGTTCCCGTTTCTCCGGATGCTTCGGCGCGTTTAGTCCTATAGAATTTCTTGAAAATATTCCGTAATTCCTTGGCATCCATGCCGATGCCCTGATCGCGGACCGACAGCCGGAGATCGGCGCCCTGCACATCGGCGGCGACGCGCACTTCGGTGCCCTCCGGCGAATACTTCACGGCGTTGGTCAGCAGATTGTAAAGCGCGTATTCCATCAGTTCCCGATCGCCGGTTAAAGTACCATCGACGGAACCGTCCAAAAATATAGAGATGTTCTTGCGTTCGCCGATGGGCGCGGCGCGTTTCAAACATGTTTCCACCACGCTGGCGGCGGCGAAAGTTTCACGTTTCATCTCCATCTGGCCATCCGCCAGCCGCTCGACGTCTAAGAACGTCTGAATCATCCGCGCGAGCCGTTTCGACTCGGAGTTGATCATCTCGCTCAACTGCTGCCGCTTGGCCTCGGGCAATGTGTAGCGGGTCATGATTTCGCTCGACCCCTGGATCGCCGTCAGCGGCGTGCGCATCTCATGCGCCGCCCAGTGCAGAGCTTGTTGATAGCGCGACCGCTCGGATTCCGACCGGCCTAATTGCCGCTGCACGAAGAGATATTGGAAACTCGCGGCGCCGACGGTGCAGAGCCACGCCACGGCCGCCGGAGCGAAATACGGGAACACGATATCGCGCCGGAAGAACAACACGGGAATCGTGTGCGCCGCGATCAACAGCAGTACCGCCAGCACCCACGCCTGCCATCCGAACCGGAGGCTGAAAATCAATCCGGTGGCGATCGCGATCAGCCCGCACAGCACTGGCACAAGAAACTGCCGTACCGGGGTGAGAAATTTCGCGCGCGCCAGGGTCTCATAGGCCTGCGCGTGAACCGATACGCCGGGCACTTCCTGCATGTAGGGATTCACCAGCCGGTCGTAGGCCGCCGACAGCGCCGTCACCCCGACGAAGACCGTCTTGCCGCGCAACTGGTTCTGGCTCTGCCGGAGATCCATCACCGACACCGATGGAATACCCGCCGGCAAATAACGGATCAGCATGGGACGCCCTTCCTCGCTACGGGGCGCCGGAATCGCCAGTTCGCCAATCTCGACATCCTCCGGCGATTCGACAATCTCTTCGCCCCGCGCGACCCGAAACGCCTGAAGCGCCAGCGCCCACCGCTGATCGTTTCCTTCGAGCTCCTCGAGCGGGATTTCGCGATTCACCCCATCCTGATCGCGTTTGTGATCGACGTGGCCCACTGCGCGCGCGAGCGTCCGGAAGCGCGGCAGCGGATCCTCCCACTTCTTCGCGTTACCGGCGATCACCGACTGGCAGGGCAGCACCAGATTCGGAGTCGCGCGCAGCGCAGCTTCCAGCCGCGCGTCGACATCCGGTTCCGTCGCATCCGGCAGCGTTACGTCCAAGGCCACGGCCTTCGGTTTCGCCTTGGCGATTTCATCCAGCGCTTCCGCAAGGATCAGCCGCACGTTGCGCATACTGCCGCGGGCATTGAGTGTGCGCTCATCGATCGCGACGACCACGGACTGCGGTTCCCAAGCCTCCGGTGCCTGGCGCGTGAGCAGCAGATCGTAGGCGTAATGATCGATTCGCCGCGCAGCCGGCGATACGCCCGGCCACGCCGCGAGCATCGCGATGGCAAAGCAGACTGCGATCACGGCGATATACGCCGCAATCCGCTTCGATCTACTTGCTAACCAGCTTTTCGATTTCATTCACTTCACGCGGAAGGGCCGCGCTCAGGTTTTTCACGCCGTCCTCGGTCACCAGCACAGTATCTTCGATCCGCACGCCGATATTTTCTTCCGGAATGTAGATGCCAGGCTCGATGGTGATCACCATACCGGCCTTGAGGGTTGCCATCGGATCGTTGGGGTCGTGGACGTCCAGACCGACGTGATGGCTCAGCCCGTGCGTGAAGTACTTGCCCAGCGGCTCGCCATG
This sequence comes from Bryobacteraceae bacterium, assembly GCA_035308605.1. Taxonomy (GTDB): domain Bacteria; phylum Acidobacteriota; class Terriglobia; order Bryobacterales; family Bryobacteraceae; genus Palsa-187. Next base: position 5,749 of record DATGGL010000343.1, read on the forward strand.
CAGATCCTTGCCGTGGGTGTTGATGTAATCGAAAGCGATCTGTTGCAGCGAATCGTCGCCGCGCATTTTCATCCCGGGCTTGACCGCCGCGATCGCGGCTTTTTGGGCGCCCAGCACGACTTCGTAAATCTCGCGCTGGCGCGCCGAGAACTTTCCGTTGGCGGGAACGGTGCGCGTCACATCGCTCGCGTAATCGGAGCATTCGGCGCCGACGTCCATCACGACCACTTCGCCCGCGTCCATGCGCCGGCGATTCGCCATGTAGTGCAGCACGGTGCTGTTCGGACCGCTGCCGACAATCGGAGCATACGCGCTGCGCTCGCACCCATGCTCGAAATAGACATCCGTCATCTCGGCGGCGATCTGGTATTCGTAGGCGCCGGGCTTCATTTTCTTCCAGGCGGCCAGATGCGCGGCCACGGTCGCGTCGGTTGCCTTGGTGATCAGTTCGAGCTCCGCCGGCGATTTCATCATGCGTTTCCGCGCGATCACGCGCCCGGCCGGCGAGGTCTCATGGAACGGCGCGAGCTGCGCCAGCTTGTGGGATCGCGGGTCGCCGTCGACGGTGTAGAGAAGGTTGGAATTTTCCAGCAAGCGCAGGAACGTGGTCTCGATGGCCGAATGCGGCAGCACTTTGTCGAACCCGGTCCGCTCCGGCGCGTCCTTATCCTCGGCGCCGAGTTTGCGGCCCGTGAAGATTTCAGTGCGCGCGTTGCGCTCCGGCAGCAACAGGATTTCCTCGTTCCTGGTCAGCATCATGACCGCGCCCGGTTCGCGCCATCCTGAGAGATACAGAAAATTGGAATCCTGAAAAAAGCTGACGTGCAGATCGTCGGGTTCATTCGCGCCGAACAGCACCATCACGCCGTCGAGCGATTTGCGCACATCCGCGCGCCGCGCCCGATACTCATCGCGTCCGATTCCATCGGCAAACAGCGTCGCGATCGACAGAAGAAGACCCAGGACAATCCGCATATTCTTGAGTATCGCCTGAGAGCTGCTTAAAGTGCGAAGACCCGCTTACTGGCGTGCGCGGTTCGGTGAGGGTGAGTGATTAACGTACGGCCGCACGGAACCGCGCACGATTAGTCAGTTTTGCCCGACGTGAGCTGCCTCGTGCCGCGTCCGCCAGAGATCGATGAGCAGCAAGCCCGCCCCAATGGTGATCGCGCTATCCGCCGCATTGAACGACGGAAATTCGTACGCCCCGAAAAAGAACTGCAAAAAGTCCGTGACGGTCCCGCGAAACATGCGATCCCAGACGTTCCCCAGCGCTCCGCCGAAGACCATCGCGAGCCCGATGCGCAGCAGAACGCTATCCGGAACGCCCATCTTCGCGGGCCTCCACAGCAGCGTTCCGATCACCGCCATCACCGCGAGCGAAACGCCCACCAGCAACACGCTTCGATATTGCGGATTCGCGTCCGAGAACACGCCAAAGGCGGCGCCTGGATTTTCCGAATGCACAATATTGAAAAATCCCGGAATCACCGGAAAAATGTCCCACGGCGAGACGCGCATCCGGATGTAGATTTTGGTGATCCGATCGATCAGCACGACGGCCGCGATAATCGCCGCCGAGCGAGTCCGCCAAGTCATCTCGTGAAACCCTTCGCGCTAACGCTCATCCGAGCATCTCTTTCAACGCGGCCGAACACGAGTCGCACACGGTCGGAAACTCCGGATCTTCGCCGACCTTGGTCGAATACTTCCAACAGCGCTCACACTTGGTTCCATCCGCGCGTTCGATGGTGATTCGCTTTTCGCTACCGGCATCCAGAACCACCTGCGAAACGATGAACAGCCCAGGAAGCTCGGCTAGCGAATCGTCGAGGCCTTCGTAGCCCTGCAATCGCACCCGAGCCTCCAGCGGAGCGCCAATGAACTTCGCCTGCCGGGCTTCTTCCAGCGCCTTTAAGACCTCAGCGCGAAGCTCCATCAGCCGATCCCATTTCGCCATCGCCGCTTGATCCAGTCCGGAGGCCAGTTCCTCCGGCTCGGGAAACAGCGCCATGTGGACGCTTTCTGGAGCGCCCGCCGGTTTCGCGGTATATCCCCAAACTTCT
>DATGGL010000344.1:0-9647 GCA_035308605.1 Bryobacteraceae bacterium
GTCGTCGCAGAGGAGTTCGACGTCGGCGAGGAACTGCATTTCGACAGTCACGGTCCCATCGCCCTGGCAGGTTTCGCAGCGGCCGCCCGGGATGTTGAAAGAAAAATGCCCGGCCGTGTAGCCGCGCCGATCGGCTTCGACCGTGGATGCGAACAGCTCGCGGATAATATCGAAGGCCTTTATATACGTAACGGGGTTGGAGCGCGGAGTGCGACCTATAGGCGACTGGTCGACCAGGATGACCGAAGTCAATAGATCGGCCTTCTCGACCTTGCGGCAGGTGATCTTCTCGGCGGGAACGCCCCAGTCCTCGGGATTTTCGGTTTTGGTGGCGTTGGCCTCGCGATTCATGCGCTTTTCGAGCGACTGATAAATCACCTCGTGGACCAAAGTCGATTTGCCGGACCCGGAAACGCCCGTGATCGCGACCATCAGGTTCAGCGGAATCGCGACATCGATGTTCTTGAGATTGTGCGCCTGCGCGCCGATGAATTTGATGGTGCGCTTGGGATTCGGTGTACGGCGCTCGGTGAGATGCGAGGTCTTGAGTTCTCCGCGAAGATAGCGCGACGTGAGAGACGCCCCGCCGTCTTTAAGGAGCTCGGGATAAGAGCCCTCGAAGATGATCTTCCCGCCGTTTTCTCCGGCGCCGGGCCCGAGGTCGACAATGTGATCGGCGGAGCGCATCACGTCCGGATCGTGCTCCACCACGACGATGGTATTTCCCAGGTCGCGCAGTTCGTGGAGGATTCCGATCAGCCGGCTGGTGTCGCGCGAGTGCAGACCGATGCTCGGTTCGTCGAGGACATAGCACGCTCCGACTAAACGCGACCCGAGACACGTCGCGAGCTGAATGCGCTGCGCTTCCCCGCCCGACAGCGTCGCGGAAAGACGGTCGAGCGTGAGATATTCCAGGCCCACGTCGTTCAGGAATTTCAGGCGCTGGCGAATTTCGATCAGGATCTTCTCGGCGATCGCGGATTCTTCCGGAGAGAGCTCCAGCGTGCAGAAGAACGCCTGGGCTTCGGCGATGTTCATGCGCGCTACGTCGGCCAGGTTCTTATCGCCCACGCGAATGTATAGCGCTTCGGGTCTCAAACGTGAGCCGCCGCAATCCGGGCAGATCGTGTAGCCGCGATAACGGCTCAGGAACACCCGCACGTGAACTTTGTATTTCTTCGATTCAACCTGGCGGAAATAGCGGCGGATGTGATCGAACAGAAACGCCTTCTCGGCTTTGTTCAGCTCGAAGAACGGGACGCCGAGCCGGAATTTCCCTTTTGCCGCTCGCCGGAAATCTTCTTCCAGATACCAGGAATGCTGCGGCTTGGTCCACGGATCGACCGCGCCCTGCTGCACCGACAGAGACTTGTCGGGGATCACCAGATCCATGTCGTAATCGATGGTGTTGCCGAACCCCTGGCATCGTTTACAGGCGCCGTAGGGGTTGTTGAAGCTGAACAGGCTCGGCTCCGGCGCGAAGAACTCTTTCAGACAGAGTTTGCAGGCGAACTTCTCGTTGAACAGCAGGGATTCGCCGCCGCCGGCAGGTTCGAATACCACTTCGCCAGCTTCCCGGTAGCAGATTTCGACCGTATCGACAATGCGCTGGCGCGCCTCCGCGGAAATCGCCAGGCGATCGACGAGAACGAAGACGGGCTTCGAGAAATCGACGTCGAGCAGGGATTCGGGCGTCGAGAATTCGAAAACTTTTCCGTTCTGATAGAGCCGCGTGAAGCCTTTTTTTCGCAGATCGAACAGCCGGTCGCGTAAAGCTTCGGTGGATTTTTCCTCCTTCACCGGGAACAGCGCGTACCAGCGCGATCCCGCCGGCAGCTCGAGCATCTTCGCCGCGACGTGATCCACCGTGTCGCGCTGGACGTAGTTTCCGTCGTTGGGGCAAAACGTCCGGCCGGCGCGAGCCCAGAGGAGGCGCAGGAAATCGTAAAGTTCAGTGGACGTGGCGACGGTCGACCGCGGATTTCTCGTAGTGTTTTTCTGGCGGATGGCCACCGGCGGCGCGATACCGTCGATCTCGTCGACATCGGGTTTCTCCATGCGTTCCAGAAACTGGCGCGCATAGGCGGAGAGCGATTCGACATACCGCCGCTGACCTTCCGCATAGATCGTATCGAACGCCAGGGACGATTTTCCGGACCCGGAAACGCCGGTCATCACGGTCAGCCGCTCATGCGGGATGTCGAGCGACACGTCCTTCAGATTGTGGACGCGCGCGCCACGAATGCGAATGGCATCGTTACTGCTGTCGGTACGAATGGAGTGGTCCAAGGGCAGGTCTACATCATTAGTGTACCGTTGTGGTCAATCGGAGCAACGTGTGGAACCGATGTGGGGCAGGCTTGCGGCCTGACCCGCGCAGCGTTGCGCGGCAAAAAGACGTTTTCACGCTTGCTGTACCGTTTGACCGCGCTGCTAAACTAGGTTTGAAAATGACCTTCGATTCTGAACGGTTCCATAACCGCCACATCGGTCCGGATCTTCACGAACGTCAGGCAATGTTGAAGGCGATCGGCGCTGCGTCCATGGATGCGCTGCTCGACGAAACCATCCCTCCGCGGATCCGCCTGCCGCTGCCGTTAAACCTGCCCGATGGCAAAAGCGAACACGAGTTTCTGCAAGACCTGCGCAACATCGCGGCCAAGAATCAACTTTTCAAATCGTATCTGGGCATGGGGTATTCGGATTGCCACACACCCAGTGTGGTCCTGCGCCACGTGCTGGAAAATCCAGGCTGGTATACGCCGTATACGCCGTATCAGGCCGAAGTCGCGCAGGGGCGGTTGGAAGGGCTGATCAACTTTCAGACCATGGTCCGCGACCTGACCGGCATGGAAGTGGCGAACGCTTCCCTGCTCGACGAAGCCACCGCGGCCGCGGAAGCGATGACCATGCTGCATCGGGTCTCGAAAAGCTCCGCGATGCGATTCTTCGTCGCGGATTCCTGTTTTCCGCAGACCATCGATGTGCTCCGCGCGCGCGCCGAACCGCTGGGGATCGAACTGGTGATCGGCGATTGGCGGGCGGCGCAGTTCGACAAGAGCGTTTTCGGAGCGCTGGTGCAGACGCCCGACGAAGCCGGAATGGTGCACGACTTGCGCGAGTTCATCGCGGAAGCGAAAGGCCACGGCGTCCGGGTCGCGGTTGCGACCGATCTGCTCAGCTTGACGATCCTGACGCCGCCGGGCGAGATGGGCGCCGACGTCGTTCTGGGAAATTCGCAGCGCTTCGGCGTGCCGTTAGGATATGGCGGTCCGCACGCGGCGTTTTTTGCGACTCGCGAAGAACACGTCCGGCAGGTGCCGGGGCGGATCATCGGAGTCTCGGTGGACGTGCACGGGAACGCGGCTTACCGGATGGCGCTGCAAACGCGCGAGCAGCATATCCGCCGCGAGAAGGCGACATCGAATATCTGCACGGCCCAGGCGCTGCTGGCGAACATGGCCGGGTTTTATGCCGTGTATCACGGGCCCAAGGGACTCACGGGGATCGCGCGGCGCGTGCATGGGCTCGCGAAGCTGCTGGAGCGCGAACTGGCGAAGGTCGGCGTCGCCCAGCGCAACGATTTGTTCTTCGATACGCTGCGCCTGGAACCGCCTGCCGGCGCCACGGAAAAGATTCACAACGCCGCGCTCGCGGCGCGCATGAATTTCCGGTATCGCGACGACGGGACCATCAATCTCGCGCTGGACGAGACCACCAACGTTGCCGATATCGAGGCGATCGTGCGCGTGTTCGCCGAAGGAACCGGCGCGGCTGCGAAAGTCGACGTTTCCGCGGAAGGTCTGGTATTCAATTACCCGAGCGAGCTGGCGCGCACATCGCCGTTCCTCACTCATCCCGTTTTCAACGCGCATCACTCGGAAACCGAGATGATGCGCTACATTCGCGGCCTGGAGCGCAAGGACGTCGGCCTGGATACCTCGATGATCCCGCTGGGCTCCTGCACCATGAAGTTGAACGCGGCGTCCGAGATGCTGCCGATCACGTGGTCGAAGTTTTCCCAGTTGCATCCTTTCGTGCCCGTGGATCAGGCAGTCGGATACCAGCAGGTTTTCCGCGAGCTGGAACACGCGTTGTGCGAGATCACCGGATTCGCGGCGGTTTCTTTACAGCCGAACGCCGGATCGCAGGGCGAATTTGCGGGGCTGATGGTGATTCGCGCGTATCATCGCGATCGCGGCGATACCCATCGCGACGTCGTGCTCATTCCCGCTTCGGCGCACGGAACCAATCCCGCGAGCGGCGTGATGGCCGGAATGCGCGTCGTGGTGGTCGCAAGCACCAGTGAAGGCAACATCGATGTCGCGGATCTGAAGGCGAAAGCCGAGCAGCATCGCGACAACCTGGCCGCGCTGATGGTCACCTATCCGTCGACGCACGGAGTTTTCGAGGAAAGCATCCAGGATATTTGCGCCATCGTGCACGCCAACGGCGGCCAGGTTTACATGGATGGCGCGAACATGAACGCGCAGGTTGGATTGACAAGCCCAGCCGCGATCGGCGCGGACGTTTGCCATCTCAATTTGCATAAGACGTTCGCCATCCCGCACGGCGGCGGCGGTCCGGGGATGGGGCCCATTGGCGTCGCGAAGCATCTGGCTCCGTTCCTGCCCGGCCATCCGGTGATCAAGACCGGCGGCGCGAAAGGGATTCCGGCGGTGGCCGCGGCGCCGTGGTCCAGCGCGAGCATTCTGCTGATTTCATACGGCTATATAAAGATGCTCGGCGGCGATGGCATGACGGAAGCGACGCGCGCCGCGATTCTGAACGCGAACTACATCAAGACGCGCCTGGAGAAATATTATCCTGTGCTGTACACGCGCGACACCGGCCGCGTGGCGCATGAGATGATCTTCGATCTCCGGCCCCTCAAACAGGCCAGCGGCATCGACGAAACCGATGTCGCCAAGCGCCTGATGGATTACGGCTTCCACGCGCCGACGGTTTCCTTCCCGGTCGCCGGCACTCTGATGGTCGAGCCGACGGAGAGCGAACCGAAGGAAGAGCTCGACCGGTTCTGCGATGCGATGATCGCGATTCATGGTGAAATTCGTGGCGTGGTCGACGGCAACGATCCGGTGGATAACGTTTTGAAGAACGCTCCGCATACGGCCGCCGCGGTTACGGCGAGCGAATGGCCGCATGTTTATTCCCGCGAGCAGGCCGCGTATCCGCTGCCGTTCGTGCGGGCTCGCAAGTTCTGGCCGAGCGTGGGCCGGATCGATAATCCTTACGGCGATCGGCACCTGATGTGTTCGTGTCCTCCCGTGGAGGCGTTCGCGGAAAAGTAGTCTGGAGGAATAAAATGCGGTTCGCGAATCTGGCTTGCTTGGTATTCGCGTGCGCCGGCGGCTTCGGGCAAACGTTCGAAGTCGCGTCGGTTAGACCGTCCGCTCCCGTTCCGCCAACCGGAGGCGTCTACTTCGGCCCGCTCCGCGGAGGTCCCGGCACGTCCGATCCTGGCCGGATCACCTGGTCTTACGCGACTCTCAAAGGCATCGTCATGCTCGCGTACGACATGAAGAACTACCAGGTCAACGGTCCGGAGTGGCTCGGTTCGCAGCGATACGACGTCGCGGCGAAGGTGCCCGAGGGAAGCACGAAAGAGCAGGTCATGGCGATGTGGCAGAATCTTCTCGCCGAGCGGTTTGGGATGACGCTGCATCGCGAGTCAAGGGAATTCCGCGTGGAAGAACTGGTTGTCGCCAGCGGCGGTCATAAGCTGGTCGAGGTCCCCGAGGATCCCGCGGCAGCCGACGGTCCACCGAAATTTAGCAACGGCAAACTAAACAGCGCCGGATTCGTAACCATGGTAGAGGTGACCGGAGCGACCGGTCCCCGCGCTCTCTCCATGGCCAAGGCGCAGCCGCTTTCGAAGTTGACGGAGATGTTGACCAATCAGCTCCGTCGTCCTGTGCTCGACAAGACCGGGCTTGCCGGACACTACGATTTCAGGATCGAATTCGCGCCGAATATGGCCGGTGTTCCACCTCCACCCACGTTGGCTCCGCCGCCGCCTTTGCCGGACGGCATAAATCCGGGAAACAGCGCCAGTGAACCCGGACCTGAGCTGGCGGCCGCGGTCCAGAAGCAGCTCGGGCTGAAACTGGTAGCGAGCCGGGCGAAGCTGGACGTGCTGGTGATCGATAAAGCCGAGAAAATTCCCACCGAGAATTGAACCCCATCTAAGGCGAAGTTGGGGGAAACGCCGGTCCGCATACCGGATCAAACTCCACGTGATCAAACTCGACGTGACTTTCCGGAGAACTGTCATTGTGCTAACCGTTACCTGCCGCATCGTCTGGTAAAGGAATTGCAGCGTAATCAGCGGAGGAAGAAGCCCAGCGATGTTCGATTCGCCTGAGAAGAAAATCGCGAAACCGTCTCGCAAGTCCGGTTGTCAGGAACACGACCGGCTGTTGGACGAATTCGGCGCAGCGGTTCGCGAGCTGCTACAGCTACACGAGCACCAGTTTCAGGCGATTGTCGATGATGATGCGGATTGTACGCGATTCGATCTGCTCATACACATGGCCAACGAGAAGAAGCAGCATGCCAAGTACGCTTATCTTCGCCATGTGGTGTCGCACGGCTGCTCGAAGCCCGATGACATTGAATAAACTTGAACGGGAAGTGCTTACAGACAGCATGTTGAAAATCCAGTCGGTTCAGGCGTCGTTGAACGAGATCGATACAACGAAAGTGATCGATCTTGACGAGGTTCGTAGCTGTCTTCGAACCGCCTCGAAGACTTTCCGGGCGGCACTCAGGTCCGGCCCGTCGATCAAGAAACACATCAAGCGCTGATTCTGCGCGTTACTTAACGGCTCATTATCATTACTTCACAGCCATCGTAATTCCGGCCTGGCTGGAGATTCCGCCGACGGTTACGATCACGGAGATCGCCGGTCCGGCTTTCAGGCCGGTGGGAACGGTGACGTTGAGCTGCATCAGACCGGGGACCGATCCGATCGGCGCCTGCGCCGCCAGTAAGGTCGCGCCCTGGCCCCCGATGGTTACCGCGGGAGGCTGCGCCGGTGTGATGGCGGGCGATGCCGGTATCAGTTGGTTGTCCACCGCCGATGTGGTCGCGCCAACGCCGGTCATGTAAATCACGATTTCCGATCCGGCGGAAGCGGGCGAGGAGGCGGAGTTGATGGTGTACACGCCGGTGGCCGGATTGAAATTGAGAATCGCGCCCTGGCCTTGGCCGGAAGCTGCCAGAGAGTAAATGCCCGGGTCCGCGGCGGCGACCGCCACCGTGAACGCCTGCGATACCAATCCTCCGAAGGTGACGATAACCTGCGCGGTCGGACCCACGGTCGTGTAGGGAACGATTACGCCGATGGTCGTCGCGCTGGTGTAGAGAATCGGGGCCGCGGTTCCGTTGATGGTTACCGAGGTCGACGGGGCGACGGAGGGCAGTGCGGCGGGTATGGGCGGCATGGTCGGGTCGAAGACGGTGAGCGTCGCGGGACCCAGGCCCAGGCCGAAGATCGCGATCACGTCTCCCGGGGCGAGGGTTCCCTGCTGATAGCTGGCCGAATTGACCACCGCCATTATCTGCGGATCGGGGCCGTATATTTGAAACGACCCTTCGTTCGAGCTCCCTCCGCCGGGGGCCGGCGTGTTGACGGCGAGCCGCAGGACGCCAGGATTGGCGAGCGTTGCGGCGGGCACGGTGGCGAGCAGCGAAGAATCGCTAATGATGGTCGCGGCGATCGCGCCGCTGCTGCCGACCGTCGAAGGCGTTCCGCTCAGGACTCCCGCCGAGCTGAGCGAAAGTCCCGCGGGAAGATTGGACGCGGACCACGTGTAGGGCGCGCCTGCTCCTCCGGCAACCAGCAGCGTGACGGGACCGTACGCCGAGGCCATGGTTCCCAGTGGAAGGGGCAGCGTCGTGCCCTCGATGCGAAGCGTGGTGGCTCCCGTGGGATCGATGGTGAGCGCAACCTGGCTGAAGGCCTGCTGCGGCGGGGTCGAACTGTCGGTGACTTGAATGGTGAACAGGAAAGTTCCGGCCGCGCCCGGCGTTCCCGTGAGGTTGGCGCCGGCGACACCCAGGCCGGTGGGCGCAAGGCCTCCGGTGATCGCGTACGTGTACGGCCCCGTCCCTCCGGCTGCCGCCAGCGGCTGCGAATACGGCACGGCGACGATGCCCGAGGGCAGCGGAGATGCCACCGCCAGACGCAACACAGTGGAAGTCGATTGATAAACCGGAATCAGAAAAGTGCCGCTCACTGTGTTGGTACCGTCGGTGACCGTGACCGTCGAGGCAGGAGTGAATCCGCTGGCCGCGACGGTCGAGTTGGAAAAATACCCGGTGCCGTCGAGCGTCACAATGCTCTGTCCGGTACCTTGAATCACGCCTTGCGGCCAGGTGCTGGTGATGGTCGGGACGGCTGCATTCACGGTGAGCGTCACCGTGACGCTGAGAGTCTTGTTGGTCGCATTCGGGGCGCTGATCTTGATGGTTCCCGTGTAGACCTTGGGCGTCAGGCCGGTTGGATTCACCGTGACGGATAGCGTGTTGAGCAGTCCTACCAGCGAGATATTTCCGGTGGGAGCCACGGTGAGCCACGTCGCGCCGCTGACCGAGACCGTCGCCGGAAGCGCAGTGCCGCTGCTCGAGAGAATAAAGTTGCTGGTCAGGGATGGAGCAGGAATCGGGTTCCCGGTGGTGTAGCTGAAGCTGAGTGTGGCAGGCGTCGCGCTGATGGTCGGCGCGGGGCTTCCGACGAGAAGCGTAACGGACGCGGTCTGGGTATAGACTGTTCCGCCGGAGGAAGCCGTTACGGTGATGACGCCGCCGTACGATCCCGCGGCCAGGCCGGTTGGATTGGTCTGGATCTTGATGGAGCCCGGACTGACGCCCGAAGTCGCCGAAATCAGCAGCCATGCGGCATTGAAAGGAGCGCCCGAGATCGCGAGCGAGAAGTTCAGGCCTTTGGGTGTGGTCTGCACCTGCATGGTTTGCGCGGCCGGCAGGGTGGCGCTGCCGAGCTGATAGTTGATGGTGAACGCGGCCGGGCTCAGAGTGATCCCGTTGGTCTGGGCGCGTGCATCGGGACACACGACCAGGAAGCACACGACGGCTGCAAGCGCGTAAAGGATTTTGGACACGGACTACTCCTCGGGGAGAAATTCAGGTGGAAGCGGCGTGGAGACCGGCCCCTACTCGCATATCGGCGGCGAGGTCAGGGAATTTAGCGGGTTCGAATGAGGGAAATTCCGGGTTCGGTGGCTGGGCGGGAGATAGCTCCGGTAGGGGAGTGACCGGGCGGGCTTTCGGCTTGGGTTCGTTTGGTTGCGGCGGCCGGACGGCCTGGAGCTGGCGCAAGTGTTTGAGTGCGTTGTCATAGGATCGATTCAGCGCGCCTTCATAACGGAGCGCCAGGCCGAGGCCTTTTGAAACGCTGAAGTTGTTGAACGCATCCGCGATGCGGGATGGCTGGTCGATGTCGGGACGGTATTCCGCGTGACGGCTCAGGTGGTTTCGGAACAAGTTGCTTTCGATTTCCAGGATGCGGTTCAAACGCCAGCGGGCGATGACCATGGTCTGGACCAGCTCGTTCTCGATGGGTCCTTGGGGCTGGAATTGGGCGATGTAGTCGTCGAGGAGAAGC
>DATGGL010000345.1:0-2506 GCA_035308605.1 Bryobacteraceae bacterium
GTCCCCTTCCGCGTCAATCCCATGCTCGCGTCCCTGGTGCCAAAACCTTTCGATCGACGCGGCTGGGTCTACGAAGAAAAATACGACGGCTACCGAATCGTCGCGTACAAGGAAGGCGCGAAAGTAACCCTGCTATCGCGAAATCATCACGATCGCACCGCGACGTTTGCGGTCGTCGCCGAAGCAGTCGGTCAGCTTCGAGAGCGGACGCTGCTACTCGACGGCGAAGTCGTCGCGTTCGACTCGAAAGGAGTCTCGCGATTTCAATTGCTTCAGCGCGGCGACGTTTCACAGCGCTACGCGATCTTCGATTGCCTCTATCGCGACGGCCGCGATCTTCGATCTGAACCACTATCGCGCCGCCGCGATGAACTGGAATCCGTGCTGGCGAAGCCGTTGGAGCAACTCATCGTCTCGCGCCGTCTGGCGAAGGACGGTCTCACCGCCTACAGCATCGCCAAGCGTAAAGGCTTCGAAGGGATGGTCGCCAAGGACATGGATGCGCCTTACGAAGAGCGCCGCTCGAACAAATGGCTCAAGGTCAAGGTGCATCAGGAGGATGAGTTCGTGATCGGCGGATTCACGCCGCCCGAAGGAAGTCGCCAGCATTTCGGCGCGCTACTGCTCGGCGCCTACAGTGGCAAAGAGCTGCACTATGTCGGCAAAGTCGGCACCGGTTTCACTCAGAAGACGTTGGCGGAATTGGCGAAGGTTTTTAAACCGCACATTCGAAACAAGCCGGCGTTTGTCGATCCTCCTCGCGAGAAAAACGTGACGTGGCTCGCGCCGCGATTGGTCGCGCAAATCGCCTACCAGGAATGGACCGCGGACCGAAAGCTCCGCCAGCCAGTCTTTCTGGGGTTGCGCGACGATAAAAAGCCGAGCGAGGTTGTGCTGCCCGAAAATCTTTGATTTTTCGGCAATATTGACCTGCGATCCAAGGCGGATACTCTTCGTTCCCTAACGCTCGGCAGGTTAGTATTGTCAAACCGGCGGCAAACAGGTAGCTAATTCCGGCGCACCAATGCCGCACCCTCGAACAGGACTGGAGCCAACGAAGCCGGCCCGTATCGGGAACAGGTAAACAATAAACAACTGAAATGAGTCAAAAGGAAATCTACGAGATCGGGCAGGTGCCTCCAATTGGACACGTGCCCAAGCACATGTACGCGCAGGTGATTCGCGCGGACCGGTTCGGCGAGCCCAAGCATGCGTTCAAGGTCGAGAAAATCGCGGTGCCGGAAATCAAGCCGGACGAGGTCCTCGTCTACGTGATGGCGGCGGGCGTCAACTTCAACAACGTGTGGGCGGCGCTCGGATCGCCGGTCGACGTGATCGGCGCGCGCCAGAAAGCCAAGTACGATCATTCGGATTTTCATATTGGCGGCAGCGACGCGTCGGGAATCGTGTATGCGGCCGGGCATGACGTGCACAACGTCAAGGTCGGCGACCGCGTCGTGATTCATTGCGGCGTGTGGGATCGCCATTCGGCCGCGGTCCGCAATGGCGACGATCCGATGTACGATCCCACGTTCAAAATTTGGGGATACGAAACCAACTGGGGCAGCTTCGCGCAGTTCGCCCGCGTGCAGGCGCATCAGTGCATGCCGAAGGCGTCGCATCTCACGTGGGAAGAAGCGGCGGGTCCGACGCTGGTGGGCGCGACCGCGTATCGGATGCTGATGGGATGGTCGCCGCACGTCGTCAGGCGCGGCGACGTCGTGCTGATTTGGGGCGCGTCGGGCGGCCTTGGATGCATGGCGATTCAGATCGTCAAGGCCGAGGGCGGAATCCCGGTGGGCATCGTCGGCGACGATCGCAAAATAGATTTCTGCATGAACCTCGGCGCCAAGGGATGCATCAACCGAAAAAAATATTTGCACTGGGGCATGATGCCGCACTGGAAGGAAACCGCGGATTACAATAAGTGGGCGGCGGAATGTCGCGCGTTCGGCAAAGCGATTTGGGATATCGTCGGCGAGCGCAAAAATCCGCGCATCGTGTTCGAGCATCCGGGCGAAGATACGATTCCCACGTCGGTGTTCGTGTGCGACACGGGCGGGATGGTCGTGATTTGCGCGGGCACCACCGGCTACAACGCGGTGGCGGACTTGCGTTACCTGTGGATGCGGCAGAAGCGGCTGCAGGGCTCGCACTTCGCCAACGACGAGCAGGCCTACGCGTTCAATCAACTGGTGCTCGACGGCAAGATCGATCCGTGCCTCGCGAAGACGTTCCGCTTCGATCAGATTGCGGAATGCCATCAGATCATGCATGAAAACCGCGCGCCCGAGGGCAAAATGGTAGCGTTGGTGGGCGCGCCGAAGGCGGGAATGAAGGACCTCACACTTTAAGTAATACTTTAGATAAAGTAGCTGAGCGACTCGATATGGAGGGCTGAGAGAACTTCTCGGCCCTTTGTTTTGGCTGACACTCTGAATTTGTGCATGAGCCATCTGGTTGCGTCATTTGTCGCTATAACATAGCCAATTAGTGGCATGGCATC
>DATGGL010000346.1:0-5031 GCA_035308605.1 Bryobacteraceae bacterium
ACGTTCGATCAGAAGCACCTGCTGAATGTGCAGATGCAGTACACCAGTGGAATGGGCATCGGGGGCGGGACGCTGGTCAACGGCTGGAGAGGCGCTCTGCTCAAGGAGTGGACGGTCCAGAGTCAGATTACCGCGGGCAGCGGGCTGCCGTTGACGCCGGTTTATCTTACGGCGGTCAGCGGCACGGGTGTCACGGGAAGTATTCGTCCGGATTATACGGGCGCAGCGCTGTATGCAGCTCCGCCGGGATTGTCTCTGAATCCTGCGGCGTATGCGGCCCCAGCCGCGGGCCAATGGGGAACCGCGGGACGAGATTCCATCATCGGACCCAGCCAGTTCACGCTGAACGCATCGCTGGGCCGGACGTTCCGCGCCAGCGATCGGTTGAATCTGGATGTACGGATTGACGCCACCAACGCTCTCAATCACGTCACGTTCCCCAGTTGGAACACCACCCTGGGAAGTCCCCTGTTTGGGTTGCCCACTTCCGCGAACGCCATGCGGAGCGTTCAGACCACGCTGCGCCTGAGGTTCTGAAAAATGCGATTGACATTTTCGTTTCTTCTCGGTTCTCTTGCCATGAGCGCGCAGCAGGTGGGCCAGAATACGAACTCCACCGGCCCGGCCACGTTTCAAACGTCGACGCGCCTGGTGGTGGAAACCGTGGGCGTAAAGGACAAGAACGGAAAGGCGATCGAAGGGCTGACCGCGAAGGATTTCGCCATCACCGAGGATGGGGTTGCCCAAACCATAAAATTCTTTGAATTTCAAAAGCTGGTGACCGCGGAAGAAGCGCCGCCCATGGCTCCCGTTGACGCTCACATCGTTCCGTTTGCGAAGTATCCAATCACGCACATCGCGCCGGAGAGCAACGGCGCGACCCGATATAAGGACAAGCGTTTACTGGCTCTGTATTTCGACGTGACCGCGATGCCAGTCGCGGATCAGGTTCGTTCGTTCACGGCGGCCGAGAAATTCATTCGTACCCAGATGACCGGGTCCGACCTGATGGCGGTGATGCAGTTCGCCGGCGGCGCCGTCAAGGTCATGCAGGATTTCACGGACGATCGCAATCAGCTTTTGCGCGTGGTGGAAACCTTAATCGCCGGCGAAGACGAGAACGCCGACACCACGCAGGATGAGAGCACGGCGGACACGGGCGCGGCATTCGGGCAGGACGACAGCGAATTCAACATCTTTAATACGGATCGTCAACTTTCCGCGCTGCAGACCGCCGCAAAAATGCTGGGCACGCTGAATGAGAAGAAGTCCCTGATCTATTTCGCCAGCGGACTGCGTCTGAACGGCATCGACAATCAGGCCCAGTTGCATGCGACCATCAACGCGGCAATTCGCGCCGGCGTTTCTTTCTGGCCCATCGACGCGCGCGGCCTGACGGCGCAGGCTCCGCTGGGTGACGCGACGCGGGGATCGCCGGGCGGGATCGGAATGTATAACGGCGCCAGCGCGCTGGCCAACAACATGAACTTCCAGCGGTCGCAGGATACGCTGTTCGCGCTGGCCGCGGATACCGGCGGAAAAGCGCTGCTGGACTACAACGATCTGGCGAGGGGCATCGTGCAGGCGCAGCAGGCGGTGTCGAGCTATTACATTCTCGGCTACTATCCGACCAACACGACGCTCGACGGGAAATTTCGCCGGATCAAGATTTCCCTGGCGAACGATACAACGGCCAAGCTCGACTTCCGCCAAGGCTACTTCACGGGAAAGCAATTCGCCAAGTTCACGGCGGCCGAGAAAGAACGGCAGCTTGAAGACGCGCTGATGCTGGGCGATCCGATCACTGAGCTGACTATCGCCATGGAAGTCGACTATTTCCAGTTGAACCGCGCGGAATATTTCGTCCCGATCGCCGTCAAGATTCCGGGCCGCGAACTGGCTCTGGCGCGGCGCGGCGGCGCCGAACGGACGCTGATCGATTTCATTGGCGAAATCAAGGACGAGTTCGGCACGACGATTTCCAATGTGCGGGACAAGGTCGACATTAAGATCAGCGACGCGACCGCGGCCGAACTTGTGAAGAGCCCGATCGAGTACGACACCGGGTTCACGCTGCTGCCGGGAAAATACACCATCAAATTCCTGGCCCGCGACGCCGAGACCGGAAGAATCGGGACATATCAGGCGACTTTCGTGATCCCCAATTTGAATAAGGAAGAGAAGCGCATCCCGATCAGCGCGGTGGTGCTAAGCAGCCACCTGGTCGATCTGCGGGATTCGTTGTACACAGTGGGAAAAGATAAGGGCCCGGTGGTAAATCCACTGGTGAAGGACGGCCAGCGGTTATTCCCCAGCGTCACACGCGTGTTCAGCACCAGCCGCGATATGTACGTTTACCTGCAGGCCTACGAACGCGGAGCTACCTCGACTCAACCGCTGGTTGCGTTCGTAACGTTCTATCGCGGCCAGGCGAAGGCGTTCGAGACCCCGCCTTTGCCAGTCACGGAGGGGCTGGATCCAAAGTCGAAAGCCGTGCCCCTGCGGTTCAGCATTCCTTTAGCAAAGCTGCCGCCGGGGGAGTATAACTGTCAGGTGACGGTGCTGGACCCGGGCGGACAGAAGGCCGCATTCTGGCAGGCTCCGGTGATGCTGGTGCAGTGAGGTTCCGGAGGTGGATGGCAGCCACGCGTTTTCAAGGCCCAGGCGCGATCCGGAGGCAAAGAAATCGCGGCCAGTCCGATGTCTAAAGCTGGGGCGGTTTGGAACTGATACACTGCAATTGGAGGTCTTCCGGATGGCGTTTCGTCGGCGCAGCTATTATCTTGTTCCTCTTTTCATTGGGCTGTGTTCCATCGCGGCCGGCGTCTTTAGCGGAAGTCGGGTTTCGGCCGCGACTTCGCCGCAGGACGCGATCGCGGAAAGCTTGAAGTCGTTCACCGCGGTGTATAGCGTGGTGGAACAGAACTTCGCGGATCCGGTAAAGCCGGACAAGGCCATTTACGACGGCGCGGTTCCGGGAATGCTGCGGACGCTCGATCCGCATTCGCACTTCATGGATCCAAAGGAATACGCCAAGGCTCGCGAAGACCAGCGCGGACGTTATTTCGGGATCGGAATGACAGTGCAGCAGCACGGGAACCGGACGGTGGTGATGGCTCCGTTCGCGGGATCGCCGGCGTTGAAGGCCGGAATGCGGGCGGGCGATGTCATCCTGGTGGTGAACGATAAGAAGACCGACGGGCTGGGGCTGACTGAAGTGGTGGACCTGATCAAAGGGCCGCGGGGCACGCGCGTTCAAGTGAGCGTGGGACGCGATGGGCAGGACAAGCCGCTGACCTTTAACATCGTGCGCGACGAGATTCCGCATCCGAGCGTATCCGAATCCTACTGGCTGAAACCGGGGATCGCCTATATCCGCGTGAACGATTTCAGCGATGAGAATACCAGCAAAGAGATGGAAGCGAATCTCAAAAAGCTGGGTGAGAAGGACATCAAGGGTCTGGTTCTGGACCTGCGCGAAAATCCAGGCGGGCTGTTGAATGAAGGCGTCGAAGTCGCGGGGCATTTTCTCAAGAAGAACGAACTGGTGGTGAGCCATCGCGGACGGGTGCAGCCGAACAAGAACTATACGGCGCGCAGCGACAACGGCGGCAAGGAATATCCGATGGTGGTGGTGGTGAATCGCGGATCGGCTTCGGCGGCTGAGATCGTTTCGGGCGCGCTGCAGGATCACGACCGGGCATGGATTCTGGGCGAGAACACGTTCGGCAAGGGGCTGGTGCAATCGGTGTTCACGCTGAGCGACAATACGGCGCTGGCGCTGACGACCGCGCATTACTACACACCCAGCGGACGGCTGATCCAGCGCGACTATTCGAACATTTCGTTCCTGGATTATTACTACACCAGCAATCACGAGCAGAAGAATCTGGCGGACGTGAAGATGACCGACAGCGGCCGGACGGTTTACGGCGGCGGCGGGATCACGCCGGACGAGAAGTGGGTGGCTCCGAAGCTGAATAAGTTCCAGATCGAGGTCCTGCGCCGTTACGGGCTGTTCGACTTCTCGGCGAACTTCTTCGGTCCGAAGCCGGATACCAAGTTGCCCAAGGGCTGGGAGCCGGACGAAAAACTGATCAACGAGTTCCACGACTTCATGCTGAAGAAGGGCGCGCAGTTCACCGAAGCTGAGTTCACTGAGAATCATCAGTGGGTGAAGGAGCGGCTGAAGCAGGAGTTCTACATCACGGCGTTCGGCGTCGACGATTCCGACCGGGTGCGCATCGAGCAGGACCCGGAGATCGCCAAGGCGGTCGACGCGATGCCCAAAGCTAAGGGGCTGCTGGATAGCGCCAAGAAGCTGATGGTGCAGAGAATCGCGCAGCAGGACCGGGCGGCACAGTAAACCGGACTGCCGGCCCGAGGACGAGCATGGCAGTCAACCCGCGCGCAGGACAACCGGCGCAAGAAGCGGATCTGGTCAACATCGCGCGGCTGGTGACGGCTTACTTTTCGGAACGGCCGGACCCAGCAATATCCGCTCAGCGCGTTTCTTTTGGAACCTCGGGGCACCGGGGCTCTGCGTTTCATCGGGCATTCAACGAATGGCACATCCTTGCGACCTCCCAGGCGATCTGCGCTTCTCGAACCGCCAATGGAATCGACGGGCCGCTGTTTCTGGGCATCGATACGCACGCGCTTTCAGAGCCGGCGTTCGCGAGCGCGATGGAAGTTCTGGCGGCGAACGGCGTCGAAGTCATGATTGCGCCCGCCGGCGAATATACGCCGACACCCGCGGTTTCGCACGCGATTCTCAAGTACAACCGCGGGCGGAAAACAGGGCTGGCGGATGGAATCGTCGTCACGCCGTCGCATAATCCTCCGGAGGATGGGGGATTCAAATACAATCCGCCGCATGGCGGGCCGGCGGACAGCAAGACGACGGGGTTCATCCAGAACCGGGCGAATGAACTGCTCGAGGGCGGGCTGAAGGACGTCAAGCGGGTTTCGTTCGATAAAGCGACGCATGCTTCGACGACGCATGAGCACGATTTCATTCGCGAATATGTC
>DATGGL010000347.1:0-6362 GCA_035308605.1 Bryobacteraceae bacterium
CGAGTAGCCGAAGCGCGCTTCGTTCACGACGTTAGGTGAAAGAATACGGGTATTCGACCCGAGGTACTGTTCGTATCCCGTGGTCACCTTCGTTCCGGTGATGCTCAGTCCGCCGTTCTTCTGAACTTCGCTGCCCCAGCTATAACGGCCGCTCCACTGCGATTTCGCGGATTCGACGTAATCCATCTTGATGATGAATCCATCGCGGGTCAACGGACTCTGGTTGTATTGCGTGTAGTTGTTTGTGAAACCCGGCAGCGTCGCGACGGGATAATACTTCAACAGAGCCTGCGAAGTCGGATTCAACTGCGTCATCGGGATGACATTGCCCGGGAAAGGTATTCCGGTGCCGGGCTGGTAAATCGTCGTGGGCCAGGCGCTGTAGTTGCCCTGTTGCATGGCGGCGGTGGGCACGGAGTAGACGGCTTGCGCCGCCTGCCGCTGAACCAACGTCTCGAAATTCGACATGAAGAACAGCTTGTTCCGGCCGTCGAACAGGTGCGGAATCCGGACCGGGCCATCCAGCTCGAAACCATAATCGTTCCACTTGAAGGGCGACTTGATGGGACGATTCGCGGTGAAGGCATAGGCGTTATTGGCGTCCATCACGTCGTTGCGCAGAAATTCAAAGAGAGAACCGTGATACAGGTTGCCGCCGGATTTCGTCAGCACATTGATCTGCGTCGCGCCATGACCGAATTCCGCCGGATACACACCGGTCTGGACCTTGAATTCCTGAATCGCGTCGATCGAGGGAAGCACGATGTAGGTGTTGAAATCCACGTCGGTGTTGTTGACGCCGTCCAGAGTGAAGTAATCGAAGAAAATGCGATTTCCGCCGGCCGAGATCGACTGGTTCGATCGATCGCCACCTTGCCGCGACTGAGACTGGCCCGCGGGCGGCGCGAGCGTGTTGACGTTCGGAGTCAGCGCGACCAGATTCACGTAGTTGCGGCCATTAAGCGGCAACTGCACGATGCTTTGGTTACTGACCACGTTGCCGAGCGTCGCGTTTTCCGCCTGCAACATATTGGCGGCGGCCGAAACTTCAACGGACTGGCTTACTTCGCCGACCTGTAGCGTGAAATCCAGACGCACGGTTTGTTGCACCTGGACTTCAATGTTGCTGGTGGCGGTCTTGAATCCGGGGTGTTCGGATTTGAGATTGTACATGCCGGGTGGCACGGAGGGGAAAGAGTAGAAACCATCACTGCCGCTTTCCGCCTGGCGGACCGCATTAGTGCTGGTGCTTGTTAAGGTTAACGCTGAATTGGGTACCCCTGCTCCACTTGGATCACTAACCCTTCCCGTGATCTCTCCTAATGTCTGACCGAACAGAGGCAGCCCGGAACAAAGAATCACTCCCACAAACCACTTGGTTCGCATGTGGAAATTCACCTCATTGTAGAATTTCACTGCACTTCCAAAAACTGAGTTAGATTCTATAACAATAAATTTCGGAGCGCATGGGGGTGGTTGCCTATGACGCAACCGGCATGGTGATTCCCGGCGGCAAATGGCAGATGCCAACTATGTATAAGGAAGCACGCCGGTTCCGTGCGATTCTGCGCCCGGCGGGTGGGTGTTACGGGTTCTGCAACGTTTGATACGCCGAAGTAAGAGCAGAGCAAACCGACGCATGCGTGACATTCTCCGGATCCACCGCCCGGATTACGAACCCGGTCATATTGGCGACGGCAAAGCTGATGCCGTTGAGATTCCGGGCCCGCGGCACATTAGGTAGATCGCGAGGATATCCGGAGGTGTACCATTCGATCGCAGTCGCACTCGCAGTCGCAGTCTGGTTAAATCGGCTGGTCTGATTAAAACGGAAGGACTCCCGGGGGCAGTCCCAATCGAGGTTCACCCCGATCACGCCGGGAAGACTTCCGGGCAGGGCGGGAACACCATTAGCCTCAAGCGCAGAAACTAGGATCGTGCCGTGTTCGGCAGCACGCTGGATCAGAGGAACGAAGCGATCGGCGTGCGCGGGGTTTACCGTCCCCAGGCTCAAGTTAATGACATGAGCCCGCTGCGCGATGGACCATTCGATGGCATGGAGCAGCGATTCGACGCTGGTGCGCAGAGCGTTGTGGAAAACCCGCACTGCCAGATATTCGGCATCGGGAGCCTTCTCCTGAATCGCGGCCATGACGGCGGTGCCGTGGCCAAGCGTGTCGATGTAGAACGGCTCTTCGGTATCGCCCGCGATCGCGACGCCGCCGGCGATCGAATAGATATGGGGATGGTTGGCGTTGACGCCGCTATCGATAACGGCGACGCGGACACCTTTTCCGGTTTGGCTGGTCATATGTGATTCACAGAGGAGAGCATCCGCTTAACTGCGTGCGCGATTCCTTGACAGGCTGGCATGCTTTACGCGGGGGCTAGGGCCGTAGTTGTTTTGCCGTCGCGCAGGGTGACGACTTGATCGGCGATTTCCGCCAGGGCGGGCCGGTGGGTAATGATGATGACCGTTTGCGAGATCAGAGCTTCGCGCAGGTTCCGCGCAACGATCTTTTCGGTTTCAGGATCGAGGGCCGACGTGGGCTCGTCGAGAATCAGCACGCTGGGCTTTCGGAGCAGTGCGCGGGCGAGCGCGATGCGCTGGCGTTCTCCAGCGGAAAGAGCCAGGCCGCGTTCCCCGGTTTTCGTGTCGTAGCCTTCCGGCAGCCGGCGGATCAATTCGTCGAGACCGGCTTGCGTTCCCGCGGATTCGATCTGCGCTCGTGTGGATTTGGGCTGCGCATAGGCGATGTTTTCGGCGATGGAGGCATTGAACAGATGCGCAGTCTGATCCACCAGCACCACCTCGCTCCGGAGCGCTTCCAGCCGCAGATCGCGAAGGTCGGCTCCATCGATCGTGATCCGCCCGGAATCAGGATCGAGCAGCCGGACCAGGAGATCGGCAATGGTCGATTTGCCCGCGCCGCTGGGGCCCAGGATCGCGCAGAAGGTTCCTGCCTTTACTTCGAACGAAACGCCGTTGAGGACATTCTCGCGATCGTGGCGCAGCGTGATGTCTTCGAGAACGATTTTGTCGCGGAGCGGCGGGAGCGCGACGGCGTTGGGACGCTCGGTGACTTCGGCGGGCGTATCCAGAATCTCGAAAATCCGGCTAAGGGACACGCGCGCCGCGGCGAGATTCGCGCTCATGCCCATCATCGTCTGGACCGGCGAAAGCAATCGCATGTGGTAAGCCATGAACGCCACCAGCGCGCCGATGCTCATGGTGCCGTCGATGATCATTTTTCCGCCGTAGAGAAATACAAGGGCCGTGGAAGCGGTCAGGATCGTGCCCGGCAACGCCCCGGTTAAGAAGGATGTGACCTGCAATCGCAGGAGGGTATCGACGAAGGCAGTATTGCGGTCGCGAAAGCGGGCGGCTTCGTGATCGGCGGCATTGGATGCGATGACGGTCCGCATGCCGATGATGGTTTCGACGAACAGACTGCCGAGATCGGCGGCGCGCTCGCGGAGCTGGCGGGTAAAATCCGTCAGCTTCTGCTGGTAATGCGCGAATGTCCAGAGACACAGCGGAACCAGGGCGATGCTCAGCAGAAACAATCGCCAGTTCAGCCATAGCATCATGGCGATGCTACCGACCAGGAATGTGACGTTGCTGAGTACCGAGAGCAGAGTATCGGCGGAGACGCGCTGGACCTCGCCGATATCGTTATTGAGCCGCGAAACCAGGTCGCCCAGCCGCCACTTCGCGTAAAAGCGCGGCGAGAGCGTTTGCAGATGGCGATAGAGCGCCAGGCGCATATCGAAGAGCATGGCGGCGGAAACGCGGACGTATTGATAGCTCGAAAGGATGTTGATCAGGAATCCGAACACGGTGGCCAGGAACATCAGCCCTGAAACCCAGACCAGCGCTCGCCAATCGCGGCGCAGCAGCGCAGTATCGATCAGGAGTTTCGAGATGTAGGGTTGCACCAGGCCGAGGGCAGTCGCCAGAAGGCTGATAGCGAGGATAAAAATCAGCCGGCCTGTATAA
The DNA here is from genome assembly GCA_035308605.1 of Bryobacteraceae bacterium. Classification (GTDB taxonomy): domain Bacteria; phylum Acidobacteriota; class Terriglobia; order Bryobacterales; family Bryobacteraceae; genus Palsa-187. Next base: position 4,001 of record DATGGL010000347.1, read on the forward strand.
GGATGCAGGAACGGTTTCAACCGGCCGTATTCACTCCAGGCTGCGGTGCGGGCTGGGGGTGAGGCCGTCATCTATGTAGGATAGAACACTGGCCGCGAGTATCCGCATGAATCCGCGGCTGCATCGTTTACGGAATTGCTTGGAGGGTGAAGCCGGTGAGCTGATAACGGAAACGCATGCCTTGGGTCATGGCGGACTGGCAGTACGCGATGCCTTTGGTGAGGTGTTCCAGTTCGGCTTCCCACCACGGCCCGCTGCGGCCTTTGCTGTAGAACTCGCGGCACAGTTCCAGATGGCGGTAAAAGCCCGCGATCAGCCGCGCGCGATAGTGGTCGAGCAGACTTTCGAGAGGCTCACGTCCATCCAGCGCGGCGCGGATTACGGCGGCGGCCAGGATTGCTTCGCGAACGGCGTGGCCGGTGCCGTCCCCGCACAGAGGATCGAAGCTCATGGCGGTGGTCCCGCAGGCGAGCCACCCAGGCTGGCACAGAGGATCGGAGATCCGCGGGAATGCCGGAAATTGTCCGGCGGCCCGGACGGGTCCGGCGATTTGAGACGCGATCAGGAGGCTGCGATCGAGCAGCGATTCCACGGGTCCGCCGACGGCGAGCAGCCAGCCTTCACCATCGGCGGAAGGGATCATGAACAGCCAGCCCGAGTCGAGAGACTCAATCCAGCAGGCGTGCGGATCGCTCTTTAATGACACGGGGACCGCGGCGGCGATGCGGGTTCCGAAACGGTGCTCGGTTGTGGGAACGGGAGGGGCGGAGTGGATCGTCCACGCCGGGCTATCCACGTCGGGCTCGAAAATGGGGACGTCGGGGCGGACTCGCTCGGATAATTTTTGCTCGGAGACGACGGCAGCGGAATGAGCGACGGGGATCGGCTGCGCATTGCCTCCCCACAGGACCATCCGAGTGGTGACACGCAGGGAATCGCGGAAAAGATCGGGTTGTTCGAAGACGTCGGAGATAAGCGCCTGACTGGCATCGCTGAGCATCAGCGCGGGAACTTTGGCACGCGGGCAAAGCTCCATGGCGACGGGGATCCCGGCGTTTTTCAGCAGATGGGCGCAGCAGCACGCGGCGATGCCATCGCCTCGGATGAGGACAGCAGCCATGCTACAGTGTCGCAGGTCGAACCCGTGGGGCGCGATCGCATCCCCCAGCGGAGTTGTACTCCGCTCGGCTTACTTCAAGCGTTGCGGCAATGCGTTCATCCCCCCGTAAGCAAACCCCGACACCGAACCGCGACCAACAGGGAGCGGGTTTCGTCCTGTTCACCCAACCCGGGGCCTTACGAACGATCGCGCGGCCGGAAAGTGATCGTGTACGTCAACCCGACCACCAGCAGCAACGCGCCCCACCAGACCGGGGCGTGGAGATTAGCCAGGACCGTCGCCGGAGGATGCGACCATTCCAGCAATCCGCTGGCTAGAATAAGTACGCCGTACAAGGCGAGTAGCAGTCCTACGAAGAACCACACGGGGATGATCAGATGGCGTTCCATTCGCGTCTACCAGAATATCCATTGCAGGATCAGGAGAAGGACGGCGGAGACTCCGGCCCAGAAGATGGGGCGCTGGAAGAGCGGCATGTCGCCTTCTTTCGGAAGCGGCGTAACGCCGTACACTAGGCCTACTAATTCCGAAGCCGGTTTCGGTTTGGTCGCCAGGCTCACCAGCACCGTCACAATAACTCCAATGAGACAGGACCAGAGCGCCCGGTACATGTCTTCGGCGAGGGCCTGGGCTTTCGAGGAGAGCGCGATGATGGCGAGCGTCGCTGGATTTATTTTCACCAGCACAAACATACCGACTGACGACAGCGTTCCGGCGAGCAGGCCCCAGAATCCTCCGGCCGCGGTGACGCGGTGCCGATGCTGATGATCAGACCGATGATGGTGCACCAGCGGCCCATGCTGACGTAGTGGGCGTCGGTCGCAGCCTTGCGGAGGAACGGGCGGTAGATGTCGTAGGTCCAGACAGTGGCGAAGGCGCTGACGTTTCCGGCCATTCCGGCCATGAATCCCGCAACCAGTGCGGTAACGCCGAGACCGAGCAGGCCCGGTCCGAAATAACGCGCGAGCATCAGCGGCAGGACTTCGTTGTAGCTATGCTGGCCGGCCTGCAGCGCGCTTTCGGGAACCAGGTGTTCCGGAAGCACGGCGAGGCCGAGAAGCCCGGGAAGAATCACGATGAACGGCACCGCCATCTTGAAGAACGATCCGAGAACCGGCGCGAGCTTCGCGGAACGGATATCTTTCGCGGCGAGGACGCGCTGCACCACCAGAAAATCGGTAGTCCAGTAACCCATCGAGATGACGCAGGCGAGTCCAAAGACGACGCCCGTCCAGTGCATGC
>DATGGL010000348.1:0-5817 GCA_035308605.1 Bryobacteraceae bacterium
AGAATTGCGCAAAATGCGGTTTTGGTTCCTGAAGAGAAGTACAGCATCGTAATCACAAATTTAACATGGCCAGCGATGCGCCAAAAGGCGAATGGCGCGGGCATCGAATTTGCGGGAAATGGCTCAGATATTGATCGAAACCTTAACAGTGCCTACATCATCAATACCAAGGGACGTGACGTTATGACAAAAATGGTCATTCGCGGAAGTCTCGCGCTCTTGTGTTGTTTCTTGCCGGCGCTGGTGGCGCAGGAACCGCCTCCCGCGGAACCAGCGGCGCCTCCGGCGCAGCCGCTAACTCCCGATCAACTGGACAATCTGGTGGCGCCGATCGCGCTGTATCCGGATAATCTGTTGAGCCAGATTCTGGCGGCGTCGACGTATCCGCTGGAGATTGTGGAAGCGCAGCAATGGATGCAACGGAATCAAAAGCTGAGCGGACAGAAGCTGCTGGATGAAGCGCGCAAGCAGAAGTGGGATCCGAGCGTGCAGGCGCTGGTGGTGTTTCCCGACGTGATTGCGCGGCTCAATCAAGATGTTCGCTGGACCACGGATTTAGGAAACGCGTTTCTGGCACAGCAGGCCGATGTCATGGCGGCGGTGCAGCGCATGCGCGGCAAGGCCGAGGCGAACGGGAAGCTGAATTCGACGCCGCAGCAGGCGGTTTCCACGCAAACGCAGAATGGCCAGTCGGCCATCACGATTCAGCCGGTCGATCCGCAAATCGTCTACGTTCCAGTTTACGATCCGGCTTACATATGGGGTCCGCCGGTTTTCGGATATTACCCGCCGCTGATTTATCCGGGCATTGGTGTCGGATTCAGTTTTTTGCCGGGCATCTCGATCGGGGCGTACTTCGGCGGATTCGGGATCTGGGGCGGGCTCGGATGGGGCTGGGGACCGAACTGGTTCGGCGGCTCGATCATCATCAATAATAATTTCTTCCATCGATACGGCTTCCGCGAATATCACGGGTTCGGGCCGGGCGGCGTGTGGGCGCACGATCCGGCGCACCGGCTGGGAGTTCCATATGCGAATCGCGGGGTCGCGGAGCGGTTTCGGGGCGGCGAGCTGCGCGGCAGTGAATTCCGGGGCGGGGCGCGGGAACCTGGCGGGGTCGGCAGGAATTTCGGCGGAGAGCGGAACGCGTCTCCGGGCGCGCGGTTCGGAAGCCCGGGATTCGAGCAACGCAACTCCGGCGGTAATCACAGTGTGTTTGGTGGAATCCACAACGGAGGCGAAACACGGATGCAGAGCGATCATGGATTCTCGACGATGCACGGCGGATTCGGCGGCGGCGGTGGAGGAGCGGGCGGCGGTTTTCATGGAGCGCCGTCGCGTGGCGGAGGCAGGAGATAAAAAATGAAAATCGCGGCGACTTCGCTTATTTTTTGTTGGGCGGGACTTTCGCTGTGGGCGCAGCCGGCGGCTCCCGGGGCGACCAGCTTTGATTCGCCTCAGGCGGCGGTGCAGGCTCTGATCGATGCGGCGGAGAAGAACGATGCGGCGCGGATGGCGGAGCTGTTCGGTCCGAACAGCAAGGCGCTGTTGAGCGCGGGCGATCCAACCAAGGACAAGGCGGAGCGCGAGGAATTTTGCTCGCTGATCCGCCGGAAGCATCAGTTGCAGCCGTCCACGTTGAACTCGCACGTCGTGATTCTGACGGTGGGAGAGGAAGACTGGCCGTTCCCGGTGCCGCTGATTCAAACGAATGGAAAATGGAAGTTCGACACCGAAGAGGGGCGAGTCGAAATGCGCGCACGGAAGATCGGCGCGAACGAGCTGGATGCGATCGAGATCAGCGCGGGCTACGTGGAGGCTCAGCAAAATTACTCAAGCCGGGTTCGCGATGAGCATGGGCTGCTCGAGTACGCGCAGCAAATCAAGAGTTCGTCCGGGAAGCGCGACGGCTTGTACTGGCCGGGTTCGGATTCGCTGGTGCCGGAGGGATTCGCGGATGCCGAGAGCGCGGGCGGGGCGGCGGCGAAGCCGAAGGAGTACCACGGCTACTATTTCCGGGTTCTGAAATCGCAAGGACCGGATGCTCCGGGCGGCCAGCATAACTACCTGACGAAAGACTCCATGATCGGCGGCTTCGGTCTGGTGGCCTGGCCGGCCGAGTACGGCGTGACGGGGATCCATACGTTCATCGTCAATCAGGACGGAGTTGTGTATGAACGGGATATGGGGGCTCCGACGTCGAATCTGACGACGAGTGTTGCCACGTATAATCCGGATAAGAATTGGATGCCGGTTCACTAGGGGGTTGTAGACCCGGGTGTGTGGGTGGTGGAGGACCCGCGCGCTGGCGCTTGCGGTTCTGTGTGGGGCATGTGGCGTCCAATGGCGAGCACTGGGGCGCGAACGATCGTTGGTGAGGTTCTGGGGGCTGATAAAAACGGTCAGGGCCCGACTCGCTGTCGCTCGCGGCTCGGTGTCGGGGGTGGGGGATCTGGACGCACATGAGCGTGTGCAGGTCTTGATGTTTTTCAAGGCCCGCGCGCTGGCGCTTGCGGTTCTGTGTCGGGGTGGGCGGGGGTACTGCTCTGAGGGTGCGGGGAGTAGCTACGGGGGTGCCAGTACGTTCGATTTGAGCGTCGCGACGGATGTACTAACGGGAATGGGAGCTTACGGCTATTTTGGAGGCGCGGTCGGCGGCCTAATATCGTCGCATGCACCTCGGTTCACTTTCGGCCTCCAATGTCGTGATGTTTCTGGTTATTCTGGGCCTCTCCTTCACGGTTGCCCGGCTTGATTTTGTCAGACGTCGCGGGAAGCAGCGTCTGCCGGTGAGACGGAAGCCAGGGGCGATCCAAAAAACGGCCAGCGCGGCGCCGGTTGAGGCGCTGCCGGTTGAAGCGCCGAAGGCGAGCGTCGCGGCGCCGGAAGTAAAGGCGGTTGCCGAGCTGCCTCTGAAACGGACGGATCGTATGCTGGGGCTGCCTGGGACCAATCGGGCCGTTTCGCCGAAGCTGGCTTTTGGCGATGCCGTACCTTTGCCGATGCCGGCTCCGAAGTTGCCCACGCAAGCCGCCTGGCGCCGACCGACGGTTACCTGGTGGCCGCAGGAATCGTAGCCGCAAAAACGGCACGGGTTTACCGTCGTATTCTGGAAAGCGATGGCTTTCCGAATCGGCAATCGAGTCACGACGGCAGGGACGCTGGTCCTCATAGTTCTCGCGGCTTGCGGGATTTGCCTGGCGGGGCAGGAGCAGCCGGTCGCGGCGCCGCTCGTATATAAATCGCCAGTTCAAGACAAGAATTTCTATCTGCTTTCCCTGATGGAGCGCACTCCAGCGGTTCGCGCCGCGATCGGAGGGGATGCGGCGCTTAAGCGAATGGCCGCTGCGCGTGTCGCGGCGCTGGGCGAGGCGGTGAAGAATTGCAAAATCCAGGTGGATTGCTACGGAACCGCGCTCAAATGGAACGATTCGGATGTCGAGCAGGCCCGGCAATCGCTGGTGCGGCTCTGCGGGAGCGCGAATGCGGTGCGCGCGATGGTTGGCGAGCTTCGGCGAAGCGGAATGTATGTCCGTTACGGAGACCTGGATGACGCGGAGCTGCTGGGCCGGGTTTGGGCGGATACCGCGCGGGGCCTGAATCACGCCATCGACGTTTATGGACTGGGCGGTGCGCCGCGGTATCCCGCCATCGACGCTGCGACGAATGACGTCAAGACCGAGGCGGGTGCGCGGACAGTCGCGACGCTGGCGGAAGTGATCGATGACGGGCGCGACAGTCTTCAGCTTTTTTTTCAACCGGGGCTGCGATTCGCGCTCGGGCTGATGGATTTGAATCATCGCGACGAAGCCGGGCGCTTTGAGCCGATGGAAAAAGGCGAAAACGCAGCGGCATTCCGCAAGATCAAATCGACGGATTGGAAGCGATATCCATACACGGTGATCGTGGTTCCGGGGGCGGGCAACGACCGGCCCGGCGTGCGGCTATCGCCATACGGAAAGCTGCGCGTGGAACTGGCCGTGAACCGTTACCGGGCTGGGAAAGCTCCTTTTATTCTGGTTTCCGGAGGATTCGTGCATCCGGTGCAGACGCCGTACGCGGAGGCGATCGAGATGAAGCACGAGCTGATGGAGAAGTACTCGATTCCAGAAGAGGCGATTCTGGTGGATCCGCATGCGCGGCACACGACGACGAACCTGCGCAACGCGGCGCGCATCATGTTCCGGTACGGGATGCCGTTTGGGGCGAAGGCGCTGATCACCTCCGATCCGGGGCAAAGCAGCTCTATTGAAAGTCCGGCGTTCAACGAACGATGCATCCGGGAAATCGGCTACGTGCCGCATACGCTGCTGGGCCGGATTTCGATGTTCGATCTGGAGTGGACGCCGAAGCTTGACGCGCTGCATTCGGACTGGCAGGATCTGCTTGATCCGTGAAGCACGCCTGCTGCGTTCCTGGAACCAGAGTTGAACCGCCGCGCGACGCGGCCGCGGCGGAATTGCAGCGGGTGCGATCGGGGTCGACCAGCGGGATGGTCAAGCTCGACGGCGGCGCCTTTCTGATGGGGACAGATTTCGCGCAGGGTTTTTCGGAAGACGGGGAAGGGCCGGTGCGCGAAGTGACGCTGGATGCGTTTTATGTGGACGTGCATCCGGTGACGAATCGCCGGTTCGGGGAGTTTGTGCGCGCGACCGGGTACCGGACCGAAGCGGAAGGATTTGGATGGTCGTTTGTCTTTCACGCGCACGCTGCGCCGGAACTGGTTTCCGGAACGGTGGCAGGGGCTGAATGGTGGTGCAAGGTCGACGGGGCGGATTGGAGGCATCCGGAGGGTCCGGGCTCCGGGATCGAGTCGCGCGAGGATTATCCGGTGATTCACGTCACGTGGAACGATGCGGCGGCGTATTGCCGGTGGGCTGGAAAGCGGCTGCCGACGGAGGCGGAGTGGGAATATGCGGCGCGCGGCGGCCTGGAGCAGAAGCTCTATCCATGGGGCGATGAGTTGACTCCGGGCGGAAAACATCTTTGCAATATCTGGCAGGGTCGCTTCCCGGACGTGGATCTCGCCGAGGACGGATTTTCGGGGGTCGCGCCGGTGGGTGCGTTTCCCGCGAATGGGTATGGATTGGACGGGATCACGGGCAATACGTGGGAATGGTGCGGGGATTGGTTTCATCCGGCGTTTCACAAGGCGGCTCCGCGGGTGAATCCGGCGGGTCCAATGGAGGGTGAGGCGCGGGTGATGAAGGGCGGTTCGTACCTTTGCCACTGGTCCTATTGCAACCGGTATCGAGTGGCGGCGCGGACTTCGAATACACCGGACAGTTCCACGACTAATATCGGGTTCCGGTGTGTGCGCGACGTTTGAAGCTCCATCGCCGGCAAGCGGCGGGCGTAGAATCGTTTGTGTCGCTGGAGGATCGTGTTTATGAATTTATCGAGCCAGGTTCTTTGCGCGGGTGCGCTGGCGGCGTCGATCGCGGGCGCGCAAACGCAACCCGCCAAGGTATTTTACGCTCCCAAACCGGTTCAGCCGATGCCCTACGTCGCGCCGATGAAGCCGCTGGTGCGGTTGGCCGAATTGAAGACCAGGCATAAGGGCCACGCGGATTGGAGCGAACTGGTCGTGTACGACAAGAACAATCGCGCGGAAGTGATTTCGGCGGCTCCGGGGACGAAGGTTCCGCGCCACCTGCATTCGGACGCGCCGGAATACTGGGTGGTGCAGGAGGGGCGGATTCGGTTCGAGATCGAAGACCCTCCGGGGAAATTTCAGAAGTTTGAGGCGGCCCAGGGCGACTTGATTCTTGCGCCGGAGCGGCATCTGCATTCGCTGGAAGTGATCGGAACCGAACC
>DATGGL010000349.1:0-5790 GCA_035308605.1 Bryobacteraceae bacterium
CGCGGAATCGGCCTGTTCCTCGGCGTCGAGCTGACGCCTGGCCCAGCCCCCTCGCACATCGTGAACCGCCTCCGCGAACGCGGCATTCTGACCGGCGTCGACGGCCCGCATCACAACGTGATCAAGATCCGCCCCCCACTAATTTTCACCAAGGAAGACGCGGATTTCTTTGTCAGAGTTCTGGGTGAAGTGCTCCAGGAAGATCTTGTTTAGCCGTTCATTCACGTTCATTCACGTTAATTAACGGCCAAAGTCTTAAACGAGCACTGTGAACGCATTCTCCACGCGTTCCACCGGCCGGTAGAGCGTGTCTCGTTCCACCGGATCGCGCCCGGCCTCCCGGATCAGTCTCAGAAGCTCCCCGCGCCGCAGATTTTGCGACGTCGTCGCCCCCGCGTCGTGATAGATCTTCTCTTCGACCACCGTGCCGTCGATATCGTCCGACCCGAATCTCTGCGCGATCTGCGCGATCCGCGGCGTCATCATGATCCAGTAAGCTTTGACGTGCGCGATATTGTCCAGCAGCAGCCGCGAAACCGCGATCTGCCGCAGATCGTCGAATCCCGTAGTCTTTGAAATGTGATCCAGCGCCGTATTGTCGGGATGAAACGCTAGCGGGATAAACGTGACGAAGCCGCCCGTCTCATCCTGCAACCCGCGCAGCTTCAACAAATGATCGACCCGATCCTCTTCCGTCTCGATATGCCCGTACAACATCGTGCAATTCGAATGTAGCCCGAGCTGATGCGCCGTCCGCGCGACATCCAGCCACTGATCGCCCGTAATCTTGTGATCGCAGATGATCCGCCGCACCCGGTCCGAGAAAATTTCCGCGCCGCCGCCCGGCAACGAATCCATGCCGGCCGCTTTCAGCCGTTCCAGCACTTCGCGAGCGCTCAACTTCGCGCGCTGCGCCAGATAGCCGATCTCGACCATCGTGAACGCCTTCAGATGCACCTGCGGGAACCGCTCTTTCAACCCGCGCAGCATCTGGCAGTACCAGTCGAGCGTCAATTCCGGATGCAGCCCGCCGACGATATGAAACTCGGTGACCGCCTCCGTGTATCCGTGCCCTGCCACTTCCCAAACCTGCTCGAGAGACATCGTGTACGATTTCGGGTCCTTGGCTCGCTTACCGAACGCGCACAGCCGGCAGTTCGCGACACAGACATCGGTCGGGTTGATGTGCCGGTTTACGTTAAAAAATGTCGCGTTGCCATGCAGCCGTTCCCGGACGCGATTCGCCATCCAGCCGACGCCCAGCAGATCGGGCGAGCGATACAGCGTCACGCCGTCCTCAAAGCTCAGGCGCTCGCAGGCTTCGACTTTCCGCCGGATCGGCTCCAGCCGCGCGTCTTCAAAGCTCACTTGTAACGGAGACATCATCGCAGAAATATGTCAGTAGCCCAAAACACAAAGAATATCACGCTCACGTAGCCATTCATCGTGAAGAAGGCCGCGTCGATGCGTGACAGATCGTCTGCCTTTACCAGGCGGTGCTCCCACACAAGCAACCCGGCGACCGCTGCCACGCCCGCCAGCGCGATCGGCCCCAGCGAAAACGACTTCACCAGCGCCAGCAGACATACCAGCATTCCAAGGTGCAGAAACCGCGACACCCATAGCGACGCCGCGATCCCCAACTGCTTTGGGATGCTATACAGCCCGCTCTGCACGTCGAAAGCATAATCCTGGCACGCATAGATGATGTCGAACCCCGCGGTCCACAGCGTCACCGCCGCGGTCAGCCACAGGATTCTCGGATCCAGCGAACCCCGCATGGCGATCCACGCAGCCGCCGGAGCGATGCCCAGCGAAAATCCCAACACCAGATGAGAGAGCGACGTAAAGCGCTTGGTGAACGAATAAAACATTGGAATCCCGAGCGCCAGCGGAGCCAGCCTGAAGCACAACGTGTTCAATTCGCGCGCCGCAAAAATGAAGACGAACGCCCACGCCGCGATAAATCCCCATGCGAACCGGCGCGACAGAATGCCCGCCGGCAGATGCCTCATCCTGGTCCGCGGATTGCGCGCGTCGATGTCCGCGTCGAGCACCCGGTTGAACGCCATGGCCACCGATCGCGCCGCGACCATGGAGACCACGATCCACCCAAGCTTCGCCCATAAACCATCGCGGGAAAATCCTTCGTCGCGCCACGCCAGCAAGGCTCCCGTAAGCGCGAACGGCAGCGCGAAAACGGAGTGCTCGAACTTGATCATCTCGAGCGTCAGCCGGATGCGTTTGAGAAAGGAGCTCAATCCTCTATTCTAAGGGAATGCGCCGTGTTGTCATCGCGTTCGCCGCCCTGTTCCTATGCGCCTGCGGTGAAAAACCCACCAGCATGCAGGATCTGAGCGCCACCGAAGTAACTCTGCCCAACGGAGTCAAGATTATGGCGCAGAGCATGCGCGATCGTGTGGACATGGTTCGCGGCCTGATGTTTCGCGATTCCCTGCCGCCTGACCGCGGCGCGTTGTTCTTCCACGGCCTCGACAACAACTATCCATACTTCACCTATCAATACAAAATCCCCGTCGATATTGTCTGGCTCGATCGCGACGAACGCATTGTCGAGGTTGTCCCGAACGTCCCGCCATGCCCGCCCGGAACCGCGGCATCCGCCTGCCCGGCCTACGGAGGCCACGCCAAGGCCCGCTACGTCCTACAACTGAACGCCGGCCTCGCCGCGAAAAACGACCTCCGAGTCGGCGAGCGCCTGGACTTCTAACACCACATCTCGCCCTGCTTGATACCCCCATGGCCCGGTAACCCATCGACCCGCCAAAGCGCCGACACCGAGCCGCGACCACCAGGGAGCGGGTTTCGCCCCTTTTCAAGCAAACTCACAGCAAGCGTCCTGTTCACAAGTTCCCAGCTCAGCGCCAGCGTTACAACGCCTCAGAATCCCGCGCCTCCCAAAGCCACTGCCCCGGCAAAGCCCCGACACCGAGCCGCGACCGCCAGGGAGCGGGGTTCGCCCCTATTCAAGCAAACCCGAAAGCAAGCGGCCGTTCAAAAAGTTCCTAGCTCAGCGCCCCCCGTTGGCCCCAAACTCATTCCGCAAGCCGCGCCCGACAGCGCCAGCCTGACAACGCCTCAGAATCCCTCACCTCCCACGGCCCGACAAGCCACTGCCCCAGCAGAGCCCCGACACCGAGCCGCGACCGCCAGGGAGCGGGTTTCGCCCCTTTCATGCACACCCGAGAGCAACCGGCCGTTCAACAAGTTCCCAGCCCAAAACTCATTTCCACAACCCGCGCCCGACAGCGCCAGCCTGACAACCCCTCAGAATCCCGGGCCTCCCACGGCCCGACAAGCCACTGCCCCGGCAAAGCCCCGACACCGAACCGCGACCGCCAGGGAGCGGGCCCCAACCCCCCCGTCAGCCACCACCGACGATCACCCTAATCCGCCAGCGTCTTAGGCGGCTCCGGCAAAAAGAAACTCAACGTCAACGCCAGCGCGTAGATGAACAAAGCCACCCCCGCCGCCGCATACGCCAGCCGGACCGATGGCGTCGCTCCCGGCGTCACGCTCGCCAGATGCGTTGTAATGTACGCCGCCGACGTCCCCAGCATGCGTCCGCCCACGTTCGCCGCAAAGCCCTCCCCGGTCCCTCGCAAATGGACCGGATACACCCGCGGCAGATAATTTCCCCAGAAACTCAACTGCGCCACTGTGCAGAATCCCGCAAAGAACATCCCGTAGCGCAGCATCTCCAAACTATGCGTCGCCGGATAGAAAAACACCCACGGGACAATGAACAAGCCCGGCAGCACAAATAGCCGCAAAAGCGAGCGCCTGCTGACGATCACCACCGCCAGCAGCGCCAGCGCGATTCGCCCGGCGAGTCCGCCCCATTCCTGCATCTGCTGTACCTTCGCCACCGTCTCGCCCCGAAGCTGCGGAGCCAGATGGGCCACTTCCTGCAACCCCGGTGTGATCTGCGGAGCCTGCTGAATCGCTCCGAAGGCCGCTCCGTAGGCGCAGGCGAACAAAAGCGCGGTGACAATTGTGGTTTTCCGGTACGCCGGCTGGAACAATTCCGAAAAATGCGGACGCTTCAGAGTCCCCGCTTCCCGCTTCTGTTTCCAGATCGGAGACTCCGGCAGGAACGGCCGGATCAGCACCAGCGGGATCGCGGGAATCACGGCCGAGATCAGCGTGTAGCGCCAGGCCGCGTGCCCGCCGTAAATCTGAGGCAATGAAACTCCGATGTGATTCGCCAGATAATTCGCCTGCGAAACCGCGACGCCGCCAAGTGAGGAAAACGCCTGCGTCCATCCCAGCACCCGTTCGCGCGCCTTGGGCTCGGTGAACAACTCCGCCAGCCACGCCACCGACGCAACGAACTCGACGCACGCATCGATGAAGCTCAGCGTTCGCCATACCAGCAGCCATCCGAGCGTGGTCGAATATCCCGCCGCCACCGCGGAAATCACATAAATGAGGATCGTCCAGACCAGGATTTTCTTCCGGCCCACGCGATCCGTCAGATACCCGCCGATGAGCCCGAAAAATCCTCCCGCCAGCGGCGGGATCCAAAAAAGGTACGCCGCCCAATCGCGATACTCCGGCGTCCCCGGCCGGAGATGGCCCAATTCCACCAGGGCCGGCTGCAGAATCAGCGGGGCGACAAGAATGGCATAAATATCAACCAGAAACCCGAGCGCTGCAACCGCGCACACGGTCCATTTCACAGCACTCGAAATCCGAATGGGAACAGCCGTCGACATAAGCCAGTTAGCGTAACACTAACATGGGCTTGGTACCAAAAATTGCCCCGCTATTCCACGCGAGTCTGAATATACTGGCGGACGATCCACACAACTCCCGCGCCCAACCCCAGCACCAGCGTGCTCCACGGAGCGAACGGGCAGGCCGAGGCGTAACCCAGGTCGTTCGGCTTCGAACCTGACAGCGGAACCAGCGTAGCGATCGCCAAAGCCGCCAGGACGATCGCCACCGCCAGCAGCCCCGTTCCGATTTGCTTTTTTGACATGTCGCGGCGAAACCGTTAGCTTAGCTGAAATGAAGGCGATAAAGTGATCAGAGCGAATCTTGTACTTCTTGCGGTCATCGGCGCGCACGCGCAGGATCTTGTCCTTGTCAATGGCAGGATCATCACGGTAGACACGAAAGATTCCATCGCGCAGGCCGTGGCCATCACCAAAGGAAAAATCGTTGCCGTCGGGTCCAATGAACAAGCCCGGCAAGCCGCCGCGCCGAATGCTCGCGTCATCGATCTGCATGGGCGTGCAGCCACGCCCGGCTTGATCGACACGCACTGCCACTTCCAGGCGGTCGACGAGCTTTACGCCGTCGATCTCAGCGACCCGGCCATTAAGAGCGTCGCCGACGCCGTCGCCCGGGTCCGCGCCAAGGCCGCCGCTTCGAAACCGGGCGAATGGATTCGCGGCCGCGGTTGGGATGAAGGAAAATTCGCGGAACGGCGCTACCTGTACGCGTCTGATCTGGATGCGGTCGCGCCCAACAATCCCGTTTACCTCACCCACACCACCGGCCACTACGGCGTCGCCAATACGCAGGCGATGAAGCTGGCCAACCTCACCAGGGAGACCAAGGATCCACCGGCCGGTACCATCGATCGCTACCCGGACGGCCGTCCCACGGGCGTTCTGAAGGAATCCGCCACCGGCCTGGTCACGCGCCTGGTCCCGCGCTATACGCACGAACAGGAGCGCAACGGTCTGCTGAAAATCATGGACGATTTCCATAAGGAAGGCATGACCGCCGTTAAGGACCCTTCCATTCAAGCCGAAAAGT
>DATGGL010000350.1:0-3450 GCA_035308605.1 Bryobacteraceae bacterium
CGGCCCGGATCACGATTCGTCCCCCGTCCAACGCACCCGCCCCCGAACCGCGCGCGACAGCAAGCGGACTCCCGCGTGTCCTCAACACCCCCAGGCCAAGCCGCGTCCCACCCAGGTTCAGTCCGCCCTCAGCGCCTCCACCGGATCCACCGCCGACGCCCGCCGCGCCGGCAGATACGTCGCCGCCAGCACCGCCGCCACCAGAACGACCGGCACCGCCACATACGTCAGCGGATCCAGCGGACTGATCCCGAACAGCAGCGACTTCATCAGCCTCGACAGCCCGACCGCGGCCAACATCCCGATCACCACGCCCACTCCAGCGAGCCCGAGCCCGTGCCGGACGAACATCCGGCGCAGCTCGCGTTGCTGCGCCCCCAGCGCCAGCCGAATCCCGATTTCCCGCCGCCGCTGCGACACCGCGTAGGAGATCACGCCGTAAATCCCGACCAGTCCCAGCACCAGCGCCATCGCGCCCGCGATCCCCAACATCACCAGCGTGAACGAAGTTCGCGCCAGCGATTTATCGTAGATCTCCCGCATCGTCCGGACGGACGCCACCGGCAGGTTCCCGTTCACCGACCACACCGCTTGCCGCACCTCGGTCAGGAGCGACTCCGAACCCGCACGGTCCGTGCGGATGGCGAATGTAACCGTGCGCGCGATGTGCAAGGATTCCGACCGGTACCAGTTTTGCCCGAAAGACGGCCAGTAAACAATCGCGGGAGCCGCCTCATGAACGCCGTTGCTTCGCACGTCTTGAACCACTCCAATCACTTCTCTCCATGGTCCGGAGCCCGTGCGGACGTGCTTCCCGACCGCGTCCCGGTCCGAGCCCCAAAGCTCGCGGGCGAGATTTTGCGAAATCATCACCACGGGCCTGCGTCCGTACAGATCCGTCCACGTGAAATCGCGGCCCGCGATCAATGCCGTTCCCACCGTTTTAAAGAAGCCGGGCGACACATCCTTGAACAGGCGCAGCGGAGGAATCTCATTTGCCCCATACGTCTTGTCCTCGGCCTTGATGGCGTCCCAGTCGGGATCGACGATTTCCATGGGCATTTCGCTCGCGAATCCGACGGAAGTTACGCCGGGCAGCGCCGCCAGCCGGTCGGCTACTTCATTCTGGATGCGCGTGACGCGCTCCGGGTCCGGAATCAGAGACGGCGGGATGGAGACGCGCATCGTCTGGATCTGTTCGGGTTGCGTGAATCCCGGTTCGACGGTACGAAGCGCTTGAAATGTACGAATCATCAGGCCGGAGCTCACCAACAGCACTAATGCCAAAGCGACTTGGGCGACCACCAGGATGTTCCGCGCCCGATGACGTTCCCGGCCCTGGCTCAGCGCGCGTCCTCCGCCGCGCAGGGTTTCGTTCAGTGCGAAGGAAGCTCGCGGTCCCGCGTACTTCAGCGCCGGAATGATTCCGAACCAGAGACCTGAAAGAATCGAAACCGCCAGGGCGAACCCGAGCACGCGCGGATCGATCGAAATTTCACTCAATCTTGGCAGGCTTCCCGGACCCATCGCGACCAGCAGGCGCAGCCCGCCATAGGCTAGCCCCAACCCAAGCGCGCCGCCGGCCAGCCCCAGCAGCACGCTCTCCAGCATCAGTTCCCGGACGATTCGCCTCCATCCGGCGCCCAATGCGGCGCGAACCGCGAGTTCCTGCCGCCGCGCCTCCGCGCGCACCAGCAGCAGATTCGCGACATTGGCGCACGCAATCAGCATGACGATGCCGATAGTGCCCATCAGGATCCACAACACGTCGCCAACGTTGCCGACAACATCCTGTTTCAGAGGGCGCAGCGCGGGCGCAATCCGCCATGCGTCGTAAGCTCGCGCATCCGTGCCCGGACCGTTCGTCCAGGAACTCTTCCAAACCGGGATCAGCCGGGCGATATCGGCGCTGGCCTGCGTGATCGTAACGCCCGGCTTGAGCCGCGCGACCGCTTCATAGGCGAATCCGGCAAGCATCACCTTGTTCCGGTCGAATCGGATCGGCAGGATCAACTCGGCGTCCACGTTGCCGAGCATGAAACCCTTCGGCATCACACCGACGATTTCCCGCGGCCTCGATTCCACCCGGGTCCCGCGCCCGATTACCCCCCGGTCCCCTCCAAAACGCCGCTGCCAATAGCCGTAACCGAGCATCACCGTCTCCGGCCCGCCCACGGCCTGGTCGGCCGCGAGCAGCCAGCGCCCCGCCACCGGGGGAACCGCAAGCGCCTCAAGCATCCCGTCGCTAACGAAAACGGTCCGCACCTGCTCCGGTTCGGCGAGACCGGTTACCGTCGTCGCGCGCGTGCTCCATACTCCCAGCGACGCAAACGTCCGGTTCTCCTCCGAATACGTGAAATACATTGACGGTGAGAGCCGCAGATCGCCCGAGATGCTCGCGAGTCCCGCCGCGCCCGGAGCCGCATTCCATACGGCGACCAGTTCTTCCGGCTTGGGATACGCCAGCGGCTTGAGCAGCACGCCGTTCACGACGCTGAAAACCGCGGTATTCGCGCCGATCCCGATCGCCAGCGTCAGCAGCGCGACGCCTGTGAACAGAGAATTGTTCCGCAGCGCGCGCACGGAGTAGCGCACGTCGCGCGCAAGATCAGCCAATGCGCCGGCATTCATAAATCAACAGACGATCAGCCCGCCGAAATAGTTCGCTGATTTAAGCGAGCCCGGCTTTGTACAGTGCGATCAGCTTCCCGAAGGCTTTGTCGGCGTCCGGCTTGTTGTAAATCGACTTGCCGTTCTGGAGCGGCATATCCGATACGCACCAGCCATGGATCGCTTCCGTATATAACTCGACCTCGGCAATCACCTTCGCCGCGGCGAATGCTTCCCTCAGCTTGTCCTTCGCCTCGGGCTGATTCTTGTCGTCGCTTGCAGCCACGCCGAAATACATCCGCGCCTTGATTTTCGGAGCCAGCAGGTGCGGGCTCTCCGGTTTATCGGTGACCAGGCCGCCTCCGTGGAACGACGCGCCCGCGCCAATGCGATCCGGCAGTGTCGCGGCCGTTCTCACCACCAGCCCGCCGCCCATGCAGTAACCCTGCGTCCCGATCTTCTTCGACTTGTTCACTTGCTTCTGCGCATCCAGAAACGCGACATAGGCAGGGGCATCTCGCTCCGGATTGCCCGGCGCCGACGCCGACGCCATCAACGCGTTGATCTTCGGCCGGTCTTCCTGGAAATTCACTTTCGAGGCATCGTTGAATGGCGGCTTACCCAGCCGGTAAAACGGATTCGGCACCAGCACGGAATATCCCTCGGCCGCCACCCTCCGCCCGATCTCGCGCATCGAAGGCCGCAGCCCGAATGCGTCCGTCCAGATCAGCACGCCCGGATGAGAACCGCTCTTGGGGTGAATGAACGCCGCGTCGCACATCCCATCCGGCATCTTGATCTCAACGTCTGTCTCAGTGAGCGGAATACCCGCGCCCGAAG
>DATGGL010000351.1:0-18312 GCA_035308605.1 Bryobacteraceae bacterium
AATTTCGCGCCGCCGATGCGGTTCGCATAGCGGCCGACCAGGGCTCCGAAGAACGGGCTGGTGGGATAGGGCTCGAGGGTATCGAAGCCGAGGACGATGTCGGCCTTAGTTCCTTTGCGATCGGGAACAGAGAGGGAGACGATGCGGCCGCCGTAGTTGGTGATGCGGGCTTCGACGCTCTGGTTGGCGAGGGTGTAGATGGCGACGGGCGTGCCGTCAGTCGTTTTTCCAAAGTCGGCGTGGCTCATTTTGGTTTCGGCGGTGCTGGTAAGGGCGATCAGGACAAACGCAGGCCAGATTTTTGACAAGGTCGGTCAACCTCCGGAGTTTAAGGATAGCAAGCTGGCCGTTCATGAACATGCAGGAACGTGAATAAGATATCAACGTAAGGAGTAGGTGATGCCCGTGGTGAACTGGAACGAATTCTTCTTGAACATCGGGGGCGGGTCGTTCAAGAAGTTATCGGTCGCGTTGATGGCAAGGCTCAGACGCTTGTAGACGGGCATGGTGAGGCCGGCCGTGCCGACGGCGGAATAGGCATTGGTGTTGTTCCAGGCGGGCGTGACGGTGAGCTGCTCGTTGAACTGGATTCCCAAGGGAAGCTTGCGGCGATACAGTTCCGTAAACGCCGAGCCGATCAGGTTTTGATTGGATGCGGCGGCTTCGAAATGCTGAGACTGGTAGTTCATGCTGGCTTTCAGATCGAGCGTTTGACGGTCCGATTGCACGACCGTCCAGCCAATGCCGCCGCCGTAGGTTTGCTGGAGATCGAGGCCCTGGGAGAAGTTGTGGTCGAAGGCGGCAATGCCGAATCCGTAGACGCGGCGTTGGAAATATTCATCGCGCTCGAAATCGAAGTGCAGGATCTCGGTTTTGACGGTGGGGGTGTTGGGCTGATCGATTTTGCCGTACGCAGCGGAGAAATTCACGCTGGTGCGGTTGGAGGGGCTGAGCCAGTCTTCGAGCGGCATGGTGCGAACCAGGTGGACCGTGCCAGTGAACGTATCGCTGTTCTGGGTGGATTCGACCAGGGCGACGCCGCCGGTGATGGTGCCGGTCCAATATTTCAGGAAATTTCCACCGCGGTTGAGGGCGGCATCGAAGGCGGCCTGATCGATGACGTTGCCGGTATCTTTCGTCGCAACTTCTTTGGCGGGCTGGCCGGGGGCGGGAGTCACGGCAATCTTTTGATCCGCCATGGAAACGGCGCCGTGGACGATTCCGTCCTCGTCCGTGGCTTTGTATTTGAGGACCACGTTCTTCGGGATGACGGCGAATTTGTGGGATGAAGTGAGTTCTTTTACTTTGGCCCAATCGATGGTGATGTCGCCCAGGGTGTCGCTGTGAAACGTTACCGATCCGCCTTTGGCGCGGACCAGATGTCCGATGAGTTTTTCACCATTGGCGGTGATGAGCGTGTCGGGCGGATCGGCCGCTTGAACGAAGGAGGCAGCGAGGACGAGGAGAAAGATGTAACGTTTGTGGGAAATCATGGGGATTATCGAGTCCGCCGGATGTGGACGCCGCGGCGGCGCGGTGGAACCGCGCATTTGATTATTGTAGCGTGGGCTGGGGCGCTGGTAATGGACGATTTCGGATAGGCGAAGGCCCGCTCACTGGCGTGCGCGGTTCGGTGGCGGGGATGGTGGCATAGGATCGACACAGAGCCGTGAGCGGTAGCGAGCGGGTGGTCGGGGCGCTTGATCATTGGCGAGGACCCGCTTACTGCGTGCGCGGCTCTGTGTCGGTGATTGTGGCATAAGATCGACACAGAACCGCGCGCGGGAGCGAGCGGGTGGGCGGGGTCGCTGGGAATGGACGATTTCGGATAGGCGAAGGCCCGCTTACTGCGTGCGCGGTTCTGTGTCGGGGATGGTGGCATAGGATCGACACAGAGCCGTGAGCGGTAGCGAGCGGGTGGGCGGGGTCGCTGGGAATGGGCGCTTTCGGATGGGCGAAAACCCGCTCACTGGCGTGCGCGGCTCTGTGTCGGGGATGGTGGCATAGGATCGACACAGAGCCGTGAGCGGGTAGCGAGCGGGTGGGCGGGGTCGTTGGGAATGGGCGATTTCGGATCGGCGAAGGCCCGCTTACTGCGTGCGCGGTTCTGTGTCGGGGATGGCGGCATAGGATCGACACAGAGCCGCGCGCGGGAGCGAGCGGGTGGTCGAGGTCGCTGGGAGTGGACGATTTCGGATCGGCGAGGACCCGCTCACTGGCGTGCGCGGTTCTGTGTCGGGGATGGTGGCATAGGATCGACACAGAGCCGCGCGCGGGAGCGAGCGGGTGGGCGGGGGCGCTGGGGATGGACGATTTCGGATGGGCGAAGACCCGCTCACTGGCGTGCGCGGCTCGGTGTCGGGGATGGTGGCATAGGATCGACACAGAGCCGTGAGCGGCAGCGAGCGGGTGGGCGGGATCGCTGGGAATGGGCGATTTCGGATCGGCGAAAACCCGCTCACTGGCGTGCGCGGTTCTGTGTCGGGGATGGTGGCATGGGATCGACACAGACCGCGTGCGGGAGCGCTCGATCGTTTGGCGAAGACCCGCTCACTGGCGTGCGCGGCTCGGTGTCGGAACCGAGCCGGGGGAGTGGTACGGATTATTCGAGGGTGTGGGTTAGGGGCTTGGCGTGGGTGGTCGGGAATTTTCGTAATGCGCCTTTGCCGGTCATTTTGTTGCGCAGCGGCGGGCGGCGCGTGTGGGGGCGGACGGATCTGGCGGCGGAGACCGAACCGCTGGAGCCGATCTGCATGGTGGCTTCGGAGTTGTAAGAGTCGGGGCCGGAGATTTCCAGATACGCGGGTCCCGAAGCTACGCCGGTGGGGACCGGGAAGTTCATCTGATACAGGCCGATGATGGTCGGCGTGAGGCCCACGAATGTGGTGGTGGCTTGGGTGTATCCACCGGCGGCGTCGTTGAAGAACACGTCGATTTCATTGGTGGCCTGGCTGAACGTGGTGGAAGGACCCGGAGCGCCATCGGGGATGGAAGGATTCACGGCGCCGAGGCCGGTGAGGCCGACGAATATCGTGTCGCCCACATTCGCCGGGTTGGCCGAATTGATGACGGAAAAGTCCGCGGTCTTGCGCGCGTAGGCGTCGCCGATGCCGCCGGCGGGGATGGTAAATACGCCGGGCGCGGTCAGGCCGAGGAACGCGGTGATCGTGTTCGACGGCGTGTTCTTGTTGATCACCTGAATCGAGACGACGTCACCCGTGACTTCATAGGGGACCATGAAGGTGATGAATCCGGAAGAGACCAACTGGATCGGCGCGAAAATGCCGTTCACTTTCACTTGAACGCCGTCCATGATGGTGGGAAATCCGGGTGTGGTGAAATCGGAGACGCCGGAAAGACCGGAGCCGTAGATGGTGACCAGTTCTCCGGGAGCGAGGCTGGTGGTAAATAACGCGGTGCTGGCGGAATTGGTGATACCGGTTGGGTCGAGAAAGACGCCGGAGGGCGTGAAGCTGGGGGCCTGAAGACCGACGTTTATCCCGAGATAGGGATCCTGGCCGATGCCGATGCGGATGGCGCCGTCCGAGCTGTAGACGTAGTGCTGGGCGAAGTAGGAGTCATCGGAAGTTCCATTGGTGTTGAAACTGAACGAGTCGTTGTAGGTGAAATCGTACGAGCCGGAGTTGAACACCGACAGAATCCGCTGATGGCCGAGCATGTTGCCGCCGCTGAGCGTTTTCAATGAGCCGTAGTAGGAATCCGGAGTTGTGTTTCCGTCGACCAGGTCGGATAGATCGAGGTCCAGGCCCGCCTGATAGTAGAGGCCGTTGAAATTCGGCGTCCCGCTGCCGGTGCGAACGCCGACGAACATATCCCAATCCTGGGGCGAGCCGCCGAAGATGAAGTTCCCGTCGGGGGAAATGTAGATGTAGTGAGTTCCGGCGATCAGGGTTCCGGTGCTACTGAACGGAATGCTGCCGGCTCCGTTCTGGAAGGTGTACTTCATGTTCCCGATGTTTTGGGTGACGGCGGATGCGCCGTTGAGTCCGATGTATCCGCTGCCGTTCAGGCTGGTGAGCGAGCCGGCTCCGTTGGAATTGAACGTGAAGAGCGCATCCAGGGCATAAAGTCCCTCACCTTGGGGATTGCCGAGTTCCATCATGGAGTAATTGCCGTTGAGAGTCGCGGCGGTCGCCTGCGTAGTGCCGACGGGGGCGGCGATAAACAGGTCGTTGTAACCGTACTGATTCTCGGTGCTGCTACCGACGAAGATTCCCTGACGCGAGACGAGTCCAAAGACCATTTCGGTGAGGCCGGAGACGCCGAAGTCCGCCGCGACGACGTTATTGGCGAGCGCATTGGACATGAATCCGTAGCCGCTGGCGGAGATCGAGTAGGTGCCGTTGGCGGTGAAGTTGGTGGGAGTGGTGGAGGTTCCGCCGTTCCAGAAGAGCTGAGCGTTGATCGTATAAGTGCCGGTGGCGGGAGTAAAAGCGATGGTTCCGTAAAGCGAAGCGGCGTCTCCGAGATTGCCGGAGTTATCGCCGACGATCCAAATGACGTGGCGGAAATAGTATGTCCCGCTGAGCATGCCGTTGCCGCTGGTGTCCCAACTCGCGGTTTGGGCGGTAGCGAATGAAGCGGCGGCTCCGATCAGGAAAAGTGCTCTGCTTAGTCTTGTTTTCATCAAGGATTATCCCCTACGGTATCATGGACGCGCCAAAGAGGATGATGTTGACGATGAATTTAACTTACTCGGGAATCTGCGGCATTAAGTTGGCTAAATGTGACGGAAGTGATGTGGTTCCAGGGGGATAGCCAAGTTGCTTTCGAGTTGTGTGAAGGTGGGAAGGCCCCGCTTCCTGGCGGTCGCGGTTCGGTGTGGGGGCGCTACGGGGATCAACGGTATACGGGGCGCGCAGCGTATGAGAGATCGTCCTATTTGACGGCGTTGGCTTCGGCGGCCAGGATGGAGCGGGTGCAGAGGACGGCGTAGGTGGCTAGCCAGTGGGAGCCGTAATAGCCGGCTTCGGTCAGGGCCTGGAATCCGCTCCAGCCGTTGATGGTGGCGAGCCGGGCGAGGACGGGGACGCGAGGATCGTCCGGCGGGAGCATGCGCAGAATGTCGGCCATCGCCATGGAGCGCGAGAAGGCGACGCCGATCAGGTGCGATTTTCCGGCTTGCAGGTCTTCCTTGGTGATGGCGCTGACGTCGATGGGCGCGGTTAACGGTTTAAAGTCCTGCGAGTAAAGGGGCGGGAGAAAGCCGTTCAACCAGGTGCGGAACTCGTCGCGGGTCAGGACTTTGCTCATCACCTGAGCTTCGGCGAGGCAGGGGGACAGAAAATCGGTGCCCTGGGGTTCGAAGGAGGTCGCGCAGCCGCGATCGTGTGAGAAGAAACGACGGGCGGTTTGGGCGGCGGCATCGCGCAGGGCGGTGTCCTTGGCGATCTCGGTGTAATCGAGCAGAAGGTAAATGGAGAAGGCCGTGTTGGGATGCATGCCGGTGCGGGTGGGGAACGGCAGATCCTTATAATATGTCGCGAGCTTCTTGGAGAACTGGTCGACCATGGGGGCCAGGTTCTGGGCCCAGGTTTTGGCTTCGGGATCGTCCCAGGTGAGGAGCTCGGCATAGAGGCGCAGGAGCCAGGCGTAACCGTACGGAACTTCGAAGTTGCGGGCAGCTTTGAAAAACTGCATTTCGCCTTCGATGTTGGACTTGCCTAAGTGCTCCTTGAGTTTTTCGCGGATGAGAGGGCCGACGGGGATGCGCGGGAATTGTTTGAGGACGGCCACCATGGTCCAGGTGGAGTTGACGGCGGAGTGCCAGTCGAAGCATCCGTAGAAGGCGCGGGTTTTGTCGTAGGAATCGGCGAGATGGGCTTTGGTGTCGTGGACCCAGAGGTAATCGACGCGTTGTTCGGGGAGAGACTGGGGACGGTCGACACAGGCTAACGGGAGGGTGACGAGGGCCATGGCCTGGGATTCGTCGAAGGCGGGGAATTTAGGCGTGGGGAGGGAAGCGTAGTAGGACTTGAGTTCCTTTATGGCTTCCTTGTCTATCGCTTCTTTGTCGGGGGCGGCGGCGGATGCGGATGCGATCAGGAGAAGGACTGGGAGCGGGTTGGCTCGCATTGGATTAATTGTTGATGATATCAGGGTTAGTAGAATCGGATTGCGCGGCAGGCAGGCCGGGGATCTGCCGTACTGACTATGAGATTTCCTAGTACGCGGCGGTCGGCGGTGGTGGCGGCCGGGAGTTTGGACGCCGGGGAGCGGCGGCGGGGGTGGGAGGCGCTGGTGGGGGCGTATTGGAAGCCGGTCTATAAGTTCGTGCGGATTAAGTGGGAGTATTCGGCGGAGGATGCGGCGGATCTGACGCAGGGATTTTTCGCGCGGGCGATGGAGAAGGATTTTTTCCGCGCGTATGACGCGGCGCGGGGGAGTTTCCGGACGTTTCTGCGGACCTGTCTGGAGGGGTTTGTCGCGAATGAGAGGAAGGCAGGGGCCCGTTTGAAACGGGGCGGCGATGTGCAGATGCTATCGCTGGATTTTGTGTCGGCGGAAGGGGAGTTGTTTGAGCATCCTCCGGCGGCGGGGTCCAGTCCGGAGGAGTTGTTTCAGCGGGAGTGGGTGCGGAGTTTGTTCGCGATGGCGCTGGAGGATTTGAAGGCGGAGTGCGAAGCGCGGGAGAAGCAGATTTACTTCCGGTTGTTTGAGAGATACGACGTGGATGCGGGGTCGAGTTACGCGGAGCTGGCGGACGAGTTTCAGTTGCCGGTGACTTCGGTCACAAATTATCTGGCGTGGGCGAGGCGGGAGTTTCGGAGACTGCTGCTGGGACGATTGCGGGAAATTACGGGCGGGGATGAAGAATATCGGGCGGATGCGAAGGCTCTGCTGGGGATGCCGCTGTGAAATTTCTGGAAGACGACGCGATCGGCCGGCTGCGGAGGGCGGCGGAAGCTCCGGATTTTTCGGGGACGCGGTACCGGGTGATCGAGGAGATCGGGCGCGGGGGGATGGGCGTGGTGTATCGCGCGGAGGATTCGGTGTTGGGGCGGACGGTGGCGCTGAAGGTGATGGACGACGGGGATGCCGAGGCCCGGATCATGGCATCGCTGGAGCATCCCGGGATTGTGCCGGTGCACGATGCGGGGACACTGCCGGATGGGCGCACGTTTTACGCGATGAAACTGGTGGAGGGGATGCGGCTGAGCGAGTATCGGGGCCCGCTGGCGGATCGGCTGCGCGTGTTTCAGAAGATTTGTGAAGCGGTCGCGTTCGCGCATTCGCGGGGCGTCGTGCATGGGGATCTCAAACCGGACAATGTCATGATCGGGGCGTTTGGCGAGGCGCTAGTGATGGATTGGGGCGTGGCGGCGATTGCGCGCCCTGGAGTCATCGCGGGGACGCGTGGGTATATGGCGCCGGAGATGATAGTGAGTCCGGCGGGGGATGTGTATGCGCTCGGCGCGATTTTACGGGATTTGAAAGACGGGCAGGAGTCGCGGGCGGCGCTGGGGGCGATCGTTTCCCGGGCGATGGCGCGGGTCGCGGGAGACCGGTATGGATCGGCGCTGGAGTTACGGGATGAAGTGGCCCGGTACGTGGATGGGGAGCGGGTGGTGGCGCATCGGGAGGGGATCGGCGAGCGGGCGGCGCGATTGTTTGTCCGGCATCGCGTGGCGATTCTGCTGGTGGTGGCGTATCTGGCGATGCGGATCGCGCTGCTGGTGTTTCTGCGGCGGTAGTATCATAAAAGAGTAGAATCGGCACCGAAAAAGAGGATATCGGAGTATGGCAAGAATCCAGCCTGTCCTGACGCCGACTGAGCTCGCGCTGGTTGACCAGATGGCGGAGCTGACGGGGTCGAAGCGGACCGACGTCATTAAGAGTGCGCTCGCGGTGTATCACTGGTTCGTGCGGCAGGCGATTACGGGAAGCCGAGTGGTGGCGCGCAAGCCGAGTGGGGAAGAGGTCGCAATTGAGACGGCGGAACTTGCGATTCTCGAAGGCAAGGGAAACCGGCTGAGTCCGGAGGAGTTGGGCTTGCTGGCGAAGCGGCTGGCGGGGGCTTCGAACCCGGAGGAAGCGGCACGGATCAAAGAGCGGCTGACGCGCGGGTTTTACGGGATCTAAGTGCCTCGAGTACGCCGGCATAATCTGCCTCCGGCTCTTTTCCAGCATCTGATGGATCGGGTGCAGAGCCGGAAAATTCCGGCTTCTCAGTTAGAGTTGCTGGCGAAGTGGCTGGATGGCGAGCCGGAGGTGCCGGAGGGGATGTCGTACAAGCGATTCTCCGGCATGACGGTGTGCGGCGAAGGCGGTCTGATCAAGACTTTGCTGCTCCCCGGCCAGGCGCCAAAAGGACAGCGCGTGTCCTGAGCCTACATGCTGTAGAAGAATTCTTCGTAGACGATTTTGCCGTCGGCGACTTTGTAGATGGCGACTTCTTCCAACATGAAGCGGCGGTTCTGGGGCTTGAAGGTGACGTCGAATTTGAAGGCGACGGCGAAATGGGAGGCGGCTACCAGCGGGCCTTCGACTTTGCCGGAGTGGACTTCATGGTTGGCGTTCCACCATTCGCCTTTGGCTTTGACAGCCTGGATGCCTTTGGATTCGCGCGAGCCTCCGGGAGGGGCTCCGGCTTCCATGCTGACGATGTCGGGCGAGTAGAATTCCAGGCATTCGAGGAATTTGCCTTGGGAGCAGAGGGCGACGAGTTTGTCGGCGATTTCCTGGGTGGTCATGGGATGAATCTCCTTGGACGATTGCGATTCGCCCTTACGTTAGCATAGGCGGGGAGCGGGACGGGTTAATTCGGGGTTACACTTCCTGCAACTGATTCCCCGGTCGTTCTATGCCAGTCGTTTGTCTTACCGTCCGGGGCGGGGGGCCGAGGCGGGGGTGGTGCGGGTTGTGATGGCCTGGAGGATTCGGTCCAGGTCGGCGTCTTGCACGGGTCGGGAAAGCAAGAAGCCGCCGCTGGATTCGAGGCTGCGGGCCAGGTCGGCGTCGTAGCCGTCGCTGACCAGGACGAACAGGGCGACTTGGGCGCGGATGCGTTCGCGGTATTCGTTGGCGCGGGAACTCGATAGACGCACGGCCCAGAAGACGGCGTCGAAGCGGAGGCGCTGGGCCAGGTCGGCTGCTTCTTCTACCGGGGCTGGGACTACGCGGTGGCCGCGCATGCCGATCTGGGCCAGGAGTTGACGCTCGCCGGCGTGGTCGGAGTCGACTAGAAGCAGAGTCAGGGGATTCGCGGCTTTGCGGGCGGCGGCCAGGTTGGGAGCGGGCTGGTCGCGGCCTACCAGGGGGAGATCGATTTCGAAACGCGCGGTTCCGGAGCCGCCGCGGAGGCGGATTTCGCCGCCGTGGCCCTGGATAATTCCCTGGCACACGCTTAAGCCGAGAGCGCCGGTTTCTGAGGATTGGCCGGCGGCGAAGAGGTCGACGACTGGATCGGCGGTGCCTTTGGCGGCGTAGGCGATTTCAACGGTGGCGTGGCCGGCGATCTGGCTGCTGGCTACCGAGATCGATTTTCCGGGGGCATCCATGGCGCATTGTTCGGCGTGGACTAATAAGTTCAGAAAAACCTGTTCGATCTGGCCCTGTGCGCCCAGGACGATGGCGGGTTGGGCGGCCAGGCGATTTTGGACGCGAAGGCCGAGAGTGCGCCATTCAGGGTCGCGAAATTCCATCAGGCCGGCGATCAGGGCGTTGATGTCGACGTGGCGGGCGGCGGAATCCTCGGGGCGCGAGAACGATACCAGGCGGCTGACCATTTCAGAAGCGCGCTGGGATTCGGCGGCGAGTAGAAGCAAGTCGCGTTCGGGGACGGGGCGTCCGCGGTAGGCGGCGAAGGCGGTGGCGAGTTGAAGGATCGTGTCGAGGGGCGCGCGAAGTTCGCTGGCTACGCCGGAAATCAATTGCCCAGTGGCGGCGAGTTTTTCGCTGCGGAAAAGCTGCTCGCGCATGGTCGTCTGCTCTTGCAGTTTGAGAGCGGCGGCGACCTGATTGGCGAGATGCTGGGTGGCGGCTTGTTCTTCGACGGTGAAATATCCCAGGCGGCGGGCGTTGCCGACTTCCAGGACGCCGAGCATGTCGTTTTGCGAAAAGAGCGGGAGGAACATCGCCGAGCGCGGCAGATTGGTTTTGGTTTCCACCTTTACGAACGGACTGCGGCGAACGTCGGGGACGTTCAGGAGAGTGCGGTTGCGATAACAGACGGCAGCTCCGCTGGCGAGGCCGTCCGGAGGGGCATCGATGGAGACGGCCATGGGATCGGGCTCGGCTTTGGTGGGTACGCGTTCCAGCGATTTCGTCCGGCGATTGGCGAGATACAGGCGCACGCCAGTGGCTTGAATGACGGTCGGCAGAACGTTGACGAGCTTTTCGGCGATCTCAGTCGGCGAGGTCGAGGAAATGATGTCTTCACTGAGCGCATGGAAGGCGCGCATCGACCGGCGATTGCTGCCGAGGCGGCGGGCGCGGGCCCACCACAGGATCACGATAATCAAAAGCGCCCCTGCGGTGATGGCGAGCAGGCGGGGCGAGATCTTCCAGGCGGTGGGAATGAACTCGACGTCGGCGGGGCTGGTGAGCATCAACTGAAATCCGCCGTCGTGCGGGGATTCGAGAGAGTATTGGGTGGCGAGGCCGCGCAGGCGCACTCGGTCGCCGACGCGGAGGTGAGCGAGCTCGAGCTTGGAATTGGTATCGCGCGGAAGGAAGACGGCGATGGTGGCGCCGTGATCGCTGACGGAAAAACTCCGGCCGCCGAGATTTTCGCCGATGGCGGCGCTGACGACGCCGGTGGTACGGACGAGCAGGCCCAGATAGCGGAGGGCGGCGAGTTCGGGGATGGAAAGATCTTTCGGCTCGGGAGCGGGGTCGCGGCGGATGGGGTGAATCGAAGCGGGGATGAGCTGCGGCATGGCGGCGCGGCTCTGAATGGTTCCGGAGGCTTCGATCCAATCGCCGGGAGCGAGATCGGCGAACTGCTCGCGATCGGCGCGGAGAAGGATGCCGTGATCGGTTTGATCGCGGAGGGGAAGATAGTAGGTTCCGAGGGCCCAGACGGGTCTGCCGGCGACTTGCGCACGGACGGTGATGTGGCGGCCTTCGAGGGTCGCGCTGAAGTCGTGCGCCGAGCGGGAATTGGCCTGATCGAGTGTAGTAAGGTCCTGCGCGGCGGCAAGGGAGGCGAGCAGAAGTGGAACGCAGCTGATCACTGCGGGCACACGGCTGGCTACCTCCGAGGGGCGCATTTGGACAGAATCATAACATGAGATTCTGATCGATTCCCGGTACTAAGGAACTACTGTAAAAAAATGGGGACAGACTGGTCTGGACCCGAATAGCGATGGTGGACAGAGTGAATGAAAAAGCTTATGGCTCGAAGATATGTGATTTCGGGGAGGGTGCAGGGGGTGGGATTCCGGTACTTTGCGGAGCGGGCGGCTAAGGAACTGGGCGTTACGGGGTGGGCGCGGAATCTGGACGATGGGTCGGTGGAAGTGCATGCGAACGGGACGCGGGCCGCGCTGGACGATTTTGAAGGGAGACTGAGATCGGGGCCATCGTTCGCGGAGGTGAGGGGGTTCGAGGTGACGGAGGATGTCGAGACGGGGGAGAGGGAGTTTCGGATACGGTGAAGAATTTTGGCCGTTAATGAACGGGAATGAAGGTGAATGCTAAGATGGGGACCTCGCTCAAAATGGATCATTTAAAGAGTCTGGTCCGGGAGGTTCCCGATTTCCCCAAGGCAGGGGTTCTGTTTTATGACATCACTACGCTCCTTAAGGATGCGAACGGGCTGCATGAGTTGATTGATGCGCTCGGGGATGGGTATGGGGGCAAGGGGATCGATAAAGTCATCGGGATCGAGGCGCGGGGGTTTATTTTTGCGCCGGCGGTGGCGTATGCGCTGAAGGCGGGGTTCGTTCCGGTGCGGAAGCCGAAGAAACTGCCGGCGGCGGCGGAGCGAGTGGAGTATCAGCTCGAGTATGGGACGGATGTGCTCGAGATTCATCGCGATGCGATTGAGGCGGGCGAGAATGTGCTGATCGTGGACGATGTGCTGGCTACCGGGGGGACGGCAGCGGCGGTGACAAAGCTGGTGGAGAAGCTCGACGGGAAAGTGGTGGGGCTGGCGTTCGTGATCGAGCTGGATTTTCTTAACGGCCGGGATAAGCTACCGGGACGCGACATCCGGGCGCTGCTGCACTACTGATCCCGTGGTAAAAGCGAAGCTGCGGTCCCTGGCGAAGATCAATCTGGATCTGCGGGTGCTGCACCGGAACGCCGACGGGTTCCACGAACTACGGACGGTTTTTCAGACGATTTCGCTGGCGGATACGATCGAGATCGAGTTTGAGCGAGCTCGGCGGACGGAGATCACGATTGACGGAAACGTCAATATTCCCAATAACTTAATTGTGCGCGCGGCGGAAGCCGTGTTGGGTTCGTTCGGTATTTCGGCGCGGGTGCGGTTTCGGTTAGACAAACGTATCCCGATGGGTGGGGGGCTGGGCGGGGGGTCCAGCAATGCGGCGGCGGTAGTCCTGGCGCTGGGGGTGATGGTGGGCGGGAGTGCGCCGATTAAAAATCGGCGCGCAGGCTACAAGCCTGCCCCACAGGAGATTGCGGGGCGGCTGGGGAGTGATGTGCCGTTTTTCCTTCAGGGGGGGACGGCGCTTGGGGTGGGGAGGGGGACGGAGTTGTATTCGCTGCCAGAGCTGAAGGAAGAAGAGATTCTGGTGGTTTCGCCGGGTGTTCACGTAGCGACGGGGCCGGCGTACGATGCGCTGGCGCGAGGTTTGACATTCACGGAATCGTCAAGTAGCATAAATAATTTCCAGGGGTTCGTGCGCGCGCTTGGCGAACGGGGCCGCGCGAGCCAGGCGAGTGCGCTCAGCGGGAACGACTTCGAGACGGTCGTCTTCAGGCAACATCCCAAGCTCAAAACGATTCTGGGAAAGCTGTCGGCAGCAGGCGCGGCTTCCAGGATGACGGGAAGCGGGTCGGCGATTTTCGGGATTTTCGGGTCCAAGGAAGAGCGGGACCGGGCGCAAGAGCGGTTGAAGCAGGATCGGGCGTTTCGCGCCTGTGAGATTATTCCGGCGAGACTGGTGAGCCGCCGGACGTATCAACGTTTGTGGAGACGCCAGTTGCGCGAGTTTATTGATCCGAGTATAGATTTATGGCCGCCCCGAAGCCGGTACGCGCGATGAGGTTCAATCACTTCAAGGTGTTCACGGGCAATGCGAATCCTGCCCTGGCCGCGGAGATCTGCTATGAGCTGGGATGCCCGCTGGCGGCCGCGACGGTAAAACAGTTTTCGGACGGCGAAACGCATCTTCAGATCCAGGAGAATGCACGCGGAGCGGACGTTTTCGTGGTGCAGCCGACGTGCACACCGGTAGACCGGAATCTGATGGAACTGCTGTTGATGATCGACGCGCTGAAGCGGGCGTCAGCGGAGCGGATCACGGCAGTGCTACCCTATTATGGGTATGCCCGGCAGGATCGTAAGGACCGGCCGCGCATGCCGATTTCGGCGCGCCTGGTAGCGAATCTTCTGGAGCGTGCCGGAGCCCACCGTATTCTGGCGCTGGATTTACACGCCGCTCAGATTCAGGGGTTTTTCGACGTGCCGGTGGATCATTTGTTCGCGACGCCGGTGATGATCGATTACTTCGAGGAGATGGGCGGGGAAGGTTTGACCGTGGTATCGCCGGACGCGGGCGGCGTGGAAAGAGCCCGGGCGTTCGCGAAGAGACTGGATTCGCCGCTGGCGATTATCGATAAGCGGCGCACGGATGTGAATGTCGCCGAGGTGATGCACATCATCGGCGAAGTGGAAGATCAGCATTGCCTGATCGTGGACGATTTGATCGACACGGCGGGGACGCTGGTGAAGGCGTCGGAAGCGTTGCTGAAGCAGGGCGCGAAAAGCGTCCGGGCGTGCGCGACGCATGCGGTGCTTTCGGGACCGGCGGTGGAACGGATTGAGAATTCGGAGATCGAGGAAGTGATTGTGACGAACTCGATTCCGTTGGGAGATCAGGCGGACAGTTGCCGGAGGATCAAGCAGCTCTCGGTGGCGCCGCTGCTGGCGAAGGCGATTCAATCGATCCACGAGGATGGGTCGGTGAGCACGCTGTTTGTATGATTGGGCCACGAATGCACACGAATGAACACGAATTCGGAAGGGTTCTATGAGGAAAGATATTACGGTTGAGGCGGAACCGCGGGCGTCGCGGGGGAAAAATGAAGCGCGGAGGCTGCGCGTGAAGGGTGCGGCTCCGGCGGTGCTTTACGGAGCGGGCGGAGAATCCGTGGCGCTGGCGGTGAGCCCGAAGGAACTGGTCAAGATTCTGAATTCGAAGACCGGGCACAACACGATTTTCAACGTCGCGGTGAAGGGCGGCGAGACGACTCCCGTGATGATCGTCGACTGGCAGAACGATCCGGTGAAAGAGAATCTGCTGCATATCGATTTGAAGCGGATCGACCTTGCGAAGAAATTGCGGGTCAAGGTTCCGGTGCACGCGCTGGGCGAGCCAAAGGGCGTGAAACTTCAGGGCGGGCTGCACGAGCTGATTACACGCGAGGTCGAAATCGAGTGTCTGCCGGATGAAATTCCCGAATCGTTCTCGATCGACGTGAGCGAGTTGATGATCGGGCAGGCGATTCGCGCGGGCGAAGTGAAGCTCGGCGACGGCGTGAAGCTGGTGAGCAATCCGGACTCGGTGATTTCGCACGTGGTGGCGCTGAAGGCGGAAGCGGAGCCGGCGGCGGTTGAGGGCGCTGCTCCGGCGGCGGGCGCGGAGCCGGAAGTGATCAAGAAGGGCAAGAAGGACGAGGAAGGGGCTGCTCCGGCGGCTGAGGAAAAGAAGGGTAAGAAGTAAGCTGGCGGGCGTCCGGCTTGGATGGTCGAGTTTCTGGTCGATTTTCTGATCGTGGGCCTGGGCAATCCGGGGGCGGAGTATGAGAATACGCCGCATAATCTGGGGTTCATGGTCGTCGACCGGCTGGCGGAATCGCATGCGATCCGGGTGAGCCGGAAAGAGAATATGGCGTTTGTGGGATTGGGCGCGATAAAGGATAAGCCGGTCGCGCTGGCGAAGCCGCAAACGTATATGAATTTGAGCGGGCCGTCGGTGCGCGGGCTGATGGAACGGTATGAGGTCACGGCCGATCGCCTGATTGTGGTGTATGACGAGCTCGATTTGGCCTGGGGCACGCTGAAGGTGAAGCCGAAGGGATCGGCGGCGGGGCACAAGGGGATCGGGAGCGTGATCAGCAGCCTGGGGACCAGTAACATCGCACGGGTCCGGTTGGGCATTAGTCCCGACCATAAGGTGAGTGGAGAAGAGTTTGTTCTGCGGCCGTTCAAAAAGTCGCAGAAGCAGGAAGTGGATGAGGCGGTGGCGCGGGGAGCCGCGGCTGTCGAGTCCATAATCGCTGAGGGCGTCGAAAAGTCCATGACGGTTTTTAACCGCCGCGCTCAAGGCTTAAACGAAGAGGAAGAATGAGAGTTTACGAAGAGCTGTTCATTATTAAACCGGACGCGCCGGATGAGGAGGTCGAGAGTTTTATCGACCAGATCAAGCAGGTGATCACCTCGGGCAAGGGTACGGTCGACAAGGTAGATAACTGGGGTGTGCGCAAGCTGGCTTACCGGCTTTCGAAGTACAACGAAGGACGGTACGTGCTGGTGGTTTTTTCGAGCACGCCGGAGCTGGTGCACGAAGTGGAGCGCAGAATGCGCGTGGCGGATCAGGTGATCAAATTCATCACGGTTCGCATCGACGAGAAGACCAAGAAAATCGAGAAGCGGAAAAAGGCTCGCGATAAGCGGGCGGCCAAACGGCCGGCGCCTCCGGTCGCGCCGCCGGCGTTGCCGGGTGTGGCGATGGCCGCGGAATCGCACGGAGTCGCGCCGGGGTTGCCGGGCGCGCCGGCGCCTGAAGCCGCGAAAGCCGAACCCGCGAAAGCCGAAGCGGTGAAGGAAGCCGAGAAAGTGGAGACGGAGTAAGTCATGGCGGAAACCAAAGGCGGACGTCCCATCAGCGGATCCATGCGGCCCACGGGCGGCGACAAGGCAATCGGGAAAAAGCAATATTTCCGGCGCAAGAAGGTTTGCCGGTTCTGCGTGGACCGGATCGACGATATCAACTACAAAGACGTGCGGCTGCTCGGGTCATTCATCAGCGAGCGCGGGAAGATCACGCCGCGGCGGATTTCGGGCGTGTGCGCGCCCCACCAGCGGCGGTTGGCCGAAGCGATCAAGCAGGCGCGGAATATCGCACTGCTGCCGTTCTCAACGTCAATTTAAGGGCGAGCGAATATGGAAGTCATCTTAAGAGAAGACATCGACAAATTGGGCTCGCGCGGCGAGATGGTGAAGGTCGCTTCGGGCTACGCGCGGAACTTCTTACTGCCGCGGCGGCTGGCGGTGGCGGCGACGGAATCAAACAAGAAGATCGTCGAGCAGGAGCGGCAGGCGCATCTTCGCAAAGAGGCGAAAGTGCAGGCCGAGGCGTCGGATCTGGCCAAGCTGATGAGCTCGGTGGAACTGACGATTGCGCAGAAGGCCGGCGAGAACGATCAATTGTTCGGATCGGTTACGGCGAACGATGTGGCGCTGGCGCTGGAAAAGGCGGGCTACACCATCGACCGGCGCAAGGTGCATCTGGACGA
The DNA here is from genome assembly GCA_035308605.1 of Bryobacteraceae bacterium. Lineage (GTDB taxonomy): Bacteria > Acidobacteriota > Terriglobia > Bryobacterales > Bryobacteraceae > Palsa-187. Next base: position 16,675 of record DATGGL010000351.1, read on the forward strand.
CCCGATCAAGACGCTGGGCGATTACAAAGTGAGCGTGCGGCTGCATCGCGAGGTGACGGTCGACGTTCCGGTGCACGTTGTTCGGGAAGAGTAGTTGGCTAGTGTCGAAGAGCTGTTGCGCGATGCGGCGCTGGGACGCTTAGGCGTCGACCGGCGCCTGATCCGCGGCATTCTTGAATCGCAGGACGCGGAGCCGGCCTTTGACGCAGTCCTGCGTTTTGCGCGCGAGCCGCAAGACGACCATCGTATCGACATCGATCCGCTGCTGACGGATCTTTTGCGGCATTTTCAGACGTATAAAGCGCTTTCTCCGCACGCGCTGGAATTCTACATCGAGTTCATACGCCGGTCGCCGGACGATGTTTCGGACGACCTGGTTCAGGCGATTCTGCCGTTCGGGGCGGCGGCGGTGGATCCGCTGCTGAAACTTTACGAAGAACTGGGAGAGGAGCAGGGCGCGGATGTCGCGTTCCTGCTGGCGGGGCTGCGCGTGCGCGATGAGCGCGTGCTGGCCATGCTTCTCGATCGGCTGGAGTTCGATACGGCCGATGGCGCCTTTGCGCTGGGGCTGTATGGCGATCCGGCGGCGAGGGAGCCGCTCGAAAAAATGCTCGCGGAGATTCCGGAGGAGGACGCGGAGCTGCGGCGCGAAGTGGCGCACGCGATTGAGCAACTGGACGCTCCGGAGCCCCGGTATGAGCCGGAACCCTTCGACATCTTTGCGGATTATCGCGAGCGGGAACTGCCGATTTTCGATGTGCTTCCGGAAGCCGAGCGGCTGGAGTTGCTGCGGTCGGATGACGCGCTGGTGCGGGCGGGGGCGGCGCATAGTTTCTTTAATTCCGAATTGAACGTGAAATCACGGGCGGCGCTGCTGGAGGTGGCGAAGTCGGATGCGGACGCGCTGGCGCGGGGGAAGGCGTGGGAGTCGCTGGCGGATGCGACCGAAGATGCGGCGGTTCGGGATGCGATGGTTGCGGTGCTCAATGACGCCGCGAGGCCGATTGAGGAGCGCGGCGGAGCGGCGGTCGGGTTGTATGGCGTTGGGGATCGGGATGAGGTGCGTCGCGCGATTGAGGCGCTGTATGCGGAGGGCGGTCCGGCGCGGGTGAAGGCGCTGGAGGCGATGTGGCGATCGCTGTGGGAGCCTTACGCAAAGTTTTTTCCAGGGCATCTGGAGGAGAAAGATCCGAAGCTGGTCAAGGAAGCGCTGCGGGGCGCGGGATATTTCCGGCTCACACGCTATGCCGATAAGATCGCGGCGTACTTCGATCGCGAGGAGCCGTTTGACGATTTAAGAGAAGACGCGCTGTTCGCGTATGCGCTGGCGATGCCGGGCGAGACGACGCGCGGGCGGGTGCGGGGGATGCTGCGGAAGATCGACTCGATTACTCCGCTGAGTGGGTTTGAGACGCAGTTGGTCGAGTTCGGGCTGGATGAACGCCTGCGGCTGCACGGGCTGGAACCGGTGTTTAGCGCGGAGAGCGGCGAAGAGGAAGTGGAGCCGGTCGCGGCGGCGCCTCCGCCGGAGCCTGCGGGGAAGATTGGACGGAACGATCCGTGTCCTTGTGGGAGCGGGAAGAAGTATAAGAAGTGTCACGGGGCGTGAAAAAAGGACATTCTGGCCGTTAATGAACG
>DATGGL010000352.1:0-4682 GCA_035308605.1 Bryobacteraceae bacterium
TTCCAGCGGAAAATACGGCCGCAGCGCCTCTTCGTCGAAATCGTACAGCTTCGCCCGCTGTTTTTCGGACCAATAGCCGACATCCCAGGGATTCAGCTCTTGCCCGGCGAACTCCGCCAATTCCCGATTCTCCTCGCGGAACCGCCGGTCGGTCTTCTCGCGCAGGTCTTCAATAAAATTCTGCGCCCGATCGCCCGTGTGCGCCATGCGATCGTCCAGCACCAGGTCCGCGAAATCCTTGAAGCCGAGCAGCCGGGCTTTCTCTTTTCTCAGCTCCAGAATTTTTCCGATCAAAGGACGGTTGTCGTGCTCCCCCGACGTCGCCCGCGTATTGAATGCATGCCAGGTCTGCTCGCGGATCTTGGCGTCATCGAGATACGTCATCACGGCCATGTAACTCGGCGCCTGCAAGGTGAACCGCCAGCCTTCGCGGCCTTTCGATTCGGCCGATGCCCGCGCCGCGGCCACCGCGCTCGGCGGCAATCCGGCGAGCTGCGCTTCGTCGGTGATCACCATCTCCCAGGCGTTGGTCGAATCCAGAACATTTTCCGAGAACTTCGTCGTGATCTCAGCCAGCGCCACGTCGATCTCTTTAAGCCTCGCCTTTCCGGCGGGATCGAGTTCCGCGCCATGGCGTTTGAACGAATCCATGGTCTTGCGCAGATACCGCTGCATCGTGCCGGTCAGCGATTTCGCCTCGCCGGTCGAGGCATACCGCTGCATCGCCTTCCACAAAGGTTCGTTCAGCGGCAGGCTCGAATAAAACGCGCTAACCTTTGGCTGCACCGCGTTAAACGCCGCGCGCAATTCCGGCGTGGTCGCGACGCTTTCCAGATGGCGGACGACGCTCATCGCGTAATCCAGCCGTTCGGTCATCGTATCGAGCGCGTGCAGCGGCCGGTCGTCCTTAATCGTGTCATCCAGGCGCCGGCCTCCATCGGCCAGCAATTCATCGATCGCGGGCTCGACGTCGGACGCCTGAATCTTGTCGAACGGCACACGAAAAGTGATCTCCAACAGGGGGTTCATCTGATCTCAGCGTACCTTTTTTCCAGTTTATCGGCGGCCGGTACTTTGGATCTCTTGGTACGCGTGCTCCGCACGCTCCAATGCCGCGACGATATTGGGGCAGATGTTTTCGATGCCTACGTGCCGTTCGAATTCGGCGTCGCGCATCACCTGCGCCGGCTGTTCGCGCGCTCCGCACAATATCAGTGCGCGGCCCGAACCGTGCACCGCGTCGGCGAGATCTTCCAGCGCCTGCAGCCCGGTCGCGTCGATCGCGGTCATGTTGCGCAGCCGCAGCAGTACCACCGGAGGCAGCGTTTCGATCTGGTTCGCGATGTCTGAAATCTTATCCGTCGCACCGAAAAGAAACGGTCCGTGAATGCGAAAAACCGTCGCGTATTCCGGAATATGCTTGTCTTGTAAAATGTGCGCGCGGTTGCTGCTGATGTATTCCGGCGTAACCCGGCTCACCGTGGTGGTGCTGGTCACCTTCTGGATGTAGAGCAGCGCCGCCAGAATCATTCCCGCTTCGACGGCCACCGTGAGATCCGCGAATACGGTCAGCGCGAAGGTCACCAGCCAGACGAAAATATCCGCTTTGGTAAGCTTCAGCAGATCCGGAATCTCGCGCCACTCACCCATGTTGTAGGCGACCACGGCAAGAATCGCCGCCAGCACCGCCAGCGGGATGTTCTTCGCCAGGGGCGCGGCCCACACCAGCACAGCGAGAATCGTCAGCGCATGCACCATGCCCGCCACCGGAGTCTTCGCGCCGGAACGGATATTCGTCGCCGTGCGCGCAATCGCGCCGGTCGCAGGGAGCCCACCGAATAAAGGAGAAACGATGTTCGCGATCCCTTGTCCGAACAGCTCGACGTTCGGATTGTGTTTGTCGCCGCCCAACCGGTCGGCGACGGTGGCCGAAAGCAGCGATTCGATCGCGCCCAGCATCGCAATCGTGACCGCCGGCGCCAGCAGGCTGGGAATCAGCTCCGGCCGAAACTCCGGCAAAGCAAACTTCGGCAGTCCCGTGGGAATCCCGCCGAAGCGTGTCCCGATCGTTTCCACATTCAGACTCATGAAGCGCGCAGCGAGCGTTCCCGCGAGTAATCCCAGAATCGATCCGGGAACGCGCTTAGAGAATCGAACCGTGATCAGGATTACCGCGAGCGTGAACAAGGCCAGCCCGGTCGCCTGCAGCGATAAGCCTCGCGCATTCGCCGCCAGCACTTTCAGACGCGCCACGAATTCGCCTGGAACGTTCGCTACCGGGAGCCCGAAAAAATCCTTGATTTGCGTGCTGGCGATCAGCAGCGCGATCCCGTTGGTGAATCCGATCACGACCGGCCGCGGGATGTACTTCACGGCGGATCCCATGCCCGAAATTCCGAGAGCCGTTAGAAAGATCCCCGCGAGCAGGGTGCAAATATGCAGTCCGCTGACGCCGTGCTTCGCGACGATCCCATAGACCACCACGACGAACGCGCCCGTCGGCCCGCCAATCTGAAAACGGGAACCGCCGAGCGCCGAGATCAGGAACCCCGTGACCACTGCGCAATAGAGACCGTCTTGCGGCGAAAGCCCGGAGGAGATCGCGAACGCCATCGCCAGCGGCAGCGCCACCAGCCCGACCGTAACTCCCGCGATGCCGTCGGCCAGCAGAGTCTTGCTGTTATATTCCCGCCAGCAAGTGATCGATCTGGGCCACGTAATCGTCATGCAGCGAAGAAGAATCTGGCAACTATCCCGGCGAGCCCCGCCAGCATCGGCACTCCTGCCCAAACCAGGAATGCGTTATCGAACAGCCCGACGATCCCGAGCCCGGCCGCTGCCAGATTCGCCGCTCCCGTCGCCCGCGACAACCATCCCTTCCGCTTCACAAACAGGTACCCGAATATTCCCGTGGCGATAAAGGCCAGCGCCCATTTCGCCAGGCTCGGATATCGGATCGCGTCGACCATGGCCTGGGTGGTATCGCGCAGCCGGACATCCAGAATGCGCAGGATCGCGACATTTTCGATCACATCGAAAACGCCCGCCGCGAATCCGCAAGCCCCCGCCAACATCCCAAGCGGCGACCGGAAGAACATCGCAAGCGCAACGTACAGGCTCACATAGCAGGCGATAAACCCGAAGTCTATGTATTGTTTGATCCGCATCGCCTCTCGATCGGGGCTCGGCGCCTCGCCGAGAATCGAGTCGACTTCATTCACGTTGCGTGCCACTTCGAGCGCGACCACCGGACTCGCAATCCCGCGCGGCGCAACGGAGGCATTGGAAAACTCCGGGCGGGAATTCAGAATCGCGATAAGAACCACACACCCGACGGCTAGGTAGGACAGGCTTCCAGCCTGTCTCGCCCTACGCCAGCGCCCGAGCCGCATCTTTGGCAAAGTACGTAAGGATAATATCCGCGCCCGCCCGCTTGATCGACGTGAGCGATTCCATCATCGCCCGGTCCAGATCCAGCCACCCATTCTGCGCCGCCGCCATGATCATGCTGAATTCGCCGGAAACCTGGTAAGCGCCAATCGGCACCGGAAATCGATCGCGCGCCTGCCGGATCAGGTCCAGATACGGCATCGCCGGCTTCACCATCAGCATATCGGCGCCTTCTTCCAGATCCAGTTCCATTTCATGCATGGCTTCGCGGCCATTCGCCGGATCCATCTGATAACTGCGCCGGTCTCCGAACTGCGGCGTCGATTCCGCCGCCTCGCGAAACGGCCCGTAAAATACCGACGCGAATTTCGCCGCGTAGGACAGAATCGCGGTCTTCTGAAAGCCATGAGCGTCCAGCGAATGACGAATCGCCGCGACGCGGCCATCCATCATGTCCGACGGCGCCACGATATCGGCCCCGGCGCGCGCATGCGACAACGCGCCTTCGGCCAGCCATGCAAGCGTGGTGTCGTTATCCACATCCGCATCCACACCCTCGCCCACAACTTTTCCACAATGCCCGTGGCTGGTGTATTCGCAATTGCACACATCGGTGATCACCAGCAGACCCGGTATGGCCCGCTTCAAAGCGCGCACCGCCCGCTGCGTGATGCCGTTCTCCGCATACGCCTCGGAAGCCGATTCGTCCTTGTGCTCCGGAATGCCGAACAGGATCACGCCGCCGATCCCCAGCTTATGCGCGCCCTCGCACTCCTTTACCAGTTCATCGATCGAGAGCTGGAAGTTGCCCGGCATCGATCCGATTTCTTTGCGGACGCCTTCACCGGGACAGGTGAACAACGGCAGCACGAGTTGCGACGGAGCGAGCTGCGTTTCGCGCACCAGCCGGCGCATCGCGTCGGACACGCGCAACCGCCGCTTGCGGTGGATGGGAAATGACATCTTTACCTAATCAATATTAGGGTAAAGCCAATCGCCTCCGCAGACTGCGTAATCAGTTCCCGCTCCCCTTTGGATGCCGGGCCGCCATGACTTCAAGCCTGATCCGCGCTCTCAGCGTCCGCAGTTCAGCCTCACTGAACCCCAGATCCCGCGAAACTTGCTTGCCGCTCTCCTTCAGAGCGTAGAGTCGGTGCAGCGCTTCCCGTTCGCGAGCGGTGAGTTCCTTGAGGATGGTCTGGAGGAGCGCTTCCTTTGAACCTCGGGGCTTCGGTCTCTCACGACTCATCTGGGCGCGACGCGTAGTCTGCGCCCCTCCCCGCCGGGGAGAT
>DATGGL010000353.1:0-7200 GCA_035308605.1 Bryobacteraceae bacterium
TCGTTGTTCCGCGCGTGGTCGTAAGGTTAGTCGTCGTAGTGTTAGTCGCCGTAAGTGTAATCATGGTTGTCCCCGATCCTGAAATTTGAACTGCCGCAGTTAAGAGTGCGTCTGGAAGGGGAGAATGTTTCAGTTCTAAGCGAACTATTTTTTACCGGCGGGAATCGCGTCCTTGCCCATGTTCGTCGAACCGCCGCCCTCGCTCACGTAATTACGGTTCCACGCGGGAATCTCCACCGTCACGTCGCCCTTAACCACTGCCTGGCAACCCAATCGCGAATGCAGCGTCAGATCGGCGGCCATATCCAGCCGGTCGAGTTCGTCGTCGTCCGCCGGCGAAAGATTGTTATCGCCGGCCTTGACCACTACGTGACAGGTCGTGCACGCGCAGCTCCCGCCGCACGCGTGTTCGAGCTGGATGCCGAAGTTGAGCGCGATGTCGAGCAGCGATTCCGGTTTCCCATGCTCGTCATAAGGAAGTTTCCCGGATTCGAACTCCACCGTTTGACCGGTGTTGACGAAGGTCACTTTGGGCACGATTTCATTGTACCGTCCGCTACACTGGTCTTTCCATGTTTCATGTTCTCGAAGTTCGGATTGCGCAGGCCTTCGCCGCGCGCGTGGAGGCGCTCTACGGTGTCGTCGGTCCCGTCCAAACGGAGCAGCCCAAGCAATCCTCGTTCGGTGAAATTGCCGTCCCGGCGGCGTTTCAACTGGCGCGCCAGCTAAAGAAAGCGCCCAAAGCGATCGCGGCAGATCTTTCGAGCGGCGTCGCTATCGAAGGCGTCAGCTCGATCGAAATCGCGGGCAACGGCTACCTGAATGTCCGCCTGGATCGCGGCTATTACGCCGACGGCCTGCTCCGCGGAGCCGCGGCCGCCGCCACTCCCCGCGCCCAAAAGATCATCGTCGAGCACACCAATATTAATCCCAATAAAGCCGCGCATATCGGCCATCTGCGCAACGCGATTCTTGGCGACACCTTCGTGCGCATGCTCCGCGCCACCGGCGAGCGTGTCGAAGTGCAGAACTACATCGACAATACCGGCGTGCAGGTGGCCGACGTCGTCGCGGGGTTCGTTCATCTGGAAAGCAAGACCGCCGGCGAAGTCAGCCAGTTGATCCAAGGCGCGCGGTTCGATTACCTGTGCTGGGATCTCTACGCTCGCGTGTCGATGCATTACCAGGACCATCCGGAAGACCTCGGGTGGCGCGCGGCGACTCTGCACGCGATCGAAGCCGGCGCCGGAGCGGAAGCCGAGATCGCGCACCTGGTTGCCGATGCCATCGTCGAGGCGCACCTGGCGACCATGCTTCGATTGAACATCGAATACGATGTTCTGCCCCGCGAAAGCGAAATCCTGCATCTGCAGTTCTGGGCTACGGCGTTCGAGCAATTGAAAGAGCGCAAGGCTATCTATTTCGAAACCGAAGGCAAGAACAAAGGCTGCTGGGTGATGCCCGGCTCGGCGTTTCGAGACGAGTCGACTGGCGAGGACGACAGCAAGGTCATTGTCCGGTCGAACGGAACTGTCACCTATGTCGGCAAGGACATCGCCTATCAGCTCTGGAAGTTCGGACTGCTCGGAAAAGATTTTTACTACCACAAGTGGCACACATATCCGGACGGCCATGAAGTGTGGGCCTCAACGGACCAGCCGCAGGATAACTCGCTGCATTTCGGCGCCGGATCGCGCGTGTACAACGTGATCGATTCACGGCAGTCGTACTTGCAGGACGTCGTCGTCGCCGGCCTCCGCGCTCTTAATTACGAAAAACAGGCTGAAAATAGCGTTCATTTTTCGTACGAAATGGTCGCGCTTTCGCCTCGTACGTGCGTCGAAATGGGGATCGAGCTTTCCGAAGAAGACAAGCGCCGCCCGTACGTGGAGGTCTCCGGCCGAAAAGGCCTGGGCGTCAAGGCCGACGACCTGATCGACAAACTGATCGAAAAAGCGCTGGAAGAAGTAACTTCACGGCATGCGGACGATCCTGAACCGATGCGCCGCCGCGTCGCCACCCAGATCGCCATTGGCGCGCTGCGGTACTTCATGTTGAAGTACACACGGAATTCCGTGATCGCCTTCGATTTCGCGGAAGCGCTTAGTTTTGAAGGCGAAACCGGCCCCTACGTCCAATACGCCGCCGTCCGCGCCCGCAACATTCTGCGGAAACTCGAAGACCGCGGCGAAACCCTTCCCGATTTCAAGTCAGCGCTGTCCCGCGATGCGATGGCTCGCCAACTCGAGCAGGAGGATTGCTGGCAGCTTCTCCTTGCGGCTTCGAAATCCGATTCAGCCATCGAACGAGCCGTCGCCAGCGGCGAACCGTCGCATGTCGCCCGCTACGCCTTTCAACTCGCGCAATCCTTCAGCAATTTCTACCACGAATTTCCGGTATTATCGGAAACAAATCCCGAGAAAAAGACATTCCTGTTGTGGATGACCGATTACTTCCGCGTTCAGCTAGATCGCACACTCAGCGTCCTGGGCATCGAAGTTCCAGAGTACATGTAAATCCGGCATTAACGTTGATTCACGTTAATTAACGGCCATTTCACTGCGCCTTGCCTGACGCGAGCGACTCGACAAATGACGAGTCCAGGGGCCATGTCCCCGTCACGGTTTTGTCCTTCTGTTGGAAGTTTCCCGCCACCAGCACGCCGCTCAAGTCGCTTTTGTTCGGCGTCATGTGATCGCGCACCAGCATCTTCTTGAGCAGATCCGTGGTCTGCGTCAACTGCCCCGCGACGGCCGCTGCCGTTTCCGGCGAATCGCAGGCCACTTCCAGTCGAATCTGCAACGCTTTTCCCTCTGCCGCCGCTGGTCCCACCGCGAAAATCACGTGTTGCGCCCGGGCCAGGGGACTCAGAAACGCATGCGTCCCCTCCGGCAGATCCTTCACGTCGGCAAATGCAAATGACGGCGCGGATATCCACACCGGCTCGGCCGGCAGCTTCGGCGATGTTTTCCACTGGTTTGGCCCGATCATGTTGACCCCGCGTTCCGCCGCGGAGACCGCCAGCGCGAGCACGCCCGACCTCAATTCATAAAACGAAATGTGCCGCTGCGGCGTGCTTCCCGCCATGGAGCAGGTTCCGCCGGCGCACTGCCCGCCCTGCGATGCCGCGTACTGCGCCAGCTTCTTCCATTGAAAGCGGCCGCGCAGAACGAAATAGACGTCGTTGTGGAAAAACGCCGCCGCTACCGCATCCAGGTCGGTCCGGTAATCGAACCCCGTCTGTTCGACGAACTTCCGGTAATCCGGCTCCTCGGCCGCCTTTGATCCGGCGATCAGATCCAGGATTCCTCCGCGGCGCAGGACGTTGACGTCGATGTAGACATGCGTCGCCTGATCCGGCGGCAGACTCTCGAGCAGCGACAGCGCGTCGACAGGCCGCGAATGGGCGCGCCAATAGAAGAAGCCGGCCGGACCGCCGAGCAGTACCAGCAACACCACAATATGGATCGGCTGAATGCGGCTGCGCACTTTTAGCAGCTTACACTTCCTGCCTAAAGGGCCGCTGCGGTCTGGGTCATTCGCGACCGCTTCCACAATTCGATATATGGCTGAAGATCGCGCATCATGCCGGCGAACTGCTTCGGATCCAGCGACTGCGCCCCATCGCTCATCGCCTTCTCGGGCTGCGGATGCATCTCAACCAGGAGCCCGTCCGCCCCGATCGCGACCGCCGCGCGCGACAGCGCCGGGACCAGACTGCGTTTGCCCGTCGCGTGGCTCGGATCCAGGATCACCGGCAAATGCGTCAGTTCGTTCAACGCAGCCACCGCCGCGATGTCGCAGGTATTGCGCGTCACGGTCTCGAACGTACGGATGCCGCGCTCGCACAGCATCACCTGCGAATTTCCATGAGCCACTACGTACTCGGCGCTCATCAGCAGTTCCTTCACGGTCGAGCTCATCCCGCGCTTCAGCAACACCGGACGCCCGCACTTGCCCAGCGTCTTAAGCAGAGCGAAATTCTGCATGTTCCGCGCGCCGATCTGTAGAATGTCGGCGTATTCAGCCACCAGCTCGACATCCCGGTCGCTCATCACTTCCGTGATGATCCCGAGGCCCGTCGCCGTCCGCGCCTTGTCGAGAAGCTTCAGCCCCTCGATTTCCAGGCCCTGGAAGTCGTATGGCGACGTCCGCGGCTTGAATGCTCCGCCGCGAAGCACTTTCGCGCCCGCCCGCGCGACGATCTCCGCCGATTCGAGAATCTGCGCCTCGCTTTCGACCGAGCATGGCCCCGCCATCACGACGAACTCGTCGCCGCCGAATGTCGCCCCGCGCACGGTGATCTCGGTTTTCGCCGGACGGAATTCCCGGCTGACGAATTTGTACGGGGCGGAGATGCGCACGGCTTTCTCCACTCCCGGCATCGCCTCCAGCGATTCCAGGCAGGCCGTCACGTCGCCGACGCCGACTACGCCGATCACGACGCGCTCCTCGCCCTCGATCGAGTGGACTTTGTACCCGAAATCCTCAACCCGCGCCCGAACCCGTTCCACTTCGTCCTTGGTGGCATGCAACCTCATGGAGATGATCATTTGTCTCGCTCCCTAAAAACAAAAAACCCACTCTTTCGAGTGGGTCGATTTTCGAAAACGTCTGCGGTCAGCCCACTCGTCGCGATTCAGGTCGCAAAATACCAGAACCAAAATCGAAACGAGCTGGCCGGATAGCGCCGCATGAAGAAATCAGTCTACCACAGTAGCATTACCTCAACGTGACCACCGTGGCCCCCCACCCGCCTGCCTCCGCCGGAGCGTCCGCGAAGGACTCCACGAACGGCGTCCTCCCCAGTACCTTGCGTACGACCTCCCGTTGTACCCCAATTCCTCGGCCGTGGATAATGCGCAGCGCCTTAAATCCAAGGCGATACGCTTCAGACAAGTACTCCTCGACGACGGGTTCTATATCTCTTGGTGTAACACTATGCAGGTCGAAAACATCTCCAACCGGGATCAAAACAGGTTCATCGAGCGGGTCGGTAGTCATTTAAGTATAAAGCTATGATCGGTTTGTCTCGATTGTATACCTTAGAACGGCTGGGATCGACCTGGGTTTCCCCTAGGCTATCTTCACCTAGAAGGGCTAAATCGCGGGTAGTGGCTGGTACAATCGGGCTGTCAGTTTAGAGTACTTAGCATGTTGTGTTTCCTATGCGGGAAAAAGATCGGGCTATTACGGTCGTTAGTCGACCAACAATACTGCTCGTCTGAACATCGCAAGGAAGCCAAGCTGGCATCTTCTTCCGCCCTTCGGGATGAAGATGAAGTGGAGCTTTGGACCGTTTCGCGCGGCAAGCGCCGCCCGGTCCGCAGCGGAGCCAGTACCGCCGGACAGACGGCTTCGCTATTCGCGTTTCTTACGGTCGGCGGCCTGTTGGGCGCCGCGTTGTTAATGCCTGGTCCCGGTCCCGGGACAGCATTTCCGCCTGTATCCCTGGATCCCGGTGTGAAGCGTGGGCTGTTCCAGCGCGTCGGCGATTCCATCAGCGAAGTGGTCAGCTCGCGCGCCCCGGTCACGTTGCATCAGGACTTCTCCAGCGGCTGGACCGGCTGGACCGCGTCCGCTTTCCGTACGGTCGACGAGTCTCGCCGCGATACCCGATTGTCTTCCGCGTCGGCTCCGGTCCTGCGCTTGTGGAGCCGTTCGACCACACTCCAGAACTATCAGATGGAGTTCGGCGGCCAGATCGAACGGAAAAGCCTGAGCTGGGCCTTCCGCGCCACCGACGCCAAGAACTACTACGCGACCAAGATCCTGATCACAAAGCCCGGCAGCAGCCTTCCGAACGCCGGCCTGCTGCGGTATGTCGTTTTGAACGGCCGCGAAACCGACCGCGTCCAGCTTCCGCTTCCTCTGACGCTGGAGCGCGGCGGCACCTACAAAGTTCGCCTGAGCGTCCGCGACGATCATTTCATCACGTATCTGAACGGCCAGGTGATCAGCTCCTGGAGCGACAAGCGCCTCCCGCGCGGCGGCGTCGGATTCTTCGAAGACTCCGAGGACCCGCAGAAGGTCGACTGGATCAACCTCTCCGAACGCGACAGCCTGCTGGGCCGCGTGCTGGCCCACTTCGCCCTGTTCGTATTGCCCAACGACGTTTTAGGCCGCTGAATTGAGCCGCCGGTAAACGTCGCTGCACGCGAACAAATAATTGTTTGGATCGGCGTTTATCTGCGTGTATCGGCGGCCAATTCGCCTATGCCAGCAAACCTGCGCGTTCCAATAGCGCATCCGGGTCCGGATCGCGCCCCATGAAGCTCCGATAGAGTTCCGCCGGATCCTCGCTGTCGCCCTTGGCCAGAATTTTTTCCCGGTAATCGCGCCCGACCGATTCATTAAACACGCCTTCGAGCCGGAATCGCGTGAATGCATCCGCATCCAGCACTTCGGCCCATTTGTACGAGTAATACCCGGCTCCGTATGCCACCGGACTCGCGAACAGGTGAGTGAACCCGGCGATCATCGCGTAGTCGCCGGGCAGCGGCGCCGGCGCGAATTTTTGCAGCACCCCGCGCGAAAAAGCGATCACATCGGTTTTGCCATCCCACTCCCGATGCAGCGCCAGATCCACAAATCCGAACCCGAGCTGCCGCATCTGCGCGTTGGCCGCGCGAAACGTCTTCGCCCGCTTCATCTTCTCGAACAGTTCCGCCGGGATCGGCGCGCCCGATTCATAGTGCCGGGCGAATAAATCCAGCGATTCGCGTTCCCAGCACCAGTTCTCCATGATCTGCGACGGCAGTTCGACGAAATCCCACGCCACGCTGGTTCCCGACAGGCTGCGCACCTCGACGCGGCTCAACAGATGATGCAGCAGGTGTCCGAACTCGTGAAAAATTGTTTCCACTTCGCGATGCGTCAACAGCGCCGGCTTCCCATCCACCGGCGGCGTTAGATTCCCGCAGATCATTCCCAGATGCGGTTCATTCTTGTTCGGATTGCCGGTGATCAGCGTATCCATCCACGCGCCCCCGCGCTTGTTCTCGCGAGGATACCAGTCGGCGTAGAAAGACCCGAGATACTGGCCGCTCGCGCCGTCGTGAATCGCATAGCAGCGGACCTCGGCATCCCAGGTCGGAACGCCCTTTTCTTCGCTGACGCGGATGCCGAGCACCCGCCCGAAGATATCAAACATTCCCGCGACGACACGTTCCAGCGGAAAATACGGCCGCAGCGCCTCTT
>DATGGL010000354.1:0-15948 GCA_035308605.1 Bryobacteraceae bacterium
GAAAGCTTCTGCTGCAGGATGGTGATGGCGATGTCGTAGAGTTCGCCGGGTGTTTTCGTTTCCGAAGTGAGCGATATAAAGAGGATGGGCGAATCGGCCGGGTTGCTCTTCCGCCAGAACGGATTCTGCGGCAGGTTGGGCGGCAACTGGCTGCGCGCGGCATTGATCGCGGCCTGGACATCGCGCGCCGCCGCATCGATATTCCGGTTCAGATCGAATTGCAGCGTGATGCTCGTCGCGCCCAGATTGCTCGACGACGTCATCTCATTGATGCCGGCGATCCGTCCGAACTGCCGTTCGAGCGGCGTCGCCACCGACGATGCCATGGTCTCCGGACTCGCGCCCGGAAGCCCCGTCGAGATGGAAATCGATGGAAAATCCACCTGCGGCAGCGGCGCCTGCGGCAGAAAATTGTACGCGACGATACCCGCCGCTCCAAGCGCGATCGTCAGCAGCGTAGTCGCAACCGGCCGTTCAATAAATGGCTGAGAAATACTCATCGAAACGCTAATAATGAAGCGCTAGCAGTAAGCGTATCACTCGCCAACGTCGATCGGATGTGCCATTTGGCGTACCGCGTCCCCTGCCATACGTTCATCCCGCGAGAGCCATCGAGCGGTCTCATCGCAAATACCGCTCAAACCACGCAATCGTCCGCTCAATCACATCCCGCTTATGATCCGCGTTCCGGAACATATGCCCCTCGCCCGGATAAACCACCAGTTCCGTCGGCACCGCCAGCGTCCGCAGCGCATGCCAAAACTCATAGGATTGCGGCGTCGGACACTCGCCATCCCGTTCCCCGACCACTACCAGCGTCGGCGTCTTCACATTCTTGATGAACGTGATGGGCGAACTCTTCGCATACACTGCCGGATCGTCGTACACCGACGCTCCGAAATATGGAATCATCCACTGATCGATCGAATTCTGCCCGTAATAACTCAGCCAGTTCGCGATCCCCGCGCCTGCCACCGCCGCCTTGAACCGGTTCGTCTGCGTCACGGTCCACATGGTCATGTAGCCGCCGTAACTCCATCCCGCGACGCCCATCCGATTCGCATCCACGGGAACCTGGGCCAGCACCGCATCGACGCCCGCCATCACGTCTTTCAAATCGCCATAGCCAAAATCCTTGACGTTGCCGCGTGTAAACGCCTCGCCCTGCCCGTAACTGCCGCGCGGATTCGGGAAAAACACAAAATATCCGAACGCCGACAGCACGCTCAAATCGAAATTCGCCCCCGGCCAGTGCGGATAATTCGAATTCGCCGGCCCTCCGTGAATCGACACGATCATCGGATAGCGTTTGGAAGCGTCGTAATCGCTCGGGTACAGCAGCCAGCCCTGCACTGCGGACCCATCGGTCGACCACTGAATGTCTTTCACCTGTCCCCACTTCGGATGCAGCGCATTGTTCGCCGCTGTGACTTTTTTCCAGTCGCCAATGGCCCCCGCCCACACCTCCGGCGGATGTTGCCAGTCGCTGCGAATCGCCGCCGCCGTCTTCCCATCCTTCGACGCGGAAAAATTCCCGAAATTCCCGCCGCCATGCAGGTTCTCATCCCCTCGCCACAACCGCTCGCTCTCACCCGTTGAAACATCCAGCGTCCCAATCACACTCGACCCGCCCACGAACTCCGTCATCAAGATCTTGCCGGGCGTTATCCACTGAATCGAGCTCACCGACGTCTTCCGCCCCGGCGTCTTATTCACGGCTTTCCCTCCTTTTGAAGGAACCGTAAACACATCCCCGCCCGTGAACCCTTCATCGCTCATCAGCCCTTCGATGAACCCGACGGTCGATCCATCCGGCGAGAATCGCGGCATCGCGATCTGCGTCTCCGGCTTATAAATCTCCGTCATCTTTCCCAACTCAGCCCCGCCCGTATCCGCCGCCAGCGTGTACAGCTTCGCCACCCACCAGTTGTTATCCGCCGGCCCAGGCGCCGCGCTCGCCGCGAACATCCGCCCGTCCGGCGACCAGTCATATTCATGAATGTTCAGATCCGCCGGCGAAACCTGTTTCGTTGCGCCCGAATTTGCCTCCACGATCGTCAATCGCTGATTGTAATTCTCCCCGCCGATGACACCCGTCTCCGCCGGCTCCGCCTCCAGCGGCCCGCCGCCTCCCGGCGCATTCTCCGCAAACAAAATCGCGATCCGGGTTCCATCCGGCGACCATCGCGGATCGGTCACAAATCCCGTAACGCTCGTCAGCTTCTTCACCCGCCCGCCCGTCGCGGCCACCGTATAAAGCTGCTTCTGCCCGGTCTTCTCACGATCGGAAAGGAACGCGATGCGTGTCGAATCCGGCGCCCAAGCGATCCCACCCCCTTCCCCAACCTTCACCCGCGGGCCAATAAAGATCTCTGCCTTCCCCGAATCCTTCCCGTTCTCGAAAACCTCCTCCGCCCAAGCCAGTTTCTTGCCGTCCGGCGACACCGCAACATCCGAAAACGCATGCGTGGACACCAACTCGCTCAGCATCGCGCCTACGCGGGAATCGGCCTTCGGCTGACCCATTCCAACCGCGCAAATCACAGCGCCAACCAAAATCAATCGAAGCATTTGCGATAGCCCCTTACGTCTTATTTGCGTTCATTCGCGTGCATTCGCGGCCAATACAGTCTTTTCCGGCCCTCACCAATTTCTGCCGCCCACGTCAATACCGAGATGAGACTAGCCTCTATTCTCGCAATCGCCTCGGCGCAAATCTTCGCCCAGTCGCAGCCCGCCACCGGCGCCGCCCGCCTCGCGGGCCACTTCACCGATGTCAATCGCCGCATCCTCGAAATGGCCAAGGATTTCCCGGATGACAAGTACAACTTCAAGCTGAAGCCCGAAATGCGCTCTTTCGGAGAAGTGATCGTCCACGTCGCTTCCGGCAATGTCTTCGCCTCCAAAGCCGGCCGCGGCGAGAATGTGAAATGGGACGAGACCGACGCCAAGAACTACCCCAATAAAGCCGCCGTCGTCGCCTTCCTCGAAAAAACCATCGCCGACGCCAACGCCGCGCTAAAGGAGAATCCCGAAGGCCCAAAGAAAAACATGGAGCCGTTCCTCTCGGTCATGGAACATTCCGCCGAGCACTACGGGCTCCTGGTCGCCTATTACCGCGCCAACGGCATCGTCCCCCCGGAATCGCGCCCCAAGAAATAGCTTCGGTTACATCAGCGCCGTCGGACGCCGCGTCCAATCCTTGCCGTTCTCCTTGGCGATCCCCTCGACATCCTTCACGTAGGCCGTCGCCTGCGTCAGGATGTGGTGCAGATCATTTCCAACACTAATGAACGTGAAGTCTTTCTTCAGGAACTCCGCCACGCGTGAAGTTCCGAACAGGAACAGCCCCAGAATAACCCCGTTCTTCTTCGCAGCCGCCCGCAATTTGTCGGTCGCCGCCTGCAGTTCCGGCGACGTATACATGTCCGGAAACACATACTTCTCGTACAGCCCCATCGACATGCATAGATCGTTCTGCCCCAGGAATAAAAGGTCGACGCCCGGCACCGCCGCGATCTCGTCGATATTCTTGATGCAATCCGCCGTTTCTACCTGCAGCGCCACGATGACATTATCGTTCGCCGCGCCCGCGTACCCCAGCAGCCCCGCCTTGTTCATGCTGCGCTGCGGAAAATAGACCGATCGAGTCCCCGCCATCGGATACCGGCAGCAGCTCACCGCCTGTCGAGCCTCTTCCGCCGTATTGATATACGGAATCAGCACCCCATCCGCCCCCGTATCGAGCGACTGCTGAATCCCGCCACGATCGTGATACCCCGCCACGCGCACCATCGACTTCGCGCCGCCCTGCGAGATCCCCGCCAGCATTGCCGACAACGTCTCAAACCCCATCGGCCCATGCTGTGTATCGACCAGCAGCCAATCATACCCGCTATGCGCCAGTTGCTCCGCGACGGTTGGACTATGCGAATTCACAAACAGCCCCAACTTCGGCTTCCCCGCCCGCATTTCTTTCTTAAACTCAGCCCCGCTGACCACGTCACTCATCTGTAAAATTTCTCCTGGATTTGGCTACAGCCTCAAGCGAGTATACCCCGGCAGCCGTTTCCACCGAGAATCGATATTGTCATATGCCGCACCCTCACCGATTAACCAATCGTGCGATCTCGGCTGCAACCCGGTGGCGAACTTCCGGTGTCTCGATTTCTTTAAATTTATCAATGGCAAAACTCCCACGGTCCGCGTCAGTCAGGTCGTACAATCTGGCTAGCGCGACGCGGCGATCATCCTCTCGAGGTGGCAGCCCCTCAACAGCGGTCACAAGTACCTGCCGTACTCGATCTTCAATTTGCTCGAAATTTTGACGCAGCCAGGCCCGGCCTCTGTCACCGATCCTGCTGCCGTGGGTTATTCGGGAGCGAATCTCGTAGAACGTTTTCATAAATCGCACCAAGGACTCGGCCTCCACGGAATCGTCAGGCGCGATCAGTGCGGCGGCGCGATTGCTTATGCGCCGTTTATTCGAGTACTTTTCCGGAACGAGCGTCGATTCGAGCGCCGTCACATAGTCCACAATGCGATCCACGTCATCCCGTCCCAGATCGACTTGCTTCGCTCCCCCGCTTAGAAAAAAGCGCCTTGCCGCCGTGAACCAGTCCGAACTCCACGACTGACTCGCTCGGATCCGATCGGCAAAGATTGTCCATGGTTCACAATCCCCGGACTCAATCTTAAAAGTTAGCTTAGAGTAACTGTTCAAATCATTCATCGCTCGATATGGGGCTTGAATGCTCTTAGAACCGCTCGGTAAAACGATCACCGGTCTGATGAACGCTATGTCGCCAACTCTGTAGAGACGGAGCAAAAACAAGATATCTTCGATGTCCTCCGGAATCCCGTCAACCGGTGACCTGGGAAGAGCTGACGGTAACCGGAGATAGGATTTCTCGAAAATCCAGTCAACGTTGTCCACATCGAAAGACGAGAAAACCTCCCTAAACTCTTCGAACCGAGTTCCCACTCGGCTGATTTTGAATTCACCGAAGTCGAGGAGCCCGGCTCGTGATTCGAGATTGCGAACCAGGACGAACGCTTTGAACATAGCGAGAACCGGCTCCTTAGGGAGAGACAGCGTCGTTTAGTTCGCTACTTGAATCAGGCGAACACGCCTCGCGAGCAGAACGGCGTCATGCTCGCCGCAAACCGCGCTAACATTCCGAGACCGTCAATAACAGTCCTGTTGTAGCGCCGTTAACGCGTCTTCGACGTTTTCATAATTGCCCGTCCAATCGGCCGGTGTGTTGTCTGCATAGATCCGCATCACACGCCAGTCGTCCCGATTCGGCCCCCCGAAGTTGGCGATTCTTGCGGTCCCCCCGTGCGGCAGTCCGCCGACCCTGTAGCCGATGACCTGCCTGTCCGCGTGGTCAGCGCCGTTGCGGAACCAAGCATCTTCGTGAAGCGTGAAGGTGTACTGCATACATCCTCTTTTACCAATCTTAACGGAAGACAGAAGGGGAAAACCGAGTTTACTCAAACGCTCCTACTGGACCGATCCCACTCCCGCCTTCGCCGCCGTCGACAAAACTCTTCTCTCCGGCAGCCCCGCGATGTCGATCGCCTTCCCTTCCTTCATCACCGCCCGCACTTTCCGGATATTATGAATATCCGCCAGCGGATCCCCATCCAGAATCACAATATCCGCCAATTTCCCCGCCTCAATCGTTCCGAAATCCTTCAGCCTCTTGCACGCGATCGCGCCATTCTTCGTCCCCGAAACAATAGCCTGCCCCGGAGTCATCCCCAGCTCCACCAGTCCCTCGATCGCGAGAATCGTCCCCATCCCGTGATCCTGCGTTTCCGGCTTCGGCTCGCGCGCCAGCTCCGGCGCGGATCCCCAATAAGAATCCGTCCCCACCGTCAGCACGCATCCCGCCCGAATCAATTTCTGCGCATTCCGGCGGCGCCGCTCCATGTCCTCGCCCAGATCCGCGGCTTTCCTGCGCCCTTCCGCGAATGTCTCCTCGTGCAGCAGCGGTTTCTCGTATTTTTTCTGAGCATCCGCCTTCGCCTTCACATGTTTGGCCCACGCGTCGCCCGTGATCGTGCTCACCAGCATCGATCCGATCACCTTCCGGTCCCGCATCATCGCGACCAGATCGTCCGGCATCTCGCGCGGCGTCAGCACCTCGGGATGCTGCACCAGATCCACGCCCGCCAGTAGCGATAGTCGCAGCCCTTCGATCGTCGTCGAATGCGTCTCCGCCGATTTCCCGCGCTTGTGCGTCTCGTCCACCATCACCTTCTGCGCTTCCAGCGAAAACCCGATAAACGTCGGCTCCGAAAAGTGCGACGTCCCGCCGAACTTCAAAAAGTCCGGTCCCTTGTCCAGATACTTGTTGATCGCCACGCGCAGCTCCTCGGGCGTCATGTCGAAAAGCTCCTCGCCCGCCCCCTGTGCGACGTAATCGTTCATCTGCTCCTGAAACAGGGTCAGGTCCCGCGACGGAGTCAGGCTGAACGTCATCGAATACGGCCCGCCCCACCCGACAATATTCCCTGCGGCGAGAATCCTTGCGCCCACCGCGTCTCCATGCCCGATCTTGTCGCGCACCGCCGTGAGCGGGATCAGCATCCCGTAACTGTCGCGAACCGTCGTGATTCCATGCGCCAGATCGATCTGCGCGCCTTCCAGTACAATCTCGTTCTGCCGGGGCTGATACCGCACCAGCGATTCATACCGGTCCCGCGCCCCGCCATACAGCGACAAGTGCACGTTCGTATCGATGAACCCCGGCGTGATAAAACGCCCCTTCGCATCCACGATCGTCGCGCCCGAGGGAACCTTCACCGCGCCCCGCGGACCGGCCGCCGCAATCCGCGCCCCATCCACAATCACGACGGCATCGGCAATCGGAGCCCCGCCATTCCCATCGATCAGCGTCCCGCCCTCAATCGCGACGACCTGTCCCCAAGCCGCCACCCCTAGCAATCCAACGAATATTTTTGTGCCCATAAAATCAAACAACCGCCCCCAGCGATCGCTTGCCCGACACCGAGCCGCGACCGCCAGGAAGCGGTTCCTTCAAACTCCCGATCGATTCTTCTAGTTGCTAGCCGTTCCCAGGAACGACTTCATCTGCCGAACCGCGTAATCGACCTTCATATCGAAAATCTTCTTCCCCAGTTCAGGCGTCGACGGCCGCGCATCCCCCGTGATCCCGTTGTGGATCGGCTTGTAATTCGGATCCCGCGGCTCTCCGCGCTGCCGCACCGGATCGCCCAGCGCGGTCGGAATCAGCTCTTTCTTGGTCCAGCCCTTGTCCCCGCCGTCGCGCGTGCTCAGATACAGCATTTCCGACGTGTCCATGATGCTCGCGTGTCCATACGACGGGTACTTGTTCTCCGCCAGCCACTTCCAGTAATCGTTCTGGGCCTTCTCATACATCTGATCGCACCAGTACACATGAATCCCCTGCGACGAATACTTCGCGTCCAGCTTCTTCGCCACTTCGCCCATTTCCTTCTGCCCGCCGCCATGATCGCCCATCAGGAACACGTTCTTAAAACCATCCTTGATCAGCTGCTCGGCAATCCGCTCGTTGACCGCTGCGAAAAGCTCCGGCGTCAGCCCAATCGTCCCCGGCAGATCGCCGTCCGCCTCGTTCGGTGAATAGGCCAGTATGGGCGCCACCAGCGTGTGCCCCACCTTCAGCGCAATCTCCCGCGCCGTCTCCTGAGCCATCAGGTTGTGCCCGCCGCTCACGTTCTGCGGCCCGCGATGCTCGGTCCCGCCGTTGTAAATGATTACATTGATAAAGCCCTGCTCATGAATGGCTTTCTTGATCTCAGCCCACGTCATCATCCCAAACTCGACGTTGGGAGTCCGGACACTTTGCGCGCTCAAAACCGCGGCGGTAGCCGTCAACAGGAGAATTGGAAATCTCATAATGCGTACAATCATAACAGCAAATTAAGGGGCAATCGACCGCTTTCGCGCCACCGTGAAGATGTCGACGCCCACCCGTTTGATCCGCAGCGTATCGAACCCCGCCAGCGCCAAGAAGAGCCGCAGCTCATCCGGCGTAAACGCCCGCAGCACGCTCCTGTCGCGAAACTTTTGTTTCTTTCCGCCCTCGACCACATAGGTAGCGTCCCAGTTCCAGGTCCACCCCGTCGCGAGATTTCGCGACAATTCCGACACCCGTACGAACCTCTGCTCTCCGCGCCGGACCTCCTGCCTGATCCGTTCTTTGAAATCCGTAAAGATCCGCGACGCCTCGAAGTTGTCAAAGACCAGAATCCCCTCCGGTTTCAACGCCCGGTGAATCGACCCGAGCGCGCCCATCACGTCCTGGTTCGTAGTCATGTAGCTGAAGCTCCGGCCGCCAATCAGAACCGCATCGACTTTCTTCCGCACCGAAAACCGCCGCATGTCCCCTTGTATGAATCGCGCCTGCGGATTCTCTTCCCGGGCAATCGCGAGCATCGCCTCCGCCGCGTCCAGCCCCAGGTACTGATACCCCGCCGAAAGAAACAACGGCGCCAGGTTCCCGCTCCCACACCCAGCCTCCAGCACACTCTTGCACCCGTATTTTTCCAGAATCTTATGAAACCGGCGAAAGTATTTCGGGTAGTCAAAGATGGACTGGTACATCTCGTGATATACCCGCGCCCATCTCGAATAGAGAGTCGTCATTCACGTTCATTAACGGCCAAGCGGTTTAACAGCCAATCGGTTAACAAGCAATCGGTTAACAGCCAAGCGGTTAACAAATGATACCTAACCGTCTCCGCAGGCCGTCGTCGAAAGAGAGCTCATGATTGATTCCGTCGCCCGCCTTCGTGACGGCCTTCTTCAGGACCTCCGCTATACCCTTCGAACCTTGCGCCGCGACGCCGGGTTCACCCTCTTCGCCACCCTGATCGCCGGCCTCGGCATCGGCGCCGCATCCACCGTCTTCAGCGTCGTCAACACGCTGCTCCTTCGCCCGCTTCCCTTCCTCGATCCCGATCGCATCGCGTGGGTCAGTAACCATGAAGGCGGCGGCCTTTCCGATCAGACCACGCAAGTTGGACACCTCCTCGATCTCCGCGCGCAAGATCGATCCTTCTCCGATCTCGCCGCCTACTTCGCGTTCTTCGGCGTCGGCGACAATCAGCTCACCGGCCAGGGCGAGCCCGAGCGCCTCACCGGCGTCCAGGTATCGCAAAATTTCTTCCCGCTTCTCGGCGTCCAGCCCATGCTCGGCCGCGGCTTCCGCGATGAAGAATGCAAGTGGCACGGCCCCAGAGCCGTTCTGCTCACCCACGCTCTATGGGAACGCCGTTTCGCTTCAGACCCGTCCATAGTCGGCCGGCCCCTCACGCTCGATGCGCAGCCCGTCACCGTCGTCGGCGTTCTCCCGCCGTCTTTCGATTTCGCCTCTGTCTTCTCCCCCGGAAGCCACGTCGATCTCTTCTCTCCCTTCCCGCTCACCGAGGAAACCAATCGTTGGGGAAATACTCTCGCCATCATCGGCCGTCTGAAGCCCGGCGTCACAGCCGGCAGCGCGGACGCTGAACTTAAGGTTCTCGCGGCCCAACTCACCCGCACCCACCCCGAGCGGAACGGATTCGACGGCAACGTCTCGCTCCTCCAGGACCACGTGCGCGGACGCATCCGCCCCGCCCTGCTCGTCCTCGCCTGCGCCGTCGGCGTGGTGATGCTGATTGTCTGCGCGAATCTCTCGAATCTTCTGCTCGCCCGCAGCGCCGCCCGCCAGCGTGAAATCGCCATCCGTACGGCTCTCGGCGCCGGAAGAGCCCGCCTCATCCGTCAGGCGTTAACCGAAAGCGTAGTGCTCGCCGGTGCCGGCGCCGCGCTCGGCCTCGTCCTCGCCGCTCTTGGGACTTTTGCCATCTCCCATCTCCAGGCGATCAGCATCCCCCTGCTCTCCAGCGTCCGTCTGGACGCGACCGTCGTCGCCTTCACCGCTCTGATGGCCATGGCCTCCGGATTGATCTTCGGCCTCGCCCCCGCTCTCTACGTTCCCGCATCCGGCGTCCACGATGCTCTGAAGGACTCGACCCGCGGCGCCAGCGACAATTCAAAACGTGGCTGGATTCGCAGTACGCTCGTCGTCTCCGAAATCGCTTTCGCCTGCGTGCTTCTCGTAGCCGCCGCCCTGTTGATGCGCAGCTTCCTCCGCGTCCTCGATGTCAACCTCGGATTCAACCCCGAACACACCGCCTCCGTGCGCGTGGATCCCAGCCGCCGGTTCAATTCCCAAGCCGAAAGCAACGCCTACTACGATGAAGTCCTTCGCCGCGTGCGCAGCGTGCCCGGCATCCAGACCGCCGGCCTCACCGATGCTCTCCCGCTCGGCCGCAACCGTAGTTGGGGAGCCGGCGCCAAAGGCGTCGTCTATCCGCCCGGCCATTATCCCGACGCATTCGTCCGGATCGTGAGTGACGGCTACACCCGCGCCATGGGCATTCCCCTGCGCGCCGGCCGCGACATCTCCGAACAGGACGGGCCTTCCGCCGATCCCGTCATCGTGGTCAACGAAACCATGGCGCGAACCCTCTGGCCCGGCCAGAATGCCCTCGGGCAGTTGGTCCGCGGCGGCCGCAGCGACCTCCGGGTGATCGGAATCGTCGGCGACGTGCGTCACCTCGCGCTGGAACGGGGCGCGGGCCTCGAAATGTACATCCCGATGCGACAGACCGGCGATTTTCAATCGGTCGACCTGGTCGTCCGAACCTCGCTCGCCCCCGCCGACCTCGCCTCCGCCATCCGCGCCGCGCTCACGCCCATCGAGCCCAACGTAGCCGGCAACGAATTCCGGACCATTCAGCAGTTGGTCGACAAAGCCGTATCGCCTCGCCGTTTCGTGTCCCTGTTACTGAGCGGCTTCGCGGTTTTCGCCGTGATTCTCGCATTGCTCGGAATCTTCGGCCTGATCTCGTATTCCGTGAATCAACGCACTCAGGAAATCGGAATCCGCATGGCCCTGGGCGAATCCGCCGGCCGCCTGCAAACCCGCATCCTCCGGGAAACTCTCTCCCTGGCCGGCATCGGCATGCTGATCGGGTCCGCCGCCTCCTGGGCCGTCGCCCGAACCCTGGGCGGATTCCTCTTCGGCATCACCGCCTCCGACCCCGCAACCTTCCTCGGCATGCTCGCGACCCTCACCCTGGCCGCCCTGATCGGCGGCTACCTCCCCGCCCGCCGGGCATCCAGAATCGACCCAATGATCGCCCTCCGCTCAAATTAACGTTCATTCCCGTTCATTAACGGCCAATCACTTCGCCCTCCGCGCCCGAATCACCACCCGGTACTGATTCTCCGCGTTCAAATTAATCAGAGCCACAAACGCCCGCCCCTCATACATCCCGATCGTCCCCGACTGCGACACCGCCGAAACTTCCCAACCCTGCGGCAACAACACCGTATTCCGCAGCCCATGCAGCTCTCGATCGAACACCATCTCCCCGCCGGCGCTCTTATATTCGGAGTCCTTCAGGAACCCGGTGATCTTGATATGCGCGCTCTGTTTGTCATCCACAATCGGAACATCCAGCTTGATAACTCCCTTCGCCGGAGTAAACGCCTTCGCCGTATCCAGATCCATCACCTTCAAATCCTGCAGCGCCAGATACCCCAGCGAATCCAGCTTCTCCGTCGCCCCCTTGCGGTAATCGCTATAAGTCTGCTCGACCCGCATCAGGTGTGTATCCGGCGCGCCGAGATCGTACAACGTCTTGATATCGTCAAAAAACATGTCCGTGTATTTCGTAGCCGCAAATTCCGCGCCCGTCTTCCGGGCATGAATCGTAACCGGATTACTCTGCCCACTGGGATTCGCAAACGCAATCTTCAGCCGCCCATCCGCGACGGTGGATAACTGCGCCGCCACATTCGACGAAATAAATGCAAACCCCGGCGGCAGCAGGACGCCCAGCCGATACCCCGCCAGGCTCCTCACCCACACGATGTCATCTCCATGCATCATGTACGTCCGCGAATCTTTATAAGTCTTATAAATCAGCACCCGCCCAACGCCGCCCTCCGGCACCGGAATCGGCAGCGTTGCATGAATGGCATGCGTTTCCGGATCGTTCGGCTCATGCTCGTAAGTAAACTTCAGCGGCTTCCCGGTCCGCGGATCGAATACTTCAACATCCGATCCTTCGCTCCCCCCGCGAGTCGCATTCACCAATTCCGTCGCCCCCACGCGCGTCTCTTCCGGCAGAAACTTGATCCGGAACTGCTCCGACCCCGGCGCCAGAATCGCATACTCCGTATACGCATCCTGCGTAAACAGCCGAGTCACCGGCGGCGTCGGCTTCAGCGACCCATCCGGATTCGTCCCACCCGGAAACGGACTGTTCCCTCCACGCCTCCCCTGCGCCAGCAGAGCTGCAGGAATCATCAGCCACGCAATCGTCTTCATGTCATCCTCTCTTACCGTCGAATCACTCTTACTGCGTCATCCTCGAATAGCGCTCGACGTTCATCCGCGCATTCTCGAAATCCGGCTTCAAGCGCAGCGCTTCTGAGAACTCCGCAGCCGCTTCTCGATACCTCTTCAAGTCCGCCAGGGCGATCCCAGCATTGTAATGCGCGTTCACATGATCCGGCCGCAGCCGGGCCGCCGTTTGAAACTCCGTCAGCGCCTCTTCAGTCCGCCCCTTCGCCGCCATCGCCGTGCCCAAATTGAAATGCGCGTCCGCGTTCCCCGGCTCCAGCCGGATCGTCTCCGCAAGTTGCGCCATCGCCTCCTCCGGCCGATCGAGCATGATCAGCGCCCTCCCCGCGTTAAAGTGCGCCAGAGCATCCTGCGGATTCAGCCGGACCGCTTCCATCAACTCCGGCAGCGCGTCTTGCACCCGCCCCGCCGTCACCAACGCGACGCCGATTCCTTCGCGGGCACTGGCTAATGAGGGATCCAGCCGCAGCGCCTCACGATATTGAGCCTCGGCGCCCGCCGCTTGCCCGCTCATGTTCAGCGCCGTCCCCAGATTCAGGTGCGCATACTGGGATTCCGGCTCCAGCCGAACCGCCTCCTGCAGATGCGGCAAAGCCTCCGCCGGTCGCCCGCGCGTCATGAGAGCCTCGCCCAGATTCAAACGCGCTTCCCCGAAAAGCGGCCGGATGCGGACCGCCTGCTCGAAATCCGAGATGGCCTCGTCGATCTGCCCACTCTTCCGTAACTCAGCGCCCAGATTGTTGTAGGCGACGTAATTCCCGTCCGTCACTTCCAGTGCCCGCCGAAATAGCGTGACGCTGTCCTGCCAGTATCCGATATCGACAAACGTCAGCATGAACCAGGCCGCGCACACCGCCGATGCGAGGCCAGTCAGTGCCGCGCGACTCCATCCCCGGCCCTCGAACACCTCCCGCATTCCCCACGCAAGCATGATAGGAATTCCGATCATTGGAAGATAAGTGAACCGGTCCGCGCGAGCCTGGTCGCCGACTTGAACCAGCCCGATCACCGGAACCAACGTGCCCAGGTACCATAACCACCCAGTGACGAGATAGGGGCTATCGCGCCAGCGCACTACCGCAAGTGTGATCAGCGCCAGCACAATGCCCGCCCCCGCGATCTCCCACGCGGGATATTGTACGTACGGATAAAACACCGCCAGATTCGCCGGCCACACAAAACTCGCCAGATAAGCTACGTAGGAGATCAGCGCGTTCCCGATCCGCATCGCCAGGGACATCTGCTCGATCGTCTGGACCGCCCCTCCCTGCCTCTGGGCAAGGAACGTCACGGCGGATGCCGCAATCGAAAGCGCGAGCAGCGGCAGCTTTTCGATGATCAGAGCGCTCTTCCTCGCCTCCCGCCGCAGCGGCCAGAAGTCGAACAGAAGCAGCGCGAACGGCAGCGTCACCACCATCGCCTTCGACATCAGCCCACAGCAAAACAGCAGCGCCACGCCCGCATAACGCAACGCCGACGGCTTTTCCGCATACCTCACATACGCCCACATCGTTGCGATCCAGAAGAATCCGCTCAATACATCCTTCCGTTCCGCCGCCCATGCGACCGATTCGACATGCAACGGATGTAGCGCAAACGCGAACGCGACAAACGCACTCGGCCAGCGAGCTCCCGTCGCGCGCTTGAACACAAAGAACAACAGCACGCTGCTCAACAGGTGAATCCCGGCGCTCATCAGGTGATGCAGCCCGCTCCGGTCGCCGAACAGTTGGCGATCGAGCATGTGCGACAGCAGCGTGAGCGGAAACCAGAAGCCCGGCGATTGCGCCGGCTTCAGCGCCCACGCGAATCCCTCGCCCGTCAGCCCATGAATCACGTGCGGATTGCTCACGTAATACAAATCATCGAAGTTGACGAAGTCGTGCGACCCAACCTGCCAGTACGCCGCCGCGATCGCGATCGCCAGCCCGAGCGCAATCCACAAATCGAGATTCTGGTCGGGTCGCGTTCTTTCAGGCGATGGTCTCATTCAATCTGCCCAAAAACACAACCGGCCAGGACGCTTCGCATCGCGCCCTGGCCGGCAATAACACGCTTCCGTCACGACACCAGCTCACCGAACCGCGAACGCCAGTGAGCGGGTCCCGACCTATCCTCAACCCGTCCGGCTAGAAGTCGAACCGCATGCCGAACTTGAACAAGCGCGGCGGATACACGTTGACCGGATTCAGGAACAGGTTGCCGATTGTCCCCGGCGTATAGGCCGGCGTTCCCGAAATGACTGAGGTGACGCCGGTGTTTTCCGTGTTGACGATGCCCTGGTTGAACAGATTGTAGATGTCGAACTCGGGCTGGATCTTGTAGCGCTCCTTGATCGAAAAGATCTTCGAAATGCGGAGATCCATCAGGTTGACGTTCGGCAGGCGATTGCTGCCTTCCGGCGCCGCATAAACGTTCTGGTTGCCCTGAGTCAGGGTTACGCCGGGATTGTACGTCTGCAGAATCGCCTGCGTCACCGAGTAAACCGTATTCACCGGATACCCGGTTACGTGCTGGAAGTTTCCGGCCAGCACGATGCCCCACTTGATGTTGTAGGTGCCGCCGAGCTTGAAGATTACCGGAGCGTCATTGGTGAGCGCGCCCGTGCGATTCAAGTTGTAGTTGGGATTGTTCAAATCCAACAGCGTCGTGTTCACGTCGCCGATCCACGCACCGTTGAAGCGGCCCAGCGTCACGCCGCCCAGCAGCATCCAGTGACGAGTCATCCGGCGCGTGAAGTCGAGATCGATTCCGCGATAGAACGTATCCAGCTCGTTCGAGTTGGTGATCAGGTTGTTCTGCAACCCTTTGAACGCGGTGTTCTGCACATAGAACGGGAACATCTTGCCGGTTAGCGGATTCAGAATGTTGTACGGCGTATAAGCGCTGGACGGAACCGCGAGATTCTCAGTCCCAAGCTGGTCGTAGGTCTTGCGATACCAGCCCATCACCGAGAAAACGACATCGAGCGGCAACTGCTGCTGGACGCCGAAGCTGTATTCCCAGGCGCGCGGACGAACGGCCTTGTGATCATAGGACGTCGTCAGACCACCCTGGAACCCGTTCGAGGTCGACAGATTGAGCTGGCTCGGAGTGGGACCGGCAGCCGTGCACGCCGCATTCGCAGCCAGAACCGCCGCGGAAGTACCCGTGCCTCCCCCCGGACAGGTCCACGTGACCGTCTGGCTGGAGAAGCCGAGCGGGTTGATCGCCGTCAACAGGTTGCCCGCGCCCTCGCCCTGCATATACTGGCTCGCGCTCCCCTTGATGACCGTCTTTCCCTTGCCGAACAGATCATAGGAGAATCCAAACCGGGGCGTTACGTTCTTCCACTGCGGACCCTGGATCTCCGGATAACTCCGCGCGCTTACATAGGTGCCTGCCGGAGACGTCTGCGCGGGAATCGTCCCGTTCCAGTATTCCCATCGGATGCCGTAGTTGATGGTCAGCCTTTTGCGGATCGTCCAGGTATCTTCCGCGTACAGTCCGATCACCGTCAGGTTATTGCTCT
>DATGGL010000355.1:0-5750 GCA_035308605.1 Bryobacteraceae bacterium
TCCCCCAATTCCTCCCGCAAACTCGGCGGCAGTAACAGGTCTTGATCCGGATTGTAGAGAATATATCGGCTCACCTCTGTGAGTCGATTTTTAATTTACTAACGTTACCGGTTTTCACACAGACTCTGTCGCTCGCGGCTCTGTAGTCACCACTGAACCGCGCGCGACAGCAAGCGGGTCGGGACGTCTCACGCACCCGACCGACAATCCGCATACAACCCGCCACCAGTATCGATAATAAGAACATGCTGCCCGCGCTGGCTTTCGCCATCCTGTTGGACGCTCCGGTCGATTCCGTCCCAGCCTCCTACGCAAAGGAGATTGCGGATTTTCGCGCGCATCGGGAAGCGGAAATCAATTCCGACGACGGTTGGATCACGCTCGTAGGACTCCACTGGCTGAAACCGGGCGAAAATCGCGTCGGCTCCGATCCTTCTTGCGAGGTCCCGCTTCCAGCCTCCGCGCCGAAACGCGCCGGCGCAATTATTCTCGGCAAAGCCGGCGCACGGTTCGTTCCCGCGCCCGGCATCCAGTTGCAAGAAGCGACTCTTCGTCCCGACGAAGATGTTCTAAGGATTGGGCGAATCACATTCTTCCTGATTGAGCGCGAGGGGCGGCTTGCCGTTCGTGTTAAGGACAACGACGGCGAGGCGCGACGAGCCTTTACCGGGCTGCGATGGTACCCCACCGATATGGCATGGAGGATCGATGCCCGATTT
The DNA here is from genome assembly GCA_035308605.1 of Bryobacteraceae bacterium. Lineage (GTDB taxonomy): Bacteria > Acidobacteriota > Terriglobia > Bryobacterales > Bryobacteraceae > Palsa-187. The sequence goes on from DATGGL010000355.1 coordinate 720, forward strand.
GAGCCATGGGCCGAAAGGCATACGATCACATTTGACACCAGCGGAGGGGTCAAGGAACAGATGGAAAGTCCCGGATACGTCACCTTTGTGAAGAACGGAAGGGAGTTCCGCCTGGAGCCCGTGTGGGACGAAGGCAAATTGTTCTTTGTTTTCCGAGATCAGACCAGCGGCAAATCGACTTACGGAGGAGCTCGATTTCTTTATGCCGCGCCCGCCAAAAATGGCATTATCTCCCTCGATTTCAACAAAGCCGTCAACCCGCCTTGCGTATTTACGCCTTATGCAACATGCCCCCTGCCGCCTCCGCAGAATCGTTTGGGGTTACAAGTGACGGCGGGGGAGCTAATGTATGGAGAAAATGATCATCGGAAGCCCTGAAAAGGCCAAGTTGACAAGCACTTCGGGCTCGGCTATAGTTCTGAAGTACTGATTCTTCAACGGTTTGTCCGGAGTTTAGGTGATGGCCAGTAGCGCAAACGAAAGGGATGTCGACGTCAACTTCCCCGTTGAAGAGGACTACGAACATCTCATTGAAGACTACAGTCATCTCGCGCCCCCAACTGATGGCGAGTTGCTGCAGGGCCACGTCGTTAAAGTCACACCACAGGAAGTAATTGTCGACTTCGGTCACAAGCTTGAAGGTTTAGTACCAATCGACCAGCTTCGGCAAGCGGACGGCTCTGTGAACGTGCGTCCCGGCGACACGATCGACGTGATGATCGACCGCCATGGGCCGCAACCCGAAGGCTATGCGTTGCTTTCGTATTCGAAGGCCAGCCGCCTGCGCATCTGGGACACGCTGGAGCGCGCCATGCGCGAGCAGTTGCTGGTATCCGGCCGCGTGGTGGAGCGTACTAAGGGCGGGTTAATGGTCGACGTGGGCGTGCCCGCGTTCATGCCCGGCTCGCAGGTGGATATCCGGCCGACTCACGATCTGGATCAATTCGTTGGACAGGATATTCCCGTCAAGGTTCTCAAGATCAACCGGCGGCGCGGCAACGTGGTGGTGTCGCGGAAAATGGCCGTCGAAGAGGATTTGAAAGCCCGCAAGCAGAATGCTCTCGAGCATCTGGCGGAAGGGGCGGTCGTGACCGGGACCATCAAGAATCTAACGGAATACGGCGCTTTCGTGGATTTAGGCGGCATCGACGGACTGCTGCACGTCAGCGATATGTCGCATGGACGTGTGAATCATCCCTCCGAAGTGGTCCACGTGGGCGACGAATTAACCGTTAAGGTTTTGAAGTTCGATCGGGACAAAGAACGCATTTCGCTGGGGCTGCGCCAGTTGACTCCGGACCCGTGGGAGACTTTGCCGGATCGTTGCCCCGCCGGAAGCCGCGTGATCGGGCGCGTGATGAGCATCACCGATTACGGCGCTTTCGTCGAGATCGAGCCGGGCGTGGAAGGATTGATTCACATCTCCGAAATGACCTGGAGCCGGAGGATGAAGCATCCCGGCAAGGTGGTGAAGGTCGGGGATCAGGTGGAAGCGGTGGTGCTCGAAGTAAAGCCGCGCGAACGCCGGGTTTCACTCGGGATCAAGCAACTGGAAGCCGATCCATGGACCACCGTGGCGGAGCGCTATAGTATCGGTTCGGTTGTAGAGGGCCGCGTGCGAAAGCTGGCTGATTTCGGGGCGTTTCTGGAGATCGAGGAAGGCGTCGACGGATTGGTGCACGTATCGGATCTCTCCTGGACCAAGCATGTGAAGCATCCCTCGGAAGTGCTGAAAAAGGGCCAGGTGATGCAGGCCGTGATCCTGAACATCGACGCGCCGAACCGGCGGCTGTCGCTGGGCGTGAAGCAGTTGCAGCCCGACGCCTGGGAGAGCTTCTTCCGGTCGCATGAAGTCGGCGATCTGGTGCGCGGCCGCGTATGCCGGGCGGTGGCGTTCGGGGTGTTCGTGGAACTGGCGCCGGGAGTGGAGGCGCTATGCCACAAGTCCGAGATTCCCCCCATGCCCGGAGCCGCCGAAAAGGGTCCCGAGGATTCGCCGCTGCCGATCGGCGACGAATACGACTTCAAAATCATTAAAATGAATGAGGCCGAGAAAAAGATCGGCTTGAGCCTTCGCGCCGTGGCCGAAGAGGAGGAGCGCACGCGCCTGGAAGATTATCAGCGCCAGGCGGCAGCTGCAACGATGACCATAGAAGAAGCGATGAGTCTACGAGGAAAAGGGGAAAGCCGATAACATGACCAAAGCTGAATTGATCGAAGAGGTCTCACGCGTCGTCGAGATGACGCGAAAAGATTCAGAAGTGATCGTTGAGGCGATCTTCGACAGCGTGGTACGGGCCCTGCGTACGGGGGACAAGATCGAGATCCGGGGATTCGGCAGTTTTCGCACCCGCCAGCGGCAGCCGCGCGTGGGGCGCAATCCCAAGACCGGCGCGCGTGTCGAAGTTCCCGCCAAACGCATCCCCTATTTCAAGCCCAGCAAGGAATTGAAGGATCTGGTGAATAACGAGCACGGCGGCACTCCGGCGCCGGAAGCGACGCACAGCTAACCAAATTCATGGATCACCTGTGGAGCCCGTGGCGCTACCGCTATGTCTCCACAGAGCAGCCTAAGAACGATTGTCTTTTCTGCCGGATTTTGTCGGAATCGGAAGATAAAGACAATTACGTTCTGCTGCGCGCGGACCGGAATTTTGTTTTATTAAATCGATTTCCGTACACCAGCGGCCACCTGATGATCGTGCCGAATCAGCATGTCGCGACGCTGGAGGAAGCCGATCCCGCCGCTTTGGCGGAGATGATCTCGCTCGCGCGGCGGATGGAAACCGCGCTGCGGCAGGTTTACCGGCCGGGCGGGCTCAACATCGGGCTGAATATCGGGAAGGCTGCGGGAGCCGGAATCGCCGGGCATATTCACATGCACGTCCTGCCGCGTTGGGCCGGCGACGTGAATTTCATGACCACCGTCGGCGAGACCCGGGTGCTGCCGGAGGAACTCGACACCACCTATACCCGGCTGCTCGCCGCGCTCAACACAAACTCATAGCAGCCATACGCCGATCAGGAGCGTGATCAGAGTGACGGGGATTCCCGCGCGGGCGTATTCCCAGAATCCGATTTCGGCCACGCCGCGCGAGCGTTCGACCACGATCAGGTTCGCGACCGAGCCGAGGATGGTCAGATTGCCCGCCAGCGTCGACGCCATGGCCAGACGCAGCCATCCGAGATTGGGATCGGCGAGATGGGCGATAAACGGCTTGAAAACCAGGACCGCCGGCACGTTGCTCACGATGTTCGATAACACGGCGGCGATGGCCGTGAGAACCCCGCCGTTGTCGAGATGAACCCGGGCGGCGATGGCCATCAGGTTCTGCTCGAGCGAGCTCTTCTCGACGCCCGCTACGACGATGAACAATCCCGCGAACATCACCAGAAGCGACCAGTCGACTTGCGCATAGACGTCTTCCGGGCGAACCCGGCGAGTGATCAGGAGAATTGCCCCCGCCACGATCGCTACTTTCGCGATGGGCCAGCCGAGGAAGAAGAAAACAACCATGGCAAGCGAGACTACGAGCGATTTCACGAGGAGGGCTCGATCGACCGCAACCCGTCGCGGCTCGGCGTCGATCTTGACTGCGCCGCGAAATTCGCTGCGGTACATCCAGGCCAGAATCACGACGCAAACGATCAGTCCGATTGCGGCGATGGGCGCCAGAGCCCGCGCGAACACGTTGTAAGAGATCCCGGAGAAACTTCCGATCAGCATGTTCTGGGGATTGCCGGTCAGCGTGGCCGCGCTTCCGATATTCGAAGCCATCGCGACCGCGAGCAGGTATGGGATCGGATTGCGCCGCAGCGTCGACGTGACTTCGGCCACCAGCGGCGCCAGCACCAGACACACCGTGTCGTTCACAAAGAACGCCGACAGAAATCCCGCCACAAACGCGATTCCGGCGAGCATCGTGAAGGGATGATGAGCGTGCTCCACCACCCACTCGCTGACCAGCGCGAAGAATCCGGACAGGCGAAGATTCGCGACCACGATCATCATGCCGAACAGGAGCACGATGGTGTCGAGGTGAATCGCGCGATACGCTTCGTCGAGCGTGAGTACGTTGGTGGCGACCATCAGACTGGCGCCGATGATCGCCGCGCCGGTTCGGTCGACGCGCAGGCCGGGCATGCGGCCCAGCGCGAGCACAACGTAGGTCGCGAGAAAAATGAGAGTCGCTGCCATGCAGCAGTCTGCGGAGGCTACTTCGCCCGCTCGTACTGGACCGGGAAGTGCGGTTGAGCTCCCAGCGTCTTTTCGGCCCGAAGAGCAAAGTATGGGTCGCGCAGCATCTGGCGCGCGAGGAATGTCAGGTCGGCGGCGCCCGAAGTGATGATTTCGTTGGCCTGCTCCGGCTCCGTGAGCAATCCGACCGCGCCGGTCAGGATTCCGGCTTCCTTGCGAATCGCGGCCGCGAAGGGCACCTGAAATCCGGGGCCGGCGGGAATTTTCGCCGTAGGAACCAGGGCGCCACTTGAGCAATCGATCAGATCGACGCCAAGGGGCTTGAGGCATCGGGCGAGAGCGATGGATTGCTCCAGATCCCAGCCGCCCTCGACCCAATCCGTCGCCGAAATACGAGTGAATAACGGCGTCCCCGCGGGAAGGACGCGGCGGATCGCCGAGGCAATTTCGAGCGCGAATCGCATGCGATTTTCGAGGACACCGCCGTAGCGGTCGGTTCGATGGTTGCTAAGCGGCGATAAAAACGAGTGGGAGAGATACCCGTGCGCGCTATGAATTTCGATGACACGGAAACCGGCTTCGATGGCGCGGCGCGACGCTGCCGCGAACGCTTCGATGATGCCCTGTATCCCTGCCTCGTCGAGTTCGGCAGGAGCAGGATCGGTGGCGACAAACGGGATCGGGCTGGGCGCGACAATCGGCCAGCCGCCTTCCGCCGGCGTCTTGAGCATCGCGCCGCCTTCCCAGGGTCGCGCACAGCTCGCTTTTCTGCCGGCATGGGCAAGTTGAATGGCGGGAACGGCGCCAACGCGCTCCACAAATCGTGCAATTCT
>DATGGL010000356.1:0-6597 GCA_035308605.1 Bryobacteraceae bacterium
ACGTCGAAAACGGCGGCCGCGCGCTCTTCATGCTCGACCCACCCTTGAAATTCGCGAAGCAGGAGATCGACGACAATCAGGCTCTGCTGAATGTGCTCGCCGGCTGGGGTGTGACGGTCGACAAGGACCTGGTACTCGATACCAGCGGCGTAGGCCAGCTCTTCGGACTCGGCCCGGAGTTCCCGCTGGTGACCAACTACGAATCGCACGCCATCGTTCGCGAAATGAAGGACACCCCGTCCGGATTCCCCATCGCCCGTTCCCTGGAAGTCGGCAAGGGCGACAAGACGACCGTGGAGAAATTGTTCTCCACCACCGACAACAGCTTCGCAACCACTAACCTCGCCTCGCCCGAGATCAAGGAAGGCAAGGACGACAAAAAAGGCCCGCTGGTGCTCGGCGCCGCAGGCACTTACACCACCGGCAAGGAAACCGGCAACGGCCGCTTCGTGGTCGTCGGTTCCTCGCGCTGGGTATCCAACAATTTTCTGCGATTCAATGGCAATCGCGACCTGGTTCTGAACATGATGAACTGGCTGTCGTCGGATGAGGATCTGATTTCGATCCGCCCGAAAGAGCCCGAAGATCGCCGCCTCAACATGACCGCGCGCCAGATGAGCATGTTATTTTACGAGACCGTCCTGTTCCTCCCGCTGCTGGTAGTCGTTGCGGGTGTGGGCGTGTGGTGGCGCAGGAGGTAGCACCGTGAAGTTTGGACGTTTGCTGATCGCTGCCGTGGTCCTGGCCGGTCTGGCGGGAGCGTTGTGGTGGTCGAACAAAACCGAAGCCGCCAAAGCGAGCAAGCCGGCCGCTGACGCCGCGCCGAAAATTTTCTCCCTGCCCGAATCCGACATGCGGCAGATCGAAATCAAGAAGCGCGGCGGCGAAACCACCATCGTCAAGAAGGACGATAGTGGAAAATGGTCCATCGTCGCCCCGCAGCCGATGGCCGCGGATCAAGCCGCCACCAGCGGCCTGGCTTCCTCGGTTGCGAATCTGACCGCCGATCGCATCGTCGACGATCACGCGACCGATCTCCCATCCTACGGACTATCGCCCCCCGTCGACGAGCTCACCTTCACTACCAAAGACAACCGCAACTTGAAGCTGATGGTCGGCGACGATACGCCCACTGGCAGCAACGTTTATGTCATGGCCGGCGGCGATCCGCGCCTCTTCACGATGGCCAGTTCCAACAAGAGCAGCCTCGACAAGAGCTACAAGGACCTGCGTGACAAGCGCCTGATGACCTTCGATCAGGACAAGATCAGCCGCGTCGAGCTGACCGCGAAGAAGCAGACCCTCGAATTCGGCCGCGTCAATCAAAACGAATGGCAGATCCTGAAGCCGAAGCCCATGCGCGCCGACGGCTGGCAGGTCGAGGAACTGGTCCGCAAAGTGAAGGACGCGAACATGGACACCAGCGTCTCCGCCGACGATGCCAAAAAATTCGCGTCGTCATTTGCATCCGCGACCCCCGACGCCATTGTGAAGGTGACCGACGCCGGTGGCACGCAAACTCTTGAGGTCCGCAAATCCAAGGATGATTACTACGCCAAATCGAGCGTTGTCGACGGCGTCCATAAAGTCACCAAGGATGTCGGCGAAGGCGTCGACAAGGCCCTCGACGATTTCCGAAACAAGAAGCTCTTCGACTTCGGCTTCAACGATCCAAACAAGATCGAATTCAAGGATGGCACGAAAACGTCGGCCTTCGAAAAATCCGCCGACAAGTGGACCTCCGCCGGAAAACCCATGGATTCCACCAGCGTACAGGCGCTGATCGACAAATTGCGGGATTTAGCCGCCGCCAAGTTCGTCGAGAGCGGATTTACGACTCCGGTCGTTGAGATCACCGTAGTTTCGAACGACGGCAAGCGCACCGAAAAAGTGCAGATCGCGCAGGCCGGCGACAAATTCATCGCCCGCCGCGATGGCGAATCTTCGTTGTACCAAATCGAAGCGAACCCGATCAAGGATCTGCGCCAGGCCGCATCGGATGTGAAGCCTGCGACCGCGGCTGACGCAAAGACCGACTCTAAGAAGAAATAGTGCCAACCGGCCTCCTGACCGATCTGTATCAGCTCACCATGGCGGCGGGCTACTATGAGGCCGGAAAGACTCACGAACACGCCGCCTTCGAACTCTTCGTGCGCCGCCTCCCGCACGGCCGCAACTTCATTCTGGCCGCAGGCCTCGCGCAAGCCGTCGACTATCTTCTGAATCTCCGTTTCACGTCCGAAGAAATCGACTATCTCCGTACCCTCCCTCAGTTCGCTCGCACTCCCGCCGGATTCTTCGACATGCTCGCCGGACTTCGTTTCACCGGCGACCTCTTCGCCGTCGCCGAAGGCACCCCGCTTTTCGCGGGCGAGCCATTTCTCACCCTACGCGCCCCGCTCGTCGAAGCACAGATCCCCGAGACTTATCTGCTCTCGATCATTGGCTTCCAATCGATGATTGCGACCAAAGCGGCGCGAGTGGTCAAAGCCGCGCTGGGACGATCCGTCGTTGAATTCGGCACGCGCCGCGCACATTCGCCGGAAGCCGGCGTTCTAGCCGCGCGCGCCGCCTATATCGGCGGATGCGACGGAACCAGCAACACGGAAACCGGAATCCGTTACGGCATCCCTGTGTTCGGCACATGCTCTCACGCCTGGGTGATGTCTTTCACCCACGAGAAGGAAGCGTTCGAGCGGCTCCAGAAACTTCTAGGCGACAACACGGTCTACTTAATCGACAGCTACGACACAATCGAAGGCGCCCACCGTGCCGCGGCTCTCGGACATCCGCTTTGGGGCGTTCGCCTGGATAGCGGCAATCTTGTTGAACTCGCTCCCGCCGTCCGAAAAATCCTCGACGACGCCGGCCTCCAGGACGCTAAAATCATGGCCACCGGCGATCTGAACGAATTCAAAATCCACGAACTGGTCGCCGCCCGCGCCCCGATCGATTCCTTCGGCGTCGGAACCGAACTGGCTACGTCCGCCGACTCGCCATCGCTCGGTGTTGTGTACAAGCTCGTCGAACTCGAGAACGCCGGCGACCGCCGGTACACTCTGAAACTGAGCGAAGACAAACACACGCTCCCCGGCACCAAGCAGGTCTTTCGCTATGCCGATCACGACGTTCTCTCCCGATCCACCGAATGCCCGTCATGCCCCCCGGGATCCTTACCCGCCGAAGCGCTTCTGCGTCCCGTCATTCTCGGCGGGGAACTGATTGAGCCGCTTCCGACCGCCGAAGAATCCCGCCGCCACGCCGCCGAGCACCTTGCTCGCCTCCCCGGCCCCTGCCACAGCCTCTTCGAAGGCGAAAACGCCTGGCGCGTCGACCTGAGCGCCGAGCTCGAATGCCTCTACGAGCGTGTCCGCAAGGGCGTCGCAAAATGAAAACCGTCTTCTTCGATGTGGACACGCAGCTCGATTTCATGTTTCCCGCCGGCGCGCTCTATGTCCCCGGCGCCGAAACCATCCTCGACCACATCGCCGTTCTGAATCATCTGGGCCACACTGTGATCTCCACGATGGACGCCCACTCAGAAGACGATCCCGAATTCCGCGAATGGCCGCACCACTGTGTGGCCGGAACGCTGGGCCAGCGCAAACCCTCGGCGACTCTACTGGAGAATCGCGTCATCGCCGCCAACACGCCCGGCCCGATTGCCATCGCCCACGCCCACCAGATCCTGCTCGAAAAGCAAACCTTCGACTGCTTCACCAATTCGAAGCTCGCCGGAATCCTGGACACCCTCCACGCCGAGCGTTATGTCGTCTACGGCGTTGTCACCGAAATCTGCGTGAAACTCGCCGCGATGGGTCTCCTGAAAACCGGCCGCCACGTCGAGCTGGTAACCGACGCCGTCCGCAGCCTGACCGATGAAGCGAACGCAAAAATGCTCGCCGATTTCACGGCCGCCGGCGGCGTCCTGACGACCGTCGCAAAAATCACTGGGGTGTAGAATCGAAATATGAGCCGTAAAACGCTCCTCACAGCCGATGAGCTGGAATTGATGCCCGACGACGATTCGGTGCAGACCGAACTCGACGAAGGGGAAATCATCACGATGCCTCCAGCGGGCCTGGATCACGGAGGTTGCGAAGTTGAAATCTGCGCCATCTTGAGGAACCACGTCAAGCATCACCGGTTGGGCAAAGTCTACTCTGGCGACAGCGGATTTCGCCTCGCTCATGATACTGTGCGAGTCCCAGATGTCTCAATTTGTCCGCACGGAACGGCTTGAGATGGTTCACGGCCGCGGCTTCGGCAAAGGCGCCCCCGACCTCGCCGTCGAAATCTTCTCTCCGTCCGACAACGTTCGTCAACTCATGCGGAAAGTAAAGCAATACTTCGCAGCCGGCACTCATACGGTTTGGATCGTCTACCCGGATCGCCGCGAAGTTCAAGTCCTCGATGCCGCTGGCGCCGACCGCCTCATCACCGGCGACGATCCCATCGAGTCCGAACTCTTGCCCGGTTTCTCCGTCCCCATCTCCGAATTCTTCGAGTAGCCCTCCAACGCTTGAGCACTTGAGGGCGCTAGAGTAGTTGGGACAGCATGCGGCTTGAGATCATCGACTACGCCATCCTCGCCCTGTACTTCGTATTCGTCCTGGCCATCGGATTCGTAATCCGCCGCCGTGTTCAGTCGAGCGAAGACTTCCTCACGGCTGGCCGCTCGGTCCCCGTCTGGATCACCAGCCTGGCGTTTCTGGCCGCGAATCTCGGCGCGCAGGAAGTGGTAGGCATGTGCGCTTCCGGCGCGAAATACGGCCTGATGACCGCGCACTTCTACTGGCTCGGCGCGGTTCCCGCCATGATGTTCATCGGCGTCTTCATGATGCCCTTCTACTACGGCAGCCGGGCCCGCAGCGTCCCCGAATATCTTAAACTTCGATTCGACGAAAAGACTCGCGTCCTCAACGCTGCCTCATTCGCCGTGATGACCGTATTCTCCTCTGGCGTTTCGATGTACGCCCTGGGAAAACTGTTCCAGCTCGTCCTCAACTGGGATTTCACCAACAGCGTCCTGCTCTCCGCCGCCATCGTCCTGGTCTACACATTCCTTGGCGGGCTGACCAGCGCCATCTACAACGAAGTCCTCCAATTCTTCCTGATCGTTCTCGGATTCGCGCCGCTTTCGATCCTCGCGGTCATGAAAGCCGGTGGATGGAAAGGCCTTGCCACGCGTCTTCCTCCCGTGATGACCCACACCTGGTCCTACGTCGGAAGCGCCTCTGAAAATCCGATGGGCGTCGAGGCCTTCAGCCTGATCGCCGGATTAGGGTTCGTACTCTCGTTCGGCTACTGGTGCACCGATTTCCTCGTCGTCCAGCGCGCCATGGCCGCCAACTCGATGTCCGCGGCTCGACGTACTCCGCTGATGGCTGCGTTTCCCAAAATGGTCATCCCGTTCATCGTGATCCTGCCCGGCATCGCAGCCATCGCGCTCAGCCACATGAGCGTAGGATACTCGCTCCCTCCCAAAGACGGCGGCCTTGACTACGATCAAGCTCTAACTACGCTGATGGCGCAATTTTATCCATCCGGCCTGCTCGGCGTCGGCCTCACTGCGCTTATGGCCTCGTTTATGAGCGGCATGGCCGGCAACGTCACGGCATTTAACACCGTCTTTACCTACGATCTCTATCAAGGCCATATCCGCCGCGACGCGCCGGACAGCCACTACCTGTGGGTCGGCCGCGCCGCGACCATAGGGGGTATCGCGCTCTCCATCGCCGCCGCCTATCTCGCGCAGCGCTACAACAACATCATGGACGTCTTGCAACTCGTCTTTTCCTTCGTGAATGCCCCGCTCTTCGCTACATTTCTTCTCGGAATGTTTTGGAAGCGATCCACCGGCCACGGCGCATTCACCGGACTCCTCGCGGGAACCGCCGCCGCCGCCGCGACTCACGGCCTGACGCTGGCCGAAGGTAAAGGCGGCTGGATCGCGACCATTCATCAATTTCCCTCGACCATGGCGCAAAATTTCTGGATCGCGATTTTCGCGTGGTCCGTCTGTTTCGTCGTCACCATCGCAGTCAGCCTCACCACTGCCCCCAAGCCCGAGTCGGAATTGCATGGCCTGGTTTACGGATTAACAAAGATTCCGCACGATCCCGCTGAACCCTGGTATCGGCGCCCCGGTCCCCTCGCCTTGATCGTGGGTGTGGCGCTGACCATTTTGAACATCATCTTCTGGTAGAACCATGGACGACTTACGCATCCCCATCGGCGCTTTTTTCGCGATCGTCGGCGTGCTGCTGATGACCGTTCCCTCCGCGCGCGCCCCGCTTACGGAGGTCCCCGTGAATCTCTACGCCGGTGTATCGATGCTGATCTTCGGAGGAGTTATGCTGTGGCTGGCGCGGCGGAGATCCTAAAAAGATTTCGCCAGCTCTATCCGGACAGCCCAGCGCCCCAGATCTGGCGCGCCCCCGGCCGGGTAAATCTGATCGGCGAACACACCGATTACAACTTGGGCTTGGTTCTGCCCATGGCGATCGATCTCGAGTGTCTGGTGGCCACGGCGCCCGCTCCACACGATTCATTGCGTGTCTTCTCCGAGCAACTCGCTGCCGCCGCACAGTGGCG
>DATGGL010000357.1:0-8452 GCA_035308605.1 Bryobacteraceae bacterium
GGCTTCGACGATCGTCCGAATCCGATCTGATCCGGAACCACTACCCGATATCCTTCGTTGCGCAGCGCTTCAATGGGTCCGCTGAAATAGAACCCGCCAAAATTCATTCCATGAAACAGCACCACCGTGCGGCCATTCGGCGTCCCCGCCGGGGGCACATCCATATACGCCATTCGGACGTCCTGTCCATACAACGTCAGCGGCAGATACGAAACCGGATATGGATATTCGATCCCTTCATACGTAATGCTCCCCGGCTTGACATCGGTCGGAGCCTTGGTTTCGATTTGCGAAAAAGCCGGCGCCGCCGCCACGCCCAAGATCAGCAAACATCTCGCAAAACCCATATCCAGAACCTCCAGTGCCCCATCATATAGCTTTCAGCCTTTGTGGGGCAGGCTTGCAGCCTGCGCGCCGATTTGTAATCGGCGCACGCTTCTCCCTTGCAAACCGCCCCCTGTAACCTTCGTCTGATGGTCAGGTATCAAAACCCGTGGGAACCCTGGCTCAAGACCTGCGCTTCGCCCTCCGCACTTTTAAAAACTCGCCCGTTTTCGTCGCCGTCGCCGTTCTGTCCCTCGCCCTCGGTATCGGAGCCAACACCGCGATCTTCACGCTCATCGATCAGCTCCTTCTTCGTTTCCTCCCCGTAAAACAACCTGAACAGCTCGTGACCCTCTGGGGACGCGGTGAGCATTACGGCGGCAACAACGGTCCCATCAAGCTCTCCTATCCCATGTATCTCGACTTCCGCGACCAGAATCAGGTCTTCAGCGGAATGTTCTGCCGCTACGACACCGCCATGAGCCTCAGCTTCGACGGAAAAACCGAACGCGTCGCCGGCGAGCTCGTTTCCGGAACCTATTTCCCCGTCCTCGGCGTCGGTCCCGCCCTCGGCCGCGTCTTCAATCCCGACGACGACAAAATCAAGAACGGCCATCCCATCGCCGTCATCAGCTATCGCTACTGGATCACGCGCTTCGCCGGAAACCCCGATGTCATCGGAAAGAAGCTCCTGGTCAACGGCTACCCGATCACCATCATCGGCGTGAGCCAGGCCGGCTTCGACGGCACCGATCCCGGCTATCCCGCGCAGATTCGCATCCCCGTCACCATGCGCGTTGCGATGAATCCGCAGGCTGATGGCCTTCTGGAAAATCGGCGCCAGCGCTGGGTAAACGCCTTCGGCCGTATGAAACCCGGGATGTCCATGGCGCAAGCCCAGGCCGGACTTCAGCCGCTGTTCCATCAGATGCTGGAGATGGAAGTCCAGCAGAAAGACTTCGCGAAAGCCGCGCCCATCACCAAAGAAAAATTCCTCAAAATGTGGATCGAGCTGCTGCCCGCATCCAAAGGCCGATCCGGCTTGCGCGACCGCTTCTCGAATCCCCTTCTGGTCTTGATGGCGATCGTCGCCCTGGTCCTGCTGATCGCCTGCGCCAACGTCGCCAATCTCCTGATCGCGCGCGCAACGGCCCGTCAAAAGGAAATCGCCGTGCGGCTCGCGTTGGGCGCGGGCCGGGCTCGCATCATTTCTCAGCTCCTGGTCGAGAGCGTGATCCTCTCTTTAAGCGGCGGCTTGTTAGGACTCGCGCTCGCCATCTGGATCGATCGCACCCTGATCAGTTTCCTCCCGCCCGGAACCGTCGCCGTCGCGATCTCGCCCATGCCGGACTGGCGCATTCTTGTTTTCAACATCGGCATCTCCGTGGTCACCGGCGTGATCTTTGGCCTGGTCCCCGCACTCCAATCCACCCGTCCCGATCTCGCGCCGACTCTCAAAGACCAGGTCGGCTCCATCGCCGGAGGCAGCGCCGTCGGCCTTCGCAAAGCCCTTGTGGCCGCTCAAGTGACGCTCTCGCTTCTGCTCCTGATCGGAGCCGGCCTGTTCATCCGCAGCCTCGGAAATCTGAAAGATCTTGACCCCGGCTTCCGCACCAAGAATCTCCTGACCTTCGCCGTCGATCCCATGCTGAACGGCTACACCAAGGAGCACAGCCTGCAGTTCTATCGCCAGCTCAAGACTACTCTGGATAACCTTCCCGGCGTCGAATCCTCAACGCTGGCCGTCGTCCCCATCCTCGAGAACAACGAATGGGACAACTCAGTAACGGTCGAAGGCTACGCCGCCAAGCCCGGTGAGTGGATCGACCCGCATCTCAACTACATCACGCCCGACTATTTCAAAACTCTCGACGTCCCCGTTCTCCTCGGCCGCGATTTCCGGCCCACCGACACGACGGGCGCGCCCAAAGTCGTGATCGTCAACGAAAAATTCGCCCGCCAGTATTTCGATGGCGGCAAAGCTCTGGGCCGTCACCTCGGCTTCGGCGGCGATCCTGGCGTCAAGCCCGATATGGAAATCATCGGCATTGTCCGTGACTCGAAGTACGAAAGCATGCGCGACGAAATGCCCATCGAGATCTTCGTCCCTTACGATCAGGTCAACTTCGTGAACGGGATGACCGCCTACATCCGTACTGCGCGCGAGCCCGAGCAAGCCTTCAACATGATCCGCCAGCAAGTCACCGCGCTCGATTCAAATCTCCCCATCTTCCGCATGAAAACGCTGGAAAAGCAGCTCGATAACTCCTTGGTCACCGAACGCCTGGTCGCGAGCCTCTCCAGCGCCTTTGGCCTCCTGGCAACTCTTCTTGCCGCCATCGGTCTCTACGGCGTCATGGCCTACACCGTCGCCCGCCGCACCCGCGAAATCGGCATCCGCATGGCCCTGGGAGCCGCGCAAACCGACGTTGTCTGGCTGGTGATGAAAGAAGTCCTGCTGCTGGTCGCCATCGGAATCGGCATCGGCCTGCCCCTGGCATGGGGCCTGACTGGATTAGTCAAAGCCCAGCTCTACGGCATCACCCCCAACGACCCCTGGTCGATCGCCCTGGCCACGCTTGGCATCGCCTTCGTCGCCCTAATGGCCGGCTACGTCCCCGCCCTCCGCGCAACGCGCGTAGACCCCATGCGCGCCCTCCGCTGGGAGTGAATTTTTATTCGTGTGTATTCGCGTCCATTCGGGCTAACGAATCACTTGCAGCAGGTTGTTATAGTCATCCGTCCACATCCGCAGCGCCCTCGGCGGAATCTGCTCCGCCACATTCGCAATTTCCGCCCTCCCCAAAAACTCCCGATTCCGCGTCACCAACACCCAAGTCGCCGAAGCCATCCCCCGCGGCTCATCTCTCGGACTCTGAATCCGCACCGCCGGATGCCCGTAAGCCTCCGCCAACTGCTCCACCACCGGCGCAAGATCCAGAAATTGATTCGACACATGCACCGCCAAGATCCCCGACGGCTTCAGATGCCGTAAATACAACGCGAACACTTCCTTGGTCAGCAAATGCACTGGAATCGCGTCCCCCGAAAACGCGTCAATCGCCAGCACATCAAACTCCTGCGGCGCTTCTCCTTCGAGCGTTAACCGCGCATCGCCGAGCTTTACCCGAACCTTCGCGGTCGACTCGCTCAAAAAAGAAAATTCCGATTTCGCAATCTCCGCGACCTCGGGATTGATCTCGTAGAACGAAAATTCATCGCTGGGCATCCCATAAGCGGCCACCGTGCCCGCGCCGAGCCCGACCACCCCCACCCGCTTCGGCCGATCGCAACAATACAGCAGCGCCAGCCCGATCCCCGATGGCGGCCCATAATAAGTCGTCGGCGACATGCGCATCGCCCCGGTTAAGAATTGCGATCCATGCTTCACCGTCCCGTGATACAACGCCCGCGCATTTCCTGATTCGATCACCCGCAGCGCCCCATAAAAATTCCGCGTAACGACGCGTGTATTAAAGTGATACGCCCGCACCTGCGCCCCCACCACGACCACCATCGCCACGGTCGCGACGCCCCACAACAACCGCTGCGACCACCCTCCGTCCCAATTCAGCCGCAGCGCCAGCCCCGCCACCGCCAGCAGCGCGATCGGCAATTCATAAATCCCCGAAAATACCAGCGGCGCAATCAGCCCCACAAAGACAGCGCCCAGCGCCCCGCCCAGCGCGATCATCAGATAAAACGTCGTCAAATACTCCGCCGGAGGCGCCAGAAAACTCAGCTCCCCGTGGCAGAACATACAGCACACGAACAATCCCAGCGCGAAAATCGGAATCGCTACCAGAATCGTGTCGCTGAACTGGATATCGTAAATCGCATATCCCAGCCCGCCCAGCGCGACCGCCAGCAATCGCAAAAACAATCCCCGCTGATACCAGCGCGAGCTTTCAAAACACAAAATAAACGTCACCAGATAGATCGCCAGCGGCACAATCCACAAGAACGGTACCGCCGCGACATTTTGCGTCAATTGATTCGTGGTCGCCAGCAGCATCATCGATCCCGCCGCCGCCAGCGCAATCCACATCACCCTCTGCGACCGCGGTGGCGCGATCATCGCGACCTTCGCGCTCACAACCTCACCGCGCCGGCTGATCCACGCGGTAAACCCGCACAGCGCCGCGAACCCCGCGAACCCAATCGACCACGCTACGTCCTGCGCATGCGTCGCGACGCGCGGTTCAATCAACACCGGATACGCCGCCAGCGCGATCAGCGCACCCGCATTCGAAAGCGCAAACAATCGATACGGCTGTGTCCCTTGAAATACCCGCGCATACCAGGCCTGTAACAGCGGCCCGGTCGTAGAGAGTAAAAAATACGGCAACCCTAAGACAACCGCCAACAACGCCAGAATCCGCCAGGTCGGGTCGCTGCTTCCAACGGGCTTCCAGCCTGCTCCGGGGATCACCGGCAGCATCGCCAGCGCCGCCGCCAGCAATACCATATGCAAAACCGCCTGCCAGCGTGGCGATAGCCGCCGCACCACGATGAACGCATACGCATATCCCGCCAGCAGCGCCACCTGATAAAAGACCAGGCACGTCGTCCACACCGCCGCCGACCCTCCGAACCACGGCAGAATCAATTTCGCGAAAATCGGTTGAATCAGAAACAGCAGGAACGAACTAAGAAATATGGTCGAGCCGTATAAGATAGCGACGAAGCTTCGCGGCCGGGTCATTGTGTGACCCTCCATAGTAACTACAGGCGTGGTACTTTGACAGCATGTCTGTCGAAGAAGAATTAGCGGAACATACCGAACACGCCAAGGCTCCTTTCGATAAGAAGGTGGCCGCGTCCATGGCCATCATCGCCGCCGGGCTGGCCGTTGTGTCAGTCTTCGGACAGTTATTCGCCAACGAGGAGCTTCTCACTCAAGCCAAAGCCTCCGACCAGTGGTCGTATTATCAGGCGAAATCCATCCGCCGCTACGAATCCGACGTCGCGCGCGACATCTTCAAGAGCATGCCCGGCGAATCCTCGGCCAAGGGCGCCGAGAAATACCAGGCCAATATCGAGAAGTATCAAAAGGAAGGCGAGGAGATTCAGGTCGAAGCCAGAAAACTCGAATCCGAAAGCGAGTTCCTGGGGAAAAAAGCCCTGCGCATGCACATCGGCGAAATATTTCTGGAAATGGGAATCGTGCTGGCCTCTCTCGCGATCCTATCCAAGCGTGAAGCCGCCTGGTACGCAGCGCTCGCCAGCGCCGCCGTAGGCATAGCCATCGCTCTAAGCATGTTCTCCATCGTCCACTGAGACCCTCAATCTCACTCACCGAACCGCGCGCGCCAGCAAGCGGATCCCCAAGAGTCCACTAATCCCTCCACAACAGCTCCGCATCCGACCGTCGAACATAATTCGCGTCAATCTCAGCAGGATCCTTCGCCATTCCCGCTCTCGCCGCCGCAATCCGACCCACGGCCCCCGCCAGCGCCCCCGAAACCTCGACGCCCCCCTCGACTCCGATCCCCCGCGAAATAAACTCGACCTCCCGCGGCAACCCGTCGAGCCACGCATCGAGCTTCATCACCACTTCATCGCACACCAACTCCAGGGCCGAATTATAGACCGCCCCATAAATCTCCCCGCGCCGCGCATCGATCACCGTCGCCCGCAAATCCCCAGTCCCGAACACGGCCAGCGCCTGCAAATTCGACACCGCGATCACCTTGCGCCCCGTCGCCTCCGCCAGTCCCTTTACAGCCGTCAGCCCCACGCGAACTCCCGTAAACGACCCCGGCCCCGACGCCGCTGCAAATAAATCAATCGCGTCCAGTGCGATCCCGTGCCGCTCCATCATCTGCTCGATCTCGATAAAGAGCACATGCGCAAACCCGTCCGGCGAATCCAGTATCCGTTCTTCGATTATGAGCCCATCCCGAACCAGCGCAATGCTCCCAACATCGCCCGTAGTGTCGATCGCCAGAATCAACGGCGCCAGAATCACGGCGTCAGCCTGTACACTTTATCGACGACGTAAGCCTTCCCATTCGCATTCAACACATTCATTCGCAGACTCAGCACCGCCGGATAATTCTTGACGATCGATTTCGGAATCTGCATCGTGCCTTCCTTCCCTGCCCCCACCACACGATAGCCTTCGCCGTCGATCACCACCTCGCCCGTCCACTCGATCCACAGCGACCGTGTCGCCCGCGTGTCGCGCTTGATCTTGATCGCATAGTAAGGCGACCGTGAAATCGAAACCGTGCCTTCCGCCGGCGTCGCCACATCGAACGGAGTCTTCTCAGGCGCTTGCTCCACTTCCTGCACCGGCACCGGCCGCGATTCGAACTTCCACGACTTCAACATCCCTTCCTTTGTCCCCTCGCGCGAAATGTGCAACACCCACGGATGCGACCGGTCCGGCGCCTCCCCCGTGAAATGCTCGCCGTTGTATCCCTTTTCTTTCGTCGACTCCCCGTTAACCGGATTCACCCACGCGACGTCGTAACCATGCCTCTCGAGCGTCACCTCGATCGGACCCGACGGTTTCTCGACATAAACGATGTACTCAATGCCCTCCAGCGCCACCGCCCGCCCTCCATTCACATCGAAATACGGCTCCAGTTCCCAGAACCGGTTTCCCGACATGAAATCGAACCACGCCGTCATGTAGCCGCCCGCCCCCGACGCCGGATACTGCCCGTTCATCGTCGCGTTCCACAAATCCCGCTCGTTCTTGATTCCCGTATTGATCCCCGGCGCCTGATAAAGCTGATGCTCGACGGCGCCGATATTCGGATCCGGCGTCCCGTAATCGATCATCGTCATCCATTCATCGCCCAGCATCGGCGCCGACGTCGCACTCGCCAGCGTGGTCCGCGGATGGTTGAATCCATCCAGCCTCTTGATCAGCGCCCCCGTCTCTTTCAGGATCGCCTTCCCATGCGCAACATCTTCAAATGCCGGCACGCCCATCCACGTGACATTCATCCCGCCAAATCGCGCCACGATATCGCCGACATACTCCTCGCGTTTTTCCCGATCTTCGGGAATCGAGGCCAGCACAATATCCGCCACCAGCCCCTTCGTATTAATCGCCCGCACTCGCTCCGCCGCTTCGCGCAGCTCCGTCTTGGCATCCAGCGTCACCCGCAAGTGCGTGAATTTCTCTTTGACGCGCGCATCCACGCCCCGGTCGAACTCCGTGCGCGGCATTTCCACGAAATGATCCAGACCGGTGGCCATCCACAAGTGCCCCTTGTTCGTCCCCTCATAAGCGAAGTGATGCACATTCGCGACCCGAACAAATCCAGGCGACTCCGATTCCAATGCGCTGAACCGCATTTCCTTCCCGTCCAGCCGCGGAAGGTTGCTGGTGATTCGATACGTCCAATCCCCCGCCTCCGTAGGCGAGAACCGGATCACCCGCCGCCGCTCGCTATCGGCGAACGCATACATCAAAAACGTCCGATGCCGCGGCGAGCGAAACTCAGCCCGCAATTCCACGTGCCCCGCGTCCTCATTCGGCTCCAGATCGAAGACAAAATCGCATGACGACCAAGTCGGCACCGTCGGACACGAGGACTGCGCAAAAGCCCGTGCCGCCAGCAACGGTAAGACCAACCACCAGGGACGCATCTAGTTTCAATATAGCTCCCCAGGCCCGAACTGCTACCATTTTGTGCAGGAGCCATCGCATGCGCGCCTGCGTCGTAGTCTTCTTATTTACGCTCGCCGCCAACTGCGCCGACTGGCCCCAATGGCGCGGCCCCAACCGCGACGGAATCTCGACCGAAACCGGTCTCCTCCAACTCTGGCCCCGCGGCGGACCTCCCGTCGTCTGGAAAACCTCCGGCCTCGGCGTCGGTTATTCTTCGTTCGCCATTGTCGGCGGACGCCTGTACACTCAGGGCCAGCGCGGAAAGCAGCAATTCGTCTCCGCCTTCGACGTCAAGACTGGACACAAAGTCTGGGAAACCGCCACCAGCCGCGATTATCGTGACGACCGCGGCGACGGCCCGCGCGGCACTCCGACCGTGGACGGCGATCGCCTCTATGCAATGACCGGCGACGGCGTCCTCGCCTGCCTCGAACTCGCCACCGGCAAAATTGTCTGGTCGCAGAATCTGACCCAGAAATACGGCGGATCGATTCCCGG
>DATGGL010000358.1:0-49848 GCA_035308605.1 Bryobacteraceae bacterium
CGTACCCGGCCAATTTACGGAAGTCGCGCGCTTTCCCGCCATGGAAGGCAAGACCTGGAATCACCCGGTGCTGGCCGGCGACGTCTTGTTGGTCCGCAACGGGCAGGAGATGGTAGCGTTCCGGCTGTCGCTGGCAGGCGATTGACTACCTGGCGGTCTTCACCGAAACTTTGACCGTCGCGAGCGTATATTGCGGGACAAGCGGCTTCCCTGCCACGTCCTGCAAATAGAACGTCATTCCATCGGAGACCCAGCTTCCCGTCTTCGACACACCGCTGGTCACTCCGCGCGAACGAAATTGGCCCAGCATGGGACCGTCCGGGGCGCCCACATGAATTTCCACGAATGTGGACTTGTCCGTCCAAAATAGCAACGTAGTCTGACCCAGGCCGTTGGCGTCGCCGGCGATTTCCGATGGAGAAGCCAAGAAGGTCGTCGTTCTTCTCGCATCGGGAATCCGCAAAGGCTCTTCACTCGCGGGAGACCGCGGCACAACCAAGACGTGGGCGTAAGCGGTGCCGTCGCGTTCCTGGAAGCTTGTTTTGGTGAATGGCCTCTTCGATAGTTCGAGTTCGTGTTCGAAAGAAAGAGTAGCCTCGGGGAAATGAAGGATATCGGTCGCGTAGGTGACGAAGGTTCCGCCATCATGCAACCGGCGTGGCCAATCGACATTTTCGCCGCCTCTGCTATCCGGCCTCGTGTATAGATCAGTGCTCGGCAAACGGCCCTTCGAAAGTACATAAGTCGAATGCGCGAAGCCCCAATCGAGCATATAGAGGCCGTTAGAATCCGGATGTGACTGGAGATAAGCAACCAGCGGATAGATTCCGGCCGACCACTCCCCATAGCCGCGCGTGCGATGAAGGCGGGATGCGGAATCGAAGTCAATGGTCGCGGCGGTAATGGCGTAAGCGAAACAGAGGAGCCCTATCGCGATTCGCCCGGCTTTCTTCGTCAAACCCGAGCTGGCAGTTCCAAGCGCCAACGCAACTAAGAACACAAAAATAACCATGTGGTGACTCGCGACGGGCAATTGCGACCCGACATACACGGCCAGCAGGACGAGGATCGTTAACGCAACAGCCCGCGCCGCCTTGCTGCGCTGAAACAGACACCAGGCCACCGCCATCGCCGATAGCGCCAGCATCGCCGTCGACAGTCCGGCGGGAATGGGGCCGGCACGCCAGATCGTGACGCGATGCTCCGCCGAAGCCAGCATTACGTCCCATAGCGAGACCAGCACGGAATGGAGGGTCTGCGAAAACGTCTGGGGCACGGCTGATGTTTCCATAAAGCTTTTCAGATCCCCGCTGCGGCGCAGCAGAAATCGAATCAGCGGCGCAGCGCCTGCCAGGCTTCCCGCAATCAGCCATGGCGCGTAGCGAAGCATGCTTCCCAATTCCCGGCGGAAGACGATCATCACCGCGACGCCCGCCGCCAGCGCCAGCCACGCGAAATTCAAACGTCCCCAGGTTCCGATGCCAATCAGCAGCCCCAGCGTGAAAAACCGCCCGCGCGATGGACGATCCACAACGCGCGTGACCGCCACCAGAAGAAATCCCAGAATCCCCAGCGAAAACGCGATGTTGCCTTGATCGAAGAGAGGCAAATCAATGTAAGAAGGGTTCAGCGCCAGGAATCCCGCCGATACGGCCGCCGGCATCGGACCGAAAAAGCGCTTCATGAAAACCCACGCGCCAAAGATTCCGCACGCGGCGAGCAGAGCGGCTCCCATCCTCGCCACGCCCACGTGAAAGCCCGCGATCGCGAATAACGGCAGCAGAACGTAATCCTTCGAAGCGCCCACGTAGGGAGCCAGCATGATCGGCAGACAAATGTGGCCCAATCGCAGATCGTAGCTGCCCAGGCACTGCATCGGCGCATGTTGCGCCAGGGCCGCCGATTGCCGGAAGCTGACCGCTTCATCATCCTCGAGCCCTGCGGTTCCAACCGCAAATGCGAAACAGATCAGGAGGTACGCAAAAATCAACGCACCAGGAGCCAGATAGTACTGTCCGCGCGCCCGCATCAGGCAGAGCGTCGCCTTTTCACACCGACTCTCTCGCGAAATCGCCCATCCGATATCAGCGCTTCGCCACCGAACCGCGCGCGACAGCAAGCGGGTCCCGACCCGTCATCAACCCCCCGCTTCATAGCCCCCTTGACGCCGCCAGAGTCATCGTCTTCCCCGCCTTTCGATCCTCGATGATCAGTTTGCCGCCGTCCAGTCGCACGTCGTCGATCTTTTCAAAACCCTCCGGCGTGCTCGTGTAGAAGATCAGAAAAGACGTCGCGATTTTCGATTTCGCCGGTAACATCCGAAAGGTCGGCGTATCGAACATCGATCCCATCTGAAGCGTCTCCCGGCGGGAAAGGTCGAACGGCTGCGTCCCGAACTCCAGCCCGCGAGCCAGCCTCGAATTCGCGGGATAGGATTCCCAATTCTGAATCCATGGATAGTCCTGCCGGCGGAATACCCAGCCGACGAGCAAATGCTTCCCCGGATGCAGCGCCGTCACAAAAACCAGCCTGCGGGAGCGATCCAGCAAGCTTGCCGTGTGCCCGCCGGTGCCGGCTTGAACCGGCGCGGCCCGGATATCGATCGGCGCGCCATTCTTGCCCGGAGCGAGCGGCCACGTGAAATCCCGCGCGGCGATGAATCGATAGCCGGGGGGCTCCTGCGGATACGATCGGGTTCGCGAGCGCTCCGCCGGAATATCGACAACCGTCTTTCCGGCTTCGAGAAACGGCGATCCGATGGTGGCATGTTCGGCCCAAAAGACCGGGCGGTCAAAACGGAGCGAGTTTTCGAGTTCGCTATCCACCCAAACGATATTTTCACCATCCACCATGCGGATGGTCCGCGTGAACGTTTCCTCAGCCAGCGGCAGCTTAACCCGGAACGTCGTGGACAAAGTGTTGCCTTTCTTGTCCGAGGAGAGCATCTGCCACGGGAGGGCTTGCGCTTCGCCGTGCATCGGCAGCCCCGCGGCTTTCTCCTCCGGCGAAACCGGTCCGAAGCCGTCGACGCAAACGAAGTGGCCGCGATAAAAGCCGGCCGGAGGTTTCTGGCCGCTTTCGCGGGCGAAGCGTATCGGATTCCAGAGCGGATTAATTTTCCCGGCGTCATCCCGAAGCAGCAACTGCGCGAACGCTCCGCCTTCGGGAAACATCGTCAAACTGATTTTGTCATTCGAAAAATCAAGCGCCGGCAGGCCTTCAAAGACGCTCTTGGTTTGACCAAAGACAGAGATACCTGCGAACAACGCCACCGCCAGGATACGCATAGGTCCACATCATACGCCGTGCGCGGCCGGATTGCAGCCTATCGAGAAGCCCGCGGCGATCGCGACCCCTCGATTCCGCCGCGCTGCTGGATTACTATTGGTTCGATATAAGCGGGACTGAAATCCGATGAGACGAAAAATCTGGAGCAATCTTCCGCCGTTCTCGCCGCAAGCGGCCGTGACGGACCGTCTGTCGATCGCGAATGTGCGAGGTTGGCGTTTGCGCGAGCCGTCCTCAGGCCGCCGTTATACCGTGCTGCGTCTGGAAACCAGGGGCGGACTGGTGGGATACGGCGAAGGCGGCCCCGCATCCGCGGCGCAAATCGCAGACGCCAAGGCCGCCGCGACCGGCCGTCGGCCGAATGAGACTGAGTTTATCCGTCACCGTCTGGCCGCTTCTCCGCCCATGGAAGCCGCCGTCGACTGCGCGTTTCTCGACCTGCTCGGCAAGGACACGAAGACGCCGGTCTATCAGTTCCTGGGCGGGCCCACGCGCTTCAAGGCTCGCGTGCTGGCGCATCTTGAGGGGCGGACCGAAGATGAACTTGCGACGCCGCTGCGCCGCGCCGCTGGTCAGGGATTCAAAGCGTTCACCGTTCCAATTCCCGCGCGCGATTCTCTGTGGCGGATGCAGGCCTACGTGGACGCAGTTCGCGCGCGGGTCGGCCGATTGCGCAGCCTGGCCGGCGCGGATATGGATTTCGTGCTGGATGCCGCGGGCACTTTGACCCCTGGAGATGCAGCGCTGCTGGCAACTGCGTTCGAGAAGGACCATTTGATGTGGCTCGATGAACCTACCGGCGTTCTGACGAATGACGGACTCGCGCGGATCGCCGACGAAAGTGTCTTGCCGCTCGGGATGGGACGCGGCGTCACCGATATTGCGACGTTCCAGAACCTGCTGCGGTGGGGAAGCGTTGACCTGCTCCGCCCCAGCCTGGGACTCAACAGCATCTCGAAGATCAGGCGGATGGCGGCGATCGCGGAGACGCACTACGTCGCCGTCGCGCCCTACCACGATGGCGGACCCATCGCGACGGCGGCCGGGATTCATCTGGCGGCCAGCCTGCCGAATTTCTTCATTCAGCAGATTCCGTTTCCCGCTTCAGACCGCGACGCGGCGATGCGCGCCGAACTTACGTCCGGGAGTCTGGAAACAGCCAAGGATGGATTCGCTCCGCTGCGGAATCGCCCCGGTTTCGGCTTCAACGTGGATGAGCGGGCGCTCGATCGTTATAGCGAGGAGACAATATGAGGCGGCGCGAAATGTTAGGGGCGCTGGCGGCTGCGGGCGCGCTGCATGCTTCCCCACGCAGGAAAAGCGGCATCGGATGCGGGTGTGCTTTCGCGCCGGCCTCGGCGATTCCCCCCGGTTCGGAAGTATTCAAGGATGTCGGCTCCCAGCTCCGCATCACCGATATGAAGGTGTTCGGCGTAACCCTGGACGAAAAGATCGCGCGCGCCGACCGGCCCTATGTTTTCGTGAAGCTCGAAACCAACCAGGGAGTCGTCGGTTGGGGCGAGGCCACTCTCGAAGGGAAAGCCAGCGCGGCAATGGCCTGCGTCAACGACCTGCGCGACTTTATCGTGGGCAGCGATCCGATGCAGTCCGAGCATCTGTACCAGTTGATGTATATCGGCAGCTTCTATCGCGGCGGACCGGTGCTCGGCTCGGCGATCTCGGGAATTGATCAGGCCATCTGGGACATCCGCGGCAAGGTTCTCGGCAGGCCGGTTTACGAATTGTTGGGCGGTCCGGTGGATACGCAAGGCGTGCGCGGATACTATCACGCAGCCGCGTGGACACTCGAAGAAGCGCGCGCGTTGCGCGACCAGACGAAACAGGCGGGCGTGACGGCCTTGAAGTTCCAGTTGCCGGATCTTCTCGAATGGGTCGAGACCGGCCGCAAACTGACGCGCGCTGTGAAGCACATGGAGATGTTGCGGAACGGATTGGGCCCGGATATCGATTTCGCCGTGGATTTTCACGCGCGGCCCAGCCCGACCGTCGCAGCCATCATCCTGCGCGAGATCGAACCTTTTCATCTGTTCTTTGCCGAGGAGATTTGTCCACCCGAGAATATGCGCGCCATGCAGCGCGCGGCGCGAAAATCGACCACGCCGCTCGCGACCGGCGAGAGATTGATCGCTGGCTACGGCTTCTCCGATCTGATCGACCTGGGAATCGTGGACGTATTGCAGCCCGACATCGCCCATGTGGGAGGGATCACGGCGCTGTGGAAAGTGGCGGCCGCTGCCGACGCGGCGGGCATCCGCATGGCGCCCCACGCCTGCGAAGGACCCGTCGGGGGAATCGCCAGCCTGCACGTGGATGCCGCGATTCCGAATTTCCTGGCGCAGGAAATTTGCGGACTGGTAGAGGCCGGCGAGATGAATCGCGTTTGGGAAGATCTGATGGGATTCTCCGCGATGCGAATGGTGGGCGGCCGCTATCCGCTGCCGGCCAAGCCAGGGCTCGGATTTGAAGTGAGTGAAGCGGCTCTGAAGAAGTATCCGTTTCAGGGCACCCGCCCGTTCCCTCCCGCATTCCACGAGGACGGATCGCTGGCGTCGTTATAAGTTACTTGAGCGGCAGTTCCTTTTCCGGATCGGGGCGGAAAATCAGATAGCGTAGGTCGCCGTCCTGGCTGCTGAACCAGTGCGGCGTGCGGCCGGGAATAATCACCACGTCGCCCTTCGACAACTTCCGGCTGAGCCCGCCGTCGATGTGTGTGCCCTGAAACGTCGTGCTTCCGGGCGACTGTTGATGTGGATTCGGCAGATTCCCGCCGGTCACCAGCGTGCCGCTCCCTTCCAGGATGTAGTAGATCTCCGTGACTTTGGTCCGATGCACGTTCGCTTCCTGCGGAATCGATTTCGGCCGCAGCACTCCATAGACGCCCACATGATAGCCGCCGACGTCAACAATGCGAATCGGGTCGTCGGTTACTTTATTGGGCGGCATCGCATCGATAAATTTCTGGATGTCGGCGCTGCTGATGTCGGTCGCCGGAAGGGACGGAGTCTGTGCCGCGGTGGAAAACACCAGCAGCAGGGACAGAAACAGAACAGTCTTCAGCGTGATTTTCCGCATAGGATCACCTTGGCGCTACAGTTTATCATCGCGTCTGTCCCTTCGCGGTATGATCGCTCCTAAGCAGCCGTTTGATGGGAGGCCCTGGATGGAATCATTGCTTCGCGAATTGCGTTACGGAGTGCGAACACTCGGAAAATCGCGCGGATTCACCGCCGTGGCGGTGCTGACGCTGGCGCTGGGAATCGGGGCATCGACGGCGATTTTTTCTGTGGTGGACGCGGTTCTCCTGCGCGCGCTTCCCTATCCGAATCCGGAGAAAATCATGCGGATATGGGAGCAGTCTCCCAACCGCCATCGCATGAATCTGGCGGACTCGAATTTTGAAGATTTTCGGGCGCAAAACGATACCTTCGCGGATCTGGCCGAGTACGCCTACGGTCTCTCGGCTGTTTCCGGCGGCAGTGAACCGGTACGCGTCAATGTCGCGATCGTCTCGCAGGATTTTTTTAAGTCGCTCGGCGTCGAGCCCTTTCGCGGCCGCGCATTCGCGCCGGAAGAGCAGCGCCTTCATGCCGCACCCGCGGCCATCGTCAGCTATGCATACTGGCAGCGGTACCTCGGCGGCGCATCGGACCTTTCCAAACTCCATTTGAGGATGGACGGCGCGGTCTATTCGGTGGTCGGCGTGATGCCGGAAAGTTTTGATTTCCCTCCCGCCACGGCCGCCTGGACTCCGCGCGAGCTGTATCCGAGAGACTCCACGCGCACCGGCCACAACTGGCGCGGGCTAGGACGCGTGCGCGATGGAATTACGGTCGCGCAGGCGCGCGCCAATCTCAGCGCGATCGCGCGCCGCCTCAAGGAACAGTACGGCAAAGACGTCGACCTCAACGATGCCGCCGTCGTGCCGCTGGCCGACGCGATGGTCGGCGACGTGCGCACGGCGCTGCTGACGCTTCTGGGCGCCGTGGGCCTGCTGCTTCTGGTGGCATGCGCGAACGTCGCCGGGTTGCTCCTGGCGCGCACGTCCGCCCGGCGCAAGGAACTCGCGGTGCGCGCCGCGCTTGGGGCCGGACGTGGCCGCCTGATTCAGCAGTTCCTTGCTGAATCGTTCTTGCTCTCCCTGGCCGGCGGCGGCCTGGGCATCTTGATCGCGGCATGGGCGGTCCGGGCGCTGCCCGCGATTCTTCCCGCGAATCTGCCGCGCCAGCAGGACGTCGCCATCAATCCATCGGTGTTGCTGTTCGCGCTGGCGGCAATTGTGGCTGTGTCCGTTTCCCTCGGACTCTTTGCGGCGTGGCGCGCCGCCGCGGCGGATCCGCAGGAAGCCTTGGCCGCGGGATCCCGCAGTTACAGCGGCACGGGCGCCAGTCAGCGCCTTCGCGGATTCCTCGTGGTCGGTGAAGTGGCCACCACGCTTGTGATCCTGATCGGAGCAGGCCTTCTCGGCCGCAGCTTCCTGAGGCTGATCGCCACCAGTCCCGGATTTAGCCAGCAGAACCTGATCACGATGGAGTTTTCGCTTCCCATCCCGCAATTCCCGGAAAGGCTGGACCAGGCGGGCATCGTGCGCCAGGTCCATCTGGTGGAAGAGATCATGACCCGGCTTCGCGCCATTCCCGGCGCGGAGACCGTAGGCCTGGCCGGCGCGCTCCCCGTCGCGGCAGGCGACGATCTGGCCGAAGGAAATTTCATCCTTCTCAACGGCCAGAAGCCGCCCACGAATTACGCGGAATTCGGACGCATCGCTCAAAACCCTTCGCAGGCCGGGCATGCTCTTTATTGCGTCGCCAGCGAGGCGTACTTCCGCACCATGGGAATTCCGCTGATCCGCGGCCGCATGTTCGGCGCGCAGGACGACTGGAATTCGCCGCATGTCGCCGTGATCAGTGAAGCATTGGCGCGCCAGCGCTGGCCCGGCCAGGACCCCATCGGCCAGGTGATCGATTTCGGCAACATGGACGGCGACTTGAGGCCGCTCACCATCGTGGGCGTCATCGGCGATGTTCGGGCGCGCGGCCTGGATTCGCCGCCGAGCCCGGTCATTTACGTCGATTACCGGCAGCGCGGACTGAACGCCAATTCCTCGCCGACAATACTCATGCGCAGCCCGGCGCCCCTGGGCGCAGTCGTTTCCGCCGCCCACAATATTTTCCACCAGCTGGCTCCCGACGTCCCCGTCAAGTTCTCCACCTTCGCGGACGAGATGGGCGGCTGGCTGGCGGATCGGCGCTTTCTGCTCCTTCTGGTGGGATTATTCGCAGCCGCGGCTGTGACTCTGGCCGCTGTCGGCATTTATGGAGTCGTG
Source organism: Bryobacteraceae bacterium (assembly GCA_035308605.1). GTDB lineage: Bacteria > Acidobacteriota > Terriglobia > Bryobacterales > Bryobacteraceae > Palsa-187. Next base: position 8,633 of record DATGGL010000358.1, read on the forward strand.
GCATTTTCGGTGACGCGCCGGACCCAGGAGATCGGCATTCGCATGGCGCTCGGTGCGCGCCGGAGCGACGTGCTTGCTCTGGTTGTAGGTGAAGGAGCACGGCTTGCGTTTCTCGGCGTGGCCATCGGCATCGCCGCATCCCTGGCGATCACCCGGCTCTTGTCCAGCCTCCTGTTCGGAGTGAGCGCCACAGACCCGGTCACATTCGTCGCCGTGGCCATGACGCTCTCGCTGGTCGCGCTGCTGGCGTCCTATATTCCGGCGCGGCGGGCGATGCGCCTGGATCCCAATATCGCCTTGCGGGACGAATAGCGCTTCTTCTCAAACCTCGGATTGCCCATCGCCGGACACAGAACTGTAACGGCCAGGCCGCGTCCCGCCCGAAACTCGTTTTCCCCACGCTGTACCTCAGAACGCGGGCATTACACCAACACAAAGAGGGGACATGCCGATACAAGAAAAAAGCGACACGTTCAGCCGCCCGGATGGATCAATAGGGTTAAATGGCCCAATGCCGGGTTGAACCACCCATATCTTTCTCTAACTTATTGAGGCCTATTACAGGGTTTTGGCTGTCGATATGCACGGTTCGGGTTCAAGAATTCAGGAATCAGGTTCGATTAGAAGAACAAACTTGGTCCGAGAGAAATCAGGGGTTGAGGCACAAAGTCATATCGGACCTCGGAGAGTCGAGGTTTTGAGGGAGGGATCATGAGATACCTTTATCTCGGCGGCCGCATCGCTGCGATGGTTGCAGTGATCGCTTTGAGCTTGACCGGGGCGACCAAGAAACATCAATTCTCGCCACATGAAAAAGCTTTTTTCGCGGACGCCCAGACTGTCGAATTTGTCCGGCCGGGCCTGACCGTTACGATCAATTCGGCCAAGATCGCGCCGGACGGCACGATTACCACCGTGTACTCGATTACGGACCCGAACGGCCTGCCGTTGGACTCGGCGGGAGTGACCACGCCGGGCACCGTGAGCTTGAGTTTCGTCGCCGCAACCATTCCAAACAATCAGGAGCAGTACACCGCTTACACGACGCGAACGGCCACCGGCACGGTGATCGCCTCGACGCAGCAGCCGGGCGTGGATTCGGGCGGAACGTCGACGGCGGTCGCCCCCGGGCAATATCAATATACTTTCCACACCAAGGCGCCGACGGGCTTTGACGCAACCGCGACCCACACCATCGGGATTTACGGATCGCGAAACCTGACCGTGTACAACCTGGGCACCAACTACGCGAGCGCCACCTTCAACTTCGTGCCGAACGGAGCCAAGGTAACCCACGTTCGCGATGTGATCGAGACGGCAAGCTGTAACTCCTGCCACGATCAGTTGTCGGCGCACGGCGGATCGCGCCGCGGGATGGCCATGTGCGTCCTGTGCCACACTCCCCAGAACGCGGACCCGAACACCGGACTGACCATGGACGCGAAAGTATTCTTCCATAAAATCCACATGGGAGAGAATCTGCCGAGCGTCAAAGCCGGAACTCCCTATGTGCCGGCCAAGAACTCGTTTGGTTCGTTCGATTACTCGAATGTCGCGTTCCCGGCCGATCCTGGCGATCCGCGCCGCTGCGAGGTCTGCCACTCGCAAACCACGGGAGCAGCCCAGGCGACGGCGTACATGTCCACGCCGGCGCGCGCGGCCTGCGGCTCCTGTCACGACGACGTGAACTTTGCCACCGGCGTGAACCATCCCGGAGGCCCGCAGTTCGATGACAATCTCTGCTCCACGTGTCACATTCCGCAAGGTGAAATCGACTTTGACGCGTCGATCAAAGGCGCGCACGTAGCTCCCACGGCTTCGACTTTGCTCACAGGCCTTGCCGTGAACATCACGAAGGTGCAGAACGGCACGGCGGGAAGCGCTCCGGTGGTGTCGTTCACGGTTCAGGACGGAAGCGGCAATGGACTGCCGTTGTCGAAACTAGGCTCCATCTCGTTCACGATGGCCGGTCCAACCACCGACTACGGTTACACCAGCTTCGGAAGCAATGTCACCACGCCCGGCTACGTCACCGAAAGTGCCGCGGGCGCCACCTGCGACAACAGCGGGAATTGCATGTACACGTTCACCCACTCGGTCCCCCCGAAATCGACCGGAACCTACGCGATCGGCGTGGAAGCGCGGCGCAGCGAAACGGTGCTCGCCGGCACCACTTCGCAGCAGACCATTCAATACGGGGCGCCCAACAAAGTCGTGTACTTCTCGGTGGACGGCTCGCCCATGGCGGCCCGGCGCACGATTGTTGCGCTGAGCAACTGCAACCAGTGTCACGTAGCCCTTTCGCTCCACGGGACACTCCGGAATAACACGGAATATTGCGTGATGTGCCACAACCCCTCGAACACGGACGTTTCTGTGCGCGGTTCGGCCACGAATCCGGCGGACAAAGCGGCTCCTCCCCAGGGGATCAACTTCAACCTGCTGGTCCATCGCGTCCATTACGGGATCAATATGCAGGCGGCCAATCGAAGTTATGTAGTCGTCGGTTTCGGCGGCAGCCACAATGATTTTTCCGGCACGCTCTTTCCGGCCATGTCTCCGACCGGCGCCGCCACCGACACGCGCAACTGTTCGCTGTGCCACGTGAACTCGAGTGAACAAACCGCTCTGACGCAAGGTGGGCTCAACGCCGTGGTCGACCCGCAGGGACCCATCAATCCGATTCAACCGATCTCGTCGGCCTGCACCGGATGCCATGTCGACCTGCCCGCGGCCTCGCACACACTGGCGAACACCACTTCACTTGGCGAATCCTGCGCGGTGTGCCACGCCTCGGGTGCCGCGTATGCGGTCGACCAGGTTCATGCGCAGTACTAATGCAGCTCTGCTGTGCGCCATTCTCGCGCTGGCTGCTCTTCAAGCAACGGGGCAGCCAGCGCCGCCTTACGTGGGATCGGAGGCCTGCGGGCTATGTCACGAAGACATCGCGAAGGCTTTCACGAAGAGCCCGCATCATCTGGTGGATATCGACAAAAAACGCGGATGGGACGGGAAGGCCTGCGAATCGTGTCACGGGCCAGGACAAAAACATGCCGACTCCACCTCCCCGCAGGACATTCGCAATCCTTTGAAACTGGCCGCCGCGGCGGCCGACAAGTTATGTCTCACCTGCCACCTGAATCAGCCGACGCACGTCGGACGATTGCAGAGCAGCCACGCCAAGGACGCGGTCGCCTGCACGACGTGCCACAAAGTGCATGCCGATGGTCCCGATGGTCTGGTAGTGCGCAAGCCGGCCGCGGTCAACGAGCAATGCTCGGGCTGTCATCTGAACGTCTGGGCGCAGTTCCAGCGGCCCAATCATCACCGGCTGCCGGAAGGAGCGATGAGCTGCGTCGACTGTCACAATCCTCACGGAAGTTTCCGCCCGGCGATGGCCCAAACGTTCGCCGCGAACGAGCCGGGTTGTTTCCAATGCCATGGCGACAAACGCGGACCATTCCCGTTTGAGCATGAGCCGGTCCGCTTCGAAGGTTGCGGTAGTTGCCACGAAGTACACGGTTCTTCGAATCCGCGCATGCTCGCCCGGCAGTCGGTGCAATATTTGTGTCTCCAATGCCACGCCAATCTACCGACCGTAAATAAAACCAGGACCATCGGCGTCGTACCGCCTTCGTTTCACGATCTGCGTTCGCCGGTTTATCAAAACTGTACGGTCTGTCACCAGAAGATCCACGGAAGCCACGTGGACCGGAATTTGCTGAAATGAGACCGCTGTTCATGGTCGCGATGATGTTGATGCCGTTGACGCGCGTATGCGCGCAGGAAACTGCGGCTGCAGACGCCACCCAGGAACCGGCCAAGCCCGACGCCGCAAAACCTGAAGCCGCAAAGCCCGACGCGACGCAGCCAGCGGCGGCCGCTTCGCCCGTGCCGGCGACTGAATCGTGGCTCACCGGTTGGATCGATCTCGGCTACCGCTGGCGCACCGACGTCGGCGGCAACTTCGATGCCTATCGAACCTTCGTGAATCTGGGCTCGGGACCGAAACTGCTGGGAGCCGAATTTACGCTGATCGATCCCAAGCGGCGCTGGTTCGACAAAATCCGCGTACGCGCCTATAGCTGGGGCGGGGAGCCGTACCAGACCGTCCACGTAGACGCTGAAAAATCGAAGCTGTACCGTTTCAGCGCCGACTATCGCGACATCGCGTACTTCGATTTTCTTCCTTCCTATGCCGATCCGCTGCTTTCGCGAGGCATACTCCTGAACGAGCAGTCCTTCGATACGCACCGGAAGATGGGAAGCTATGAGCTCGATCTATTCCCGGCCAAGCGAATCATTCCCTATCTCGCGTATGAGCGGGACTCGGGCACGGGTACCGGCGCGACCGCGTTCGTTACCAGCGCAAATCAGTTCCCCGTGCCGAACACCATGTACGACCTGACGAACCTCTATCGCGGCGGCGTGCGCATAGAGCTGCGCCGGTTTCACGCCACGCTCGAAGAAGGCGGAACCACCTTCAAAGACGATCAAAGCGTGTTCCAGAATTCCGGAACAAACTACGGCAACGTGTTGACGCCGGCGCTCGGGCAGATTACGTCGCTTACCGGGTTGCTGGCAGCTTACGGGATCGGCGGCTCCAGCATCTACTCCAAGGCTTTGTTCACGGCGAACGCGGCATCGTGGCTCGATCTGTATGGCCAGTTCCTGTATAGTCAGCCGGACTCGAGCGTAAATTATCAGCAGAAAGTCGCCGGAAACCTGTTACTCCAAAGTCCGCTCCTGTTTTATACCAGCCAGAGTTATCTGCTCTCGGCGTCGGCGAAGCTCCCGCACACCACCGGGACCCTGGGCGCCGAGCAGCGCGCGCTCAACCGCATACGCATCACCGAAAGCTGGCTGACGGATCGCCTCCACAACTCGGGCTCAGCGTCTTCGAACAGCATATTTACCAGCTCATCCACTTCACAGCAGATCGCGAGTGTTCTCAGCTCGTCGCTGGTGAATAACTACAATCAGGCGGAGATCGATGTGTTCTATGACGCGACTTCGAAACTGATGCTGCGCGGCGGTTATCGTTATGTCTGGGGCGAGGAAAGCGACGCGGTTCTCCCGGCCGCGGGACTGGTCAGCTCCGATCAGGCCAGGCTGCGCCGCAACGTCGGGCTCGGCGGATTACGATACCGGCCAATTCAGAAGCTCTCGCTGACGGCCGAGGCCGAAGTCGCGTCAAGCGGAGCCGCCGATTTTCGGACCAGTCTCTACAATTACCAGCGAGTCCGCGCGCAGGCGCGGTATCAGGCCATCAAGTCCCTGAACATCACGGCCGACTTTACGGCGCTGCTCAACAACAATCCGGTGGCGGGCGTGAACTCGAATTACCGCGGCCAGCAGGAATCGCTATCTTTATTCTGGTCGCCCGCCAAGGTCTGGAATTTTCAAGGCTCCTATACGCGATCCACGATTTATTCCAGCCTCAGTTATCTGGACCCCGGAACGTTGCAGATGCTGCCGTCGATCTATCGCGATAATGCCAACGCCGCGACCGCGCTATTCAACATCAATCTGCCGCGCGCCGCGGGTTCCAAGATCACCGCGGGCGGTTCCCTTTTTACATCCTCAGGCAGCCGGCCGACCACTTATTTTCAGCCGATCGTCACGCTGTGGCTGCCTGTGACGAAACACATCAGTTGGTTCGGAGAATGGCGCTACTACGGCTACGGAGAAACGCTGTATCCCTACGAAAGCTTCCACGCCAGTCTGGTAACTACGGGATTGAGGCTCACGCGATGAAACGCCTGGCCGTTGGTTTCCTCTTGCTGCTTTCGGCAGTGCCTTCAAATCTATGGGCTGCAAATGTCGCGGCGGATTCGGCGCGCGGCGCGCAGTTGTTTGAGGCGCTGTCCTGCGTCCAATGCCACAGCATCAACGGAAAAGGCGGGACCGTCGGCCCCGATCTCGGCCGGCGGATCGATCGCAGCTTCACGCCCGCAACATTGGCCGCCACCATGTGGAACCACGCGCCGGCCATGTGGGCAGCCATGCGCGACCGGAATATTCGCGCCGGAGATCTTGACGAGCAGGCCGCCGCGGACCTGTTCGCCTATTTCTATTCGGCCCACTTTTTCGATCGTCCGGGCGACGCCGGGCGCGGCAAGAATCTGTTCGGATCGAAGCACTGCGCCGAATGTCACGGCTTGACGCAGGCCAGGCTCCCCACGGCCAAACCTGTCGCGGAGTGGGAATCCATCGGCCAACCGGTCGCGCTGGTCAGCGCCATGTGGAATCATGCCGCCACCATGAAGACCGAGTTCGCCAGGCGCAAGTTCGCGTGGCCGGAGCTCACATCGCAAGACCTGACCGACATGCTGGTATATCTGCGAAATCTCCCGGCGGCGCGCGGCGTGGCGGCGCGAACCGAGATTAGCTCCGGAGCCGGCGGCGAAGCTCTGTTTCAATCCAAGGGATGCTCCGTCTGCCACACGGGAAGACTTTCTCTGGGTCCGCTTCTGAAAAACAAAACTCTGACGGACATCGCGGCGGCGATGTGGAATCATGAACCGCGGATGGCGCAGACTCCCGCCCAGCTCGATCCCGTCGAGATGCTGGAAATCGTGAGTTACCTATGGGCGGGCGAGTTTTTCGAAGACTCCGGCAAACCCACCGCGGGCGGACGGGTATTCGCGGCGAAGCATTGCACCGCCTGCCATAACGACGCCTCGAGCGGAGCCCCCGCGCTTCCGTCCGCCGGCCGAAGCTTCACCGGCGCGGCAATGGTGTCGGCGCTGTGGCGCCATGGTCCGCGCATGATGGAACAGATGAACGGCAAACACATCGCCTGGCCGCGCTTTGACGGCACTCAGATGGCCGATGTGATCGCATTTCTGAATTCCGCCGGAAGGAGGAAGCCATGAACCCCGGGCAACCGCATCGCCCAATCCTGGTGGTACTCACCAGCCACTGGATCGCAATGGCAGGCGTCGCGCTGGTGACGCTGGCGGGTTTCTCTTGGGTGTTCCTGCTGCCGGCCAACGTGGGAGGCCACGTCGGCAATCCGTACATCGGCCTGCTGATCTTCTTCGCCGTGCCGATGGTGTTTTTCGCCGGGCTCGCCCTGATTCCCGTCGGCATTGTGCTCGGCCGCCGCAAGTTGACCGCAAGCCTGGACCTCGAAGGCGACAGAAAATCCGCATGGCGCCGCGCCGGAATATTTTTCGGCGTGATGACCGTGGTGAATCTGATCATCGCGAGCCAGGTGAGCTATCGCGCGGTGGAGCATATGGAGACCGTCCAGTTCTGCGGCCAGACCTGCCACGTGATGCAGCCGGAGTTCACGGCCCACCTGCAGCCCAAGCATCAGCAAGTCACCTGCGGATCCTGCCATATCGCGCCTGGAGCGACGGGCTGGCTGAGGGCCAAGATGGCCGGAACCAATCAGCTCATTTCCGTCATTCTCAACAACTACCCGCGCCCCATCGAATCCGCGATGGAGAACAACAAGCTGGTATCGTCCGCCGACACATGCGAGCAGTGCCACGCGCGCGGGCTCATGATCGGCCCCCGGCTGCGAATGATCACGAAATATAAGGACGACGAAGCCAACACGCGCAGTGAAACCGTTCTCACCATGCTGGTGGGCGGCGGACGATTTGGCGGCATTCATGGCGCGCACATGGGTCCCGGGGTGCATATCCGTTACGCAGCCGCGGACAAGAAACGCGAAACGATCCCATGGGTGGAATACACGAACACGGAAACGCGGGCGAACCGGACTTACGTCTCCGCAGACACCAAAGCGGCAGACACCAAAGCGCCAGACGCCAAAGCGCCAGACGCCTTGCCCAAGTTCGACATGCAGTGCGTCGATTGTCACAATCGCGCTGCGCACTCCTTCGAACTGCCGGATCAGGCCGTCGACAAAGCCATGGCGTCCGGGGCCATTTCTGTCGGGCTGCCGTTTGTGAAGAAGACCGGCGTCGACCTGCTGAAAGCAACCTACGCCAGCGCTGACGATGCCGCGCAAAAGCTTCCAGCCGCCCTGAAGGCGTTTTATTCGCAAAAATATCCCGCTATTGCCGCCACTCGCGAAAGCGACATCCAGGCGGCGGGGCAGGCTCTCACCGCAATCTACCGAAACAACGTGTTCCCCGATCTCAAAGTCACCTGGGGAACCTACCCGAATCATCTGGGTCACATGGACGATCCAGGCTGCTTCCGCTGCCATGACGACAGCCATGCGACTCCCGACAAGAAAACCATCACACAGGACTGCAGCGCGTGTCATCAGTCCGTGGCGATGGAAGAAGCGGCCCCGGAGGTCCTGAAGACTCTCGGTGTCGCGGACTGGACGTCCAAATTTCAAAAGCCGTAACCGCGGGCAGGTTGCTGGTAGCGTCCTCCGACGTCTACGCCTTTGGACTCAAGCAGTAACGGCTGTTTTCGATCCGCGTACAATATCCGGCCCGTTCGTTCGTCTATCAGAGTAGATGGAGGACGTGCTGAGTTTAACGACCGAGCCCGGCGGGCAGCGCGCCGAGCAGAATCGCCGTATTTCCGAGGTGATCCAGCGGGAAAGGCGTCGTTTACTCAATTTCATCCGCAAACGGGTGGACGACGCGGGCGATGCGGAGGACATCCTGCAAGATGTCTTCTTCGAGCTGGTCGAGGCGTACCGATTCATGAAGCCGGTCGAGCAGGCGGGCGCGTGGCTTTACCGCGTCGCCCGAAATCGGATCGTCGACCGTTTTCGCAGGAAAAAGCTGGAGGCGCGCGCGGAGCCTCCTTCAGAGGCGAACCCGGGGGACCAGCCGCTCATGCTCGAAGAGCTCCTCCCGTCGCCCGATGCGGGTCCGGAGGCGCTGTACGCGCGAAACGTTCTTTTGGAGGAGTTGGATGCCGCGCTGGACGAACTTCCAGAAGAGCAGCGCGATGTGTTCATCGCGCATGAATTGGACGGGCGAAGCTTCAAGCAGCTTGCCGAAGAAACGGGAGTAAGCGTCAATACGCTTCTGTCGCGCAAGCATTACGCGATTGTCCATCTTCGCCGCCGCCTGCGAGCGATTTACGACGAGATTACAAGTTTATGAGGACCAGAATATGAATTCATTATGGATGAGGCGGTTGAAAATCGGAGTGATCGGACTGATGGCCGTGGCTGTCTTCGGCTTCGTGGTGATGGGTCTGTGGAACTGGCTGGCGCCGGCGGTATTCGGCCTGCGCGCGGTGACCTTTTGGCAGGCGCTCGGCATCCTGGTCTTGAGCAAGATCCTGTTCGGAGGATTCCGCGGCAGACCGGGACACGGTGGACCCTGGAAACGCCGGATGAGCGAACGCTGGCAGCAGATGACGCCGGAGGAGCGCGAAAAATTCCGTCACGGCATGCTGGCGCGCTGCGGCCACCGAGAAATGCGTCCCGGGGTTTAATCGATCTTGACCGTGTGATCCCGCACATACTCGGGCGACAGGTCGATGCCGAGTCCGGGTGCGTCGGGAATTTCCCAGTGCGATAAGGTCGCTTTCCAGCCGTTTACAAACAGGTCTTTGTAATCGGACGTTTCCCGGAAGCCTTCCTCCATGATGAGGAAATTGGGAATCGACGCAGCCACCTGAATGCTGGCCGCGGTGCACACCGGGCCGTTCGGATTGTGCGGCGCCACGACGACGTAATTGGCGTCGGCCATGGCGGCGATTTTCTTCATCGAAGTGATGCCGCCGGTGCGCGAAACGTCCGGCTGGATAATCCGCGCGGCTTGCTTATTCAGGAGTTCGCGGAAGTTCCAGTGCGATTGCAGGCCTTCGCCGGTCGCGATGGGGATGTTGGTGGACCGTTGAAGCGCGGCCATCGCGTCCACATCTTCCGGGGGCACAGGTTCTTCCAGGAAGAACGGGTCGAACGGCTCCAGCATTTTGATGATGCGGCCGGCGGAGGCCATGTTCCACTTCCCGTGCGCCTCCACGCAGATGTCGAACCCGGCGCCGGCTTCGCGGATGCCTCGAATCATCTCTCGCGTTTCGTTCAAAATCTGCGTCGATAACTGCCGGTCCGCCGCGGGATAGGCGCCGAAGGGATCGTATTTACCGGCGGTGGCGCCTTCCGCGATCAGTTCCTTGGTGCGCTGCCGGTAGGCGTCGGCCGTGCGCGGAATTTCACCCCAGCGGTAACTGGTGTAGATGCGCAAACGGTCTTGAATCTTGCCCCCGAGAAGCTTATAGACGGGCACATTCAGCTTCTTTCCGACGATGTCCCAGAGCGCGATGTCCACCGCGCTCATGCCCGCGAAAAGCGTGCCGCCAAGAGAATTTTCCTCGAGGATATACATCCGGCGCCAGAGTTTCTCGATATCCCATGCGCTTTGGCCAATTAATAGTTTCGAGAACGACCGGATCTGAGCAACCACGGGCGCGACGTTAGGCGGCGTCGTGCCCTCGCCCCAGCCGTGGATACCCTCCTCGGTTTCGATGCGAGCGCACACGATATCGCGCTTGGAGCCGACCTTGAGGACATAGGCGTCGACGCGCTTGATCTTTAGGCCCGCCGGATCCGGCGCCGCCCAGGAGAGAGAGGGCAGCGCCGGAAGCGCCAGTATCTTCAGAAAATCACGGCGTGAATTGATCGTTGGCATATTTAGAACATGAGCCGGAGCGCCACCTGCATCTGGCGCGGGTTACCGACCGTCGAGGTGATGGTGCCTACCGCACCGCTGCCGATCGTCGCGTTCGGCTGCCCGAACTGCGGGTGGTTAAAGATATTGAAGGACTCCGCGCGGAACTGAACGGTCATCCGTTCCACGGGGCGGAAATCCTTGAACAGCGAAGCATCCAGATTCGTGCGTCCCGGGCCGAACAGGATGTCGCGTCCCGCGTTGCCATAGACGTACTGCGCTGGCGAGATAAAAGCTGTCTGATCGAACCAGTGGCGAATGCTCTGGCCGCTGGTGAGATCTCCGCTGGCGATGCGGTCAGGCCGGCTGGCGGTGCCGGTGTTGACCGTCGTGTTGGCCAACTGCGGCGTGAACGGAAGTCCGGTCTGCGATTGCAGCAGACCGTTGATCTGCCATCCGCCGAGCACGGTGCCCTTCAGCCCGCCGGTACGGAAGCCGGGGAGCTGATACGTCAAACTGATGGTCACGCGGTGGCGGATGTCGAACGCCGAGTTGCCGCGATCGCAGAAGCGGCAGCGCGGGTCCTGCGGAGTTCCGGTCCCGCCGCCGAAGTCGGTTGCGACATCGTCGATGGAATGCGCCCAGGTGTAACCGACCAATCCGGTGAGACCTCGCGAGAGCCGTTTCTCGGCGCTGAACTGAAAGGCCTGATAGTTGCTGAGGCCGTCCGACGTGAAGTAAGTGATATCGCCGATGGCCGGCACGAAGTTGTAGAGCGGCCGGCGAGTCAACGTTGCGCCGGGGCCCGGAACCGGCTGATTCGGATTCCACGTTGTACCCAGGCGGCGGCCGAGATTGCCGACGTAAGCGAACTTGAACAGCGTGCTAAGGGGCTTTACCTCCTGTTCAAGGGTCAGGTTGTACTGTTCCGCATACGCCTGTTTGAAATCGCCCGGTACACCGATCACATTTCCGCTGGGGTTATTGGCCACCGCAAGATTGACCGTCGGAGTGGCTGGAAAACCGTTGCTGACGCGCGGCCCCAGCACCTGATCCCCCGGGCTGATGGAAAGCACCGGCCCGAAGGGAAGCTGGCGATCGAAGCGAAGAAGCGCGCCGCCATTTCCGTTGGGGTTGTAGAAAAGTCCCACGCCACCGCGAATCACGGTATGCGAGAAGGCTTGATACGCGAACCCGAGGCGGGGCGCGAAATCTTTGTAGTCGCCATTCAAGCCGGCCGTCGATCCGACGCCATTTTGTCCGGCGATCATCAGCTTGCCCGTGGTGGGATTGAAATTGGCCCATCGATTTGCCACTTCGCTGTACGGGCTGTAATATTCCCACCGCATTCCAATGTTGATGGTGAGCTTTTTGGAGGCATGCCAGTCATCGGCCACGTAGAGACCGGTTTCGATGCCGCGAATGCCCGGCCAGACAAGCAGATAGTCTTGCTCATACAAGGTCGGATAACCGAGCAGCATGCTCGCAATCGAGTCGCCGCTGTTGACGCCGGGTTGAGAAGTGAATCCGGTGCTGAAATTGAAGCGGCCGTTTCCGCGGTTGGTCTGGTACTCGGTGATCTGCCGGCGGCGTACGTCGACACCGAACTTGATCGTATGCGAGCCCTTCGTCCAGGTGACGTTGTCGAGTTCTTCAAACGTATTTTCGCGTCGATAGATGGGCAGCGACCGGCTCATCCCGATGCCTTCGTAACTGGCGGGCGAGAAGATCGGCAGCCCGGTCTGGAGCGCGTTCGGATTGGAGTTGGGAACGCCAAGCTCGACGCCCAGGTTCTCGGTCGGCGTGGTGCCTGCGAGCGTGTAGTCGTCACGATAGCGATTGAATCCGACGCGCACGTCGTTAATGAGAGTCGGCGAGAAAATGTGCGTGTACGCCGCTGCCGCATGCTGCACCGGCTGGAACGACGTTCCCGCGAAGGACGCTTCATCGCCCAGCATCACCGGATGCGAGATGCCCGCGATGGTAGTGGGCGGATACGTGGGAGGAACAATGGTCGAAGTGTGCTGGATGGAATAGCGCGCGAAGAACGTGTCTCTCGAAGTGAAATTCTGATCCAGCCGGATATCGCCCTGATCCCAATTCTGCTGCTGCGACATGTTGCTGGTGTAGTTATTCGTAAGCGCGCTGGTCTGCGGCAACGGATAAGCATTCACCATTTTGAACGTAATCGGATCGAACCGCGTGGGATCGATAATGTTTCCGGGAAAAGGCGTCCGCGTATACGACGAGCCGGAAGCCGTGGTGCTGTTAGGATCGTAAATCTTCACCGGCAAAGCGCTGAAGTCGCCCTTTCGCATGGCCGCCGTTGGAACGGAGAAAATCTGGAGCTGCTGCGACGTGCGGCGGAAACCTTCGTAGTCGACAAAGAAAAACGTCTTGTTCTTGCCGTTATAAAGCTTCGGGATCGTGACGGGCCCTCCGAAAGAACCGCCGTACTGGTTATAGCGGAACGACGGAAACGGTGTTCCGACGGGATTGAAGAAATTGCGCGCGTCCATCGCGGAGTTCCGCAGGAACTCGAACGCGCTGCCATGCCACTCGTTGGTGCCGGACTTGGTAACCACGTCGACGACTGCACCTGAGTTGCGGCCCTGGTCCGCGCTAAAGAGATTGGTCTGCACCTTGAACTCGCGGATCGCGTCGACGCCCGGGCGATACACGATGGAAAGCGTCAGGCGATCGTTGTCGTCCAGCCCGTCGTACAGGAAATCGTTCGAGCCTTCGCGATTGCCGTTGGAAAAGATCTCCGTTCCCGGCCGCCGGTCATCGGGACGCGTGCCGCTCATGATGGTTCCCGAAACGCTGTAACCGGTACCGTTGACGCCCGGTGAAAGCGTCGCCAGTTGCACAAAGTTCCGGCCATTGAGCGGAAGCTCGGCAGTCAACTGCGAATTGACGACCGTGCCCAGTGTCGAGGATTCGGATTCCAGCAGAGGCGCGGCTCCAGTGACCTCCACGGTTTCCGTAAGCTGCCCGACCTGCATTTGAAAGTCGACATCGGCGCGCTGGTTCACCTGCAGCTCGACGTTGTTTTGAATGGCCTTGCGGAAGCCCGGCGCTTCCACGGCCAGACTGTAAATGCCCGGCGGCAGGATCGTGAAGACGTACGCGCCAGATTGATTGGTGCGCACCTCGCGCGAAAACCCAGTGGAGGGATTAGCCGCGGTTATTTTTGCATTCGCGACCGCGGCTCCCGTGCCGTCGGTCACATTGCCGCTGAGTTCAGCCGTAGCGGTCTGCGACAGTGCAGCCGCGCTGAGGCTCAGAGCGAGCATAAGTATAGAGAAAGACTTCGGAACGCACATGGTTCTGACTCCTTCGGCAATCGCCGTTACTTTGGTTAGAAGCATACGCGCACCGGACGCCGAAGACAAGGGGCCTGAAACAGGGGCCTGAAACGGGGGCCTGAAACAGGGTCGTGTTATGTTCAAACCACCATGGTCACGCGTCACCCTGCGACGCGCACGATTTCTTGCGCCTGCGGACTCTTCATTATTAATTTCTACGTGTGCCGGGAGATGTTCTGGACCGCGTACATAAACCAGATGGGATCCATCGAGGCCGCGTTTATCGGCCTCGCCCGATACATCGCTGGCAATTTTCGGGATCTTACCTGGTTTCCCCTGTGGTACGGCGGAATCCCTTTTCAGAATAGTTATCCGCCGCTATTTCATTCGATCGTGGCGCTGTGGACGAACCTGTTTCACTGGCAGCCCGCCCTCGCCTATCATTTCGTTGCCGCGTTCTTCTATTGCATCGGCCCGGTCGCGTTATTCCTGTTGTGCCTGTCGCTCTCCGGATCGCGCGCCTACAGCTTCTTCGCGGGATTAATGTATTCCGTGCTGTCCCCATCCGCCTTCGTGATCCCCGCTATCCGTCGCGAAATCGGATTGCTGCGGCCCCGGCGCTTTCAGGCGCTGGCGGCTTGGGGCGAAGGACCACATGTCGCCGGTATCGCTCTGCTGACGCTATCGGTGCTCTGCCTCCATCGCGCCTCCACGCGCCGCCGGCCGATCGATATCGTTCTGTGCGCCGTCTTGTTTGCCGCCACGGTGTTGACGAACTGGCTGGCCGCCGTCGCGCTTTTCGCCGCTGGAATCGCTTATATCTGTTCCACCAACCTCCGGTCCGGCGTCGTCGCGCTGACGGCCGCGCTGCTCGCCTACGGACTGGTCATCCCCTGGATTCCTCCGTCCACCGTCCAGACCATCCGCATCAACGCGCCGCACCTGGGAGACTACGCCGGCGTCTACGCGAACATGCCGCGCAGCCTGGCCATCGTGGCGATCGCCGCGCTGGTTCTGGTGCTGGCAATCCGCCGCCTGACGCCGTCGCTCGCTATCCGCTTCGGCGCGATCTTCGCCCTGTTGATGGCCGCGCCCGTGCTTCCAGCGTACTGGTGGAAGATCTACATCCTGCCACAACCCGACCGGTATCAACTCGAGTTCGAACTGGCGCTGTCGATGCTGATCGTATTCGCCTTTAAGCCCGTCATCGACCGCGTTCCACGCCCGGCTCGCATCGGCCTGGCGGCGATCGCGATCCTGCTGGCGATGATTCCCGCAAAATCGGACCGCCGTTTCGCACGCTATCTTCTTTCGCCGGTCAAGATCGATCAGACGATCGAATACCAGACAGCAGTCTGGTGCGACCGAAATCTCAACGGACGTCGCGTATTTGCGTCCGGATCGACGCAATTCTGGTTGAATGCGTTCAGCGACACCCAGCAAGTCACCGGCGGTTTCGATAACGGCGTAGTGAATCAGGTCACGCGAATGGCCAGCTACCAGATCCGCTCCGGCGATGGCGCCGGCAATCGCGACGCGGAGATTTCAATTCTATGGCTGAAGGCGATGGGCGCCCACGCAATCGCCGTGGCCGGGCCGGATACAACGCAGGCATATCGTGACGATCGTAATCCCGGCAAATTCAACGGAGTCCTCCCGGCGCTCTGGCATCAAGGCGGCGACACGATCTTCCAAGTCCCCCAACGCTCGACATCTCTGGCGCGCATCGTGACCAACCCCGATCTGGTCCTGCGCACGCCAGCGAACGGCATCGACGTCGGCCCTCTGAGCGCTTACGTGAAAGCCCTCGATAATCCCACGCTCCCGGAAGCCGATTTTCGCTGGACCACCGACCACTCCGCCTCGATTCATTCGATCCTCTCCCCCGATCATGTGGTTTCCATCCAGCTTACCGATCACACCGGCTGGCACGCCCGCATCAATGGCGCGGAGAAACAGGTTCTTCCAGACGGCCTTGGCCAGATGTATGTCGAACCCCACTGCGCGGGAGCCTGCTCCATCGAACTGTCTTACGACGGCGGCGCCGAAATGCAAATCGCACGCTGGATCGCAGCAATTTCTTGGGCCCTTGCGGCTGCGATGCTGGCCCTGGGCTCCAGAAGCTTCTCCTTGACAAATTAGGAGAGACCGGATTATGCTTCCCCTAGTCGAGTTAGGAGAACCGTTTGCCGCCATCCACCGATCTGCTCCCCGGCACGCTCGATCTGCTGATTTTGAAGGCGGTTTCTTTGGGGCCGCAGCACGGCTACGGTGTCCTGTTGCGGATCGAGCAAATTTCCGGCGCGGCGCTGAAGATCGAGCAGGGCGCCCTCTATCCCGCGCTGCACCGCCTGGAGCAGGGCGAAATGCTCGCTGGCGAATGGGGCGTCTCGGAGAATAATCGCCGGGCCAAGTTTTACAGCCTGACGGCCAAGGGCCGTAAGCGGCTACGAAGCGAAACCGACGGATGGGAGCGGCTGGTGGCTGCGATGGCTGCCGCGCTTGCCGCCCGCGCGGAGGAAACCTAGCGTGTTCTCCAGAATCCGCGGCGTCTGGCGGGCACTCACGCGACGGATGGCGTGGGAGCAGGATATCGACGACGAACTCCGCCTCCACCTGGAGCTGCGTGCCGCCGACCTGATGCGAGCCGGGCAATCGAAAGAAGCGGCCGAACGCCAAGCCCGGCTGGAGCTCGGTTCCCGCGAGCGTTTCAAAGACGAAGTCCGCGCCATTGCGGGAATCCGATTCCTCGATGAGCTTTCCCAGGACATCCGCTATTCGTTCCGGGTCCTGCGCCAGAGCCCCGTATTCTCCGTAGTCGCCATCGGCTCCCTGGCTCTCGGCATCGGAATCAACACAGCTCTATTCAGCGCGGTGAACACTCTGCTGCTGAAGAGCCTGCCCTATGAAGACGCCGATCGTCTGGTCTACGTCACCGAGTTTTGGCCGCATGAACCCAGTGTGCACGGGCCGCCCAGTCCCGATTTCGAGAACTGGCGCGCGCACTTGAAATCCGTCGATGGCATCGCAGCGTACGGCGGAGGCGCCGACGCGCTCACGCTCGAGGGCATGGGCGAACCGGAACGGATCGAAGGAACGATGGTGACATCGGAGCTGCTCGACCTGGTCGGATGCAGACCCATGCTGGGCCGTAACTTTGCCCCGGAGGAAGACCGCCTGGGGGCCGCGCCTACCGTAATTCTCGGTTACGCGCTGTGGCGAAGGCGCTTCGGCTCTTCACCTGACGTGATTGGCCAGCTTGTTCATCTGAATGGAGAAGCCCGAAAGATTGTCGGCGTGTTGCCGTTGGACTTCATCTTCCCGGACAACAACTTTCATCACGAGCTGTTAGTCCCGATGGATTTGCCGGTTAACCCGAATTGGCATGACGCGAAAAACTTCCGGGTCTTGCGCGTGCTCGTCCGGCGAAAACCGGGTGTGTCCTTGTCCGCCTTGAAAAAGGAGCTTGCCGGCATCGTGCAGGCGACCGCTTCGCAAGAGCCGGCTCAGATGATAACGATGCGGAAAGATATGGACGTCCGCGTCACGCCGCTGCGCCAGTGGCTCACCGGAAACGTCCGGACCATGGTTTTGATCCTTCAGGGCGCCGTCGCGATGGTGCTGCTGATCGCCTGTCTGAACATCGCCAGCCTCCAGGTGGCCCGCGCAATTGCCCGCCGGCGGGAGATCGCCGTCCGCGCCGCCATCGGCGCAAGCGCCGCCCGGTTAGTCAGGCAATTGATGACCGAAAGTCTCCTGCTCTGCGGGATGGCTGGATTCCTCGGAGTTCTGCTGGGCCAGATGAGTCTCGGTGCGCTCCGAACCATGCTTCCGTCCAATCTTCACCTGGCGGATCTGTTACGTCTGGATACATCGGTGCTTGCATATGCCTTGGCGGTAACGCTGGCGTCCGGGATCGTGACTGGCCTCGTGCCCGCCTTCGTTGCTTTGCGCACGGAGTTTAACAGCGCGCTGAAAGAGGAAGCCCGAAGCACGGGCAGCCGCGGCCAGCAGCGTGTTCGCGGGATCCTGGTCATAGCGGAGATCGCAGCGGCGATGATGCTCTTAGTCGGCTCCAGCCTGCTGATCCGGACCTTCTTGCGCCTCGCATCGGCCGAGTTGGGCTTTGTTCCAAACGGTGTTCTGACCTTCAAGATCTCCCCATCTCCGCGACGGTATCCCGACGCCGGGAAAAGACTGGCGTTCTTCGACAGAATCTTGCAAAATGCTCGCGCGATTCCCGGCGTACAAGTCGCCGCGCTCGGCGGAGGACTGCCGTTAGTGGGAGCTTTCGGCGCCGCGGGTGTCTCGTTTGAAGGCCGCCCGCAACCACCCATCGGCGGCCGACCCTCCATTCCGGACGCGAGTGTGAGTCTCGGCTATTTTCAGGCCCTCCAGATTCCGCTATATCAGGGGCGCTTGTTCACGGAATCGGACCGCTCGCCTTCGCCGCCGGTCGCTATCGTGAATCAAGCCTTCGCCCAGGAGTTCTTCTCCGGAGGGGACGCATTGGGAAAGAGGATTGAGGTAGGTTCGCGGGAAGGCCGTTGGCGAGAGATCATTGGGATCGTCGGCAACGTTAAAGTCAAAAGCAATTGGGCGCTTGATCCTTTCGCAATCTACTTGCCACCGGACGCAGGGTTTGAACCGGAAATGTTTCTGATCCTGAAAAGCAACCTGCCCGCGTCCGTACTGGTCCCCGCCGCAACCAGGGTGGTCCATGACGCCGACCCAAACCAACCCGTTTTCAATGTAGCGACCATGGAACAACGCCTCGGCGATTCGCTGTCCAACCAACGCGCCAACATGATCCTGATGGGCCTGTTTGCCGCGCTCGCCCTGATTCTCGCCACCGTCGGCATCTCCGGTGTGATTGCTTACTTCGTCAACAGCCACGTGCACGACATCGCGATCCGAATCGCTCTAGGAGCGTCGCGCCGCACCGTCGTTGGAATGGTCCTCTATCACGGCCTGCTCCTGGCGGCTGCCGGCATCGTAGCTGGTGTCGCAGGCGCCCTGTGGTTAACCCGAACGCTGGGTTCGATCCTTGAAGGAGTGACAGCCAGCGATCCGCTATCTTTCGTCGCAGCCGTTGTTCTGTTCACGCTGGTAGCCGCGATGGCCTGCTCCATCCCGGCTCTCCGAGCGTCTCGAGTAGACCCCATGACCGCGCTGCGTCACGGCTAGCGTGGTCAGTCATTTTGTAGACCTGTTGGGCCGGCTTGAATCCGGCAGCAGAGTTACACTCCGCTCGTGATGCGCCGGGTACAACTCGCCGCGCAGGCCAGCCTGCCAACGGGATCAGAAAATCAGCTTCAGGGCAAACCGCATTTGCCGTTCCCCAACCGACGAACTGATGACCGTATAGCCGTTCAGAGCCTTCACCGAACCATCCGAATTGAACGTAGCCGACGAGACCGTCGACCCGGGATTCGCGAATTGCGGCGTGTTCGTCAAACCGAACGATTCCGCACGGAACTGCAGATTGATTCTCTCTCTTACCTTGAACGTCCGAAACACGCTGGCATCCAGATTGAAGACGCCAGGTCCGCGCAGGATGTCCCGGCCGCTGGTGCCGAAACGCACCGCCGTCACCGGAGCGAACGCAACCGGATTGAAGTACGACGCGTTCGGACCGATTTGCCCCAGAATCTCCACGTTCGGCAGGATCTGATCGGCGGTCTGGGTTGCGCCCGGCGCATTCAGAGAGGTCCCCGAGGACATCACCGTAAATGGCGTTCCGCTGGTACGGCTCATCAGTCCGTTCACCTGCCAGCCGCCGACGATCACGGCCAGGATGCCCTGCGAAGCAAACGGCTTTCCATGTCCGAACGGCAGTTCGTAAGCGCCATAGAGCTGGAAGTTGTGCGTGCGGTCGAAACCGGCGAGCGCTTTATTCCGCGCCCACGCGCCGGTCCACGGGAAGGTCAGGGACGAGTCGTTGTTGTCGTTATAGTCGATCGCGCGCGAGAACGTATAGGTCGTCCCGAAACTTGCCCCGGAACGGAATCGCCGCGTCAACTGCGTCTGCCAGCTATTGTAGGTCGACGTGTTGAACGGCTCCAGCTCATTGATCGTTGTCGCGTTTCCGTACAGCGCATAGAGCGGCTGTCCTGCCTTCCCGGTTCCAGGCGCCGCCGCGTTCAGATTCACCACCGCCGTCAATCGGATCGCCCGCGTTCCCACGTAGCCCGTCTGCAAGTTGAATCCTGCTCCCAGATCGCGCTGAAGCATCAGGTTGTATGATTCCACGTAGCCGCGGTTGAAATTCTTGGGAAATGTCGTGGTGCCGACGTTGGCGGGCAGCGGAAGAGTTCCCTGGCTGATGTTCGGACCAATCAGCGCCGGAATCCCGGTGGCCAGGGTTCCCGCGGCAGAGTACGAATTGGCCCCGCTGTACTGCTGCGAAATGATGGCCGGATAGGCGTCGCGGAGGCTGCGGAAGTTATTCGGATCCACGCTGATTCCGAATCCCGCTCGCACCACCGTCTTCTCGTTCAATCGATAAGCGACGCCCAGGCGCGGCGCCCAATCGCCATGTCCGGAATCCACGCCGCTGTTGTACGGCACTCCGTTGAGCCCGCCCAGATAAACATTGTTGGTCGCAGGATCGTAGACATCGCCGCCAAAGTGATCGCGATGCGCAAACGGGTAGATTTCGTAGCGTATCCCGTAATTCACGGTCAGCTTCCGGCTGATCTGCCACTGATCGCGAATGTAGAATCCGAACGTGTTCTCGCGGACGGTAGCCGGATCGATGTATTCGTTGTCCTTGCCCATGGTGGTAGCCTGGCCAAGAAGAAAATCGGCCCAGCCGTTATAGATGTTCGGTGCAGCTCCGCCGTTCACCGCGGTCAGCCCGCCGCTGAACGTGAATCCGCCTCGCGGACCGGAAGTCGCCTGGGGCTGAAAATGATTGATCGCGAAATGCATCATTTCGAAACCGAAACGGATCGAGTGCGATCCCTTGATCCACCCCATGTTCACGCCGCCCATGAACTCGTTATCTTTGAATAAAAACGGATTCGAGGGATTCTGATTCCCCAGGTTGGTGAACGTACCCAGCGAAGCCGCGGCTCCCGCGCCCGTCGCCGCCTGGAATAAGAACGCCGGATATCCGCCCTGCAGCAGGTTGGGGCCGTTGGTGCCCGGGATCCCCAGCACATCCGATCCGTAATTCTTGTTGATGTCGACGTTCTCCGCTCCCAGGTGCTGCCGCAGGAACCCGATATTTCCGTCGATCAGCAGATTCGGTGTAAACGTGTGCGTCGCGCCGATCGCCGCGCTCTGAATCGTCGATGGAGCCGTTCCCGGTTGCCCGGCGTCGATCGCCGGCCCGCCCGCCTGCCCTAGCGCTTGCGGATCGAAAATAGTTGTCTTGGAAATGCTGTAGCGGCCGAACAGCGTGGTGCTCTGCGTGGGATTGTAGTTGGTCTTGACGTCGTAGTTGTTGCGTTTGAAACTGTAGCTTCCGGCCGCGAAATAATCGTTGCTCGGATAATTGGCCTGGTTGGGCTCGGGAAGCAGCGCAGCCATCTTCGCCGCGGCCGTGCTGATACGGTTCGTGGGAATTGTACCCCCCGGAAACGGCGTGCGGCCGGTTCCGTCCGGATTTCCGGTGTTCGGATCGTAGATGGTCGTGTTGGTGCCGGTGAAGTTGCCCGCCCGCAACGCGTCGTTTGGAACCGTAAACAGGCCGGCTTCGGCCTGCCGTCGCTGCGTGTCTTCCCAATCGCCGAAAATGAACAGTTTGTTCTTGATGATCGGTCCGCCGAACGTTCCGCCAAACTGATTCAGAATGTACTTGGGATTGGTCCCGCCGTAATAGAAGTAATTGCGAGCCTTGAGCGCGCTGACGGTGTTGTACTCCCACGCGCTGCCATGAAACTGATTCGTCCCGCTCTTGGTGATCACGTTCACCGCGGAGCCGCCGGCGATTCCCTGCTCCGCATCGAAGCTGTTGGTCACGATATTGATCGTGTCGATCGCTTCTTCGGGAGGCACGTAGGCGACGATCTCGGGCAGCCACGCATAAAGGTCCGCCGTCCCGTCGATGCGCGTGTTGTTGTTGCTGTAAGAGGCTCCGTTGACATTGGTCGCCAAAGCCCCCTGCGGATTGCCGGCTTCGGAGTGCGACGCCGCGGGTGGACTGAATCCCGGAACAATCTTGAACAGCGACTGGAACACGCGCTGCGCCGACACCGGAAGATTCGCGATCTGAGAAGTCTGGATTTGCGAGCTGACATCGGCTCGATCCGTCTGCAACGTCACCGCCGACGCTTCGACATTGATCGTTTGGTTAACCTGAGCCAGTTGGAGTGAGATGTCGACGCGGCGCACGGAGTTCACCGCGACCTCCACGCCCGACTGCACTACGGTGCCGAAACTCGACGCCGATACGGTGACTCTATAGGTGCCGGCCTGCAGATCGTTAAAGAGAAACGCGCCGTGATCGTCGGCCGTCGCTTGCCGGCTGATGCCGGTCCCGGTGTTCAGCGCGACCACGGTCGCCGACGGAACGGCCGAGCCGGAAGAATCCGTAATGTTGCCGGTCAGCGAGCCATACAGCACCTGTGCGTCGATGCGGCTCGGCATCATCACAAGTGAGAACAGGAGCGTGGAACGAACCAGAGACAGGAAAAAGCTGGACGAGACAAGGCTAGACGTGGGCTTCACAGGGTCCTCCCCAGGTTTCTGGGTGGACAAGATGACCGGGAAGGCCGGTTTGTTTGCGGCCCCTCCGATTTATTTCAGCGTGGCTTCTTCGGACGTCCCTGCGAGCAACATCTGCGAAAGGCCGGCCAGCTCCGTCTCCGGATCGGCCTGATAGCGCCGGATCAGTTCGCGCGCCGAAAGTGTCAGCCGCCACCGGTAGGCCGCCGCCAGCGTGAACAGCCAGATGGCTCCCCATCCCGCAGCTCCCGCGATCATCCTCGGCAGGGCCAGGTTCATCAGGCCCGGAGAAATCATAATCAGCATCGCGACCAGCCGCAGGACGAGATAAGCAACTACCAGTCGGAGAGAATTAGCGAGCTGGCCTCCGCGCATATCCTGTTCGATCCGGTGCAGCAGCAGCGCAATCAGCGCAGGCGCGGCCAACAGAACGGGACTCAACGATTGCAATTGGCGAATCAGAACGTACGGCGACTTCGCGTCCACCATGTTTTCGCGCAGAGAAAACAGGTACGGAACGAAAGCGACGACGGCCGCGATCCAGATCGCGTCGGACGTGCGAAAGCGGCTGCCCAGCCCAATCGCCGCGAAGCCGAACCAGATCGCAAACAAACCGCCCGTAAGCATCACCAGCGCGAGCACCGTGGGAATCTGCCGGAAGCTGCTGATGCTCAGCGGCCAGTTCCCAAAGTGGATCGCCAATTCAAACGCATGGCGCGCGATGGAGATTCCCGAGCTCCAGGCCAACAGCAGCCACGCGACCCGCATGGTGGAGCGTTGCGGATGGTCGCCCGCGATTTTCATCCAATACCCGAGCGCCACCGAATACGCCACCACTTTCAACGAATGATTCAGGACCTCAAGGCCTGGCCAGAAGAAGGTCACGGCTCCGAGCAGGGCGGCCACGGCCGCGGCGGCCCAGAGTCGCGCGATGGGTTTGCCAAGCTCGGGCATTCCGGTAACCTTTAAGCTCCTTCCACCTGAAGACAAGCTCCTACCTGATTCACCAGCCGGCCCGCCGCATTCCCGCACACCGAGGACATCGCCTCGCTCATATTCCGGACGAACAAACCCCAGGTCGCCGGTGTCCCCGCTCCCGGAGTGGATCGTTGAACCGCCAGATGAATCGTTGCGCCGGCCGTGCCGGAGCCGCAGAACGGTTCCACCAGCAAACGCATCAACATCACCGCTTCCCGGAAGGTCCAACTGGGATCGGCGCCGGTTTCAAATTCGCGGATTCGCTTCAGCGAGTCGGCTAAAAGCCGGTCGAGCGTATCCTGAGACGTCTCGAACGCGCTGCGCACCAAAGCCGCCTCGTCAGCCAGTTTTTCGCGCCAGACCGACAGATCCCGCAAGGTACCGGCGCACTCCGGGCAATTCTTGGCGTGCTCCCGTAAGCGCGCCGGCTCGCGTCCGCGCAGGTTGCCGCAAAGGTATTCGATCCACTGTTGTTCCGAGATTTCGTGTCGCATTTTATCTACACACTTCCAAACCGCCGCGCCAGTTTCTTCTTCGAGTTGAAGATCTTCCACTGCACCGTACCCAGCGGCAGCCCGAGCACTTCCGCAATATCGTGGTACTCCAGTTCTTCTACGTACCGCAGCATCATGATCTGCCGCTCGTCCGCGTCCAGGGCCGCCATCCACTGCGCGAACTGTAGCGTCCGGAAAGGATCGGGCGAATGGCTTTCCGCCTGCGATCCCGCCGCGTCCAGATCCAGCGTTTCCACTTCCCGGCCGTTCCGCCGCAGCCATTGCAGAAACACGTTGCGCGCCACCTTATAGAGCCACGGCCGGAACAGCGCCCGGCTCCGCAAGCCCGAATTCTGCGTATACGCGGCCAGCATAACTTCCTGCGCAAGATCCTCGGCCAGCTCCCGCCCGCACCCGCGGACGCGGAAATAGGTCACCATCCGTGGCATCACCACCAGGAACATCTCGCAATACGACTGTTCCGACGGATCCGCCACAAAACGGTCAATCGCATCCTGCTCAACGGGGCACAATGGATTCTAGTCGCCTTCCTGGAACGCCACCTCGGGTCAGTTCACGGCAACACGGCTAATCTTAATACGGTCAAGGATGCCCCGGCGGGACGCTTTGTTTGCACGGCGCCCCATTTCAGTACCGGTCCCCACAAACAAGTAAGCCCCTTCGAGCATCTGACCATCAGTGCCGAAACCGAACCGCGCGCGCCAGCAAGCGGATCCCGGCGAATCTTGAGCGAGCTCTTAGTCACATGAACCGCACCCAACGCCCAGCCCAATTCTCAGCGAGAATGAAAAAGAGTATGCGCAAGCCTTTTTTCGGTCAGGTGGCCTTGGTACTGATCGTGGGTGTGCTCTCGGTCCCGCCCGCCTGGGCCCAGCAGACTCCCGCTCAGGCCGTTTCGATCCTCAAGGCGAACTGCCAGGCCTGCCACAACCCGGCCAATCGCAGCGGTGGGCTTGCGTTCGATACCCGTGACGACCTCCTGAAAGGAGGCAAACGCGGACCGGTAATTAAGCCTGGGGCGCCCGCCGAAAGCCTGCTGATCCAGGCCGTCGAGCAGACCGGCGACGTGAAAATGCCCCTCGGCCGGCCGAAGCTTTCCGACACCCAGATCGCCGTCCTCCGTCAATGGGTGGAGCAAAACGCCGCCTGGCCCGAGGAAGCCATCGCCAAAAAGCCCCGCGGATGGGACCACTGGGCGTTCCAGATTCCCAAGCGCCCCGCCGTCCCCGCCGTGCAGAACACGGGCTGGATACGCAATCCCATCGACAATTTCATCCTTGCGAAGCTCGAAAGCGAGCACGTCCAGCCCTCGCCCGAAGCCGATCGCGCGACCCTGCTGCGACGCGTGAGTCTCGATCTGGTCGGCCTTCCTCCGACCGACAAAGAAATTCAGGCGTTCCTGGCGGACACCTCGCCCGACGCGTACGAAAAGGTGGTCGATCATTTACTGGCGTCGCCCCATTACGGGGAACGCTGGGGCCGTCACTGGCTCGATCTCGCCCGGTATGCGGATTCCGACGGCTACAGCATCGACGCCCCGCGCCCCATCTGGAAATATCGCGACTGGGTGATCAACGCGCTGAATCGCGACATGCCGTTCGATCAGTTCACCATCGAACAGATCGCGGGCGACCTGCTGCCTCACCCGACCACCGATCAGCTCATCGCCACCGGATTCCATCGCAATACGCCGAGTAACTACGAAGGCGGCATCGACCTCGAGCAATATCGCGTGGAAGCCGTCGCCGATCGTACGGCGACCACGGGCTCGGTTTTCCTGGGACTGACCATCGGGTGCGCCCGCTGCCACGATCACAAGTACGATCCCATCTCGACCAAAGAGTTTTACCAGATCTACGCGTTTTACAACAACACCACTGAGGTCTCCTCCGAGCAGGAGCGCGGCGAGTTCTACCGGCCGTATCTCGACCTTCCCACCAAGGACGAAACCGCCCAGGCCCAGGCGTATTGGGCGCAGGTAAATGCGCTCAGCCGTGAAATGGTGGATTACATCGCAACCCTGAACAAGCGCCAGCCTGGCGATACTCCCGCGTTCCGGGATCCCGGTCTGCGCGCGCGAGTCGCCGCGCTCCGCGCCTTCATGAAACCTCTGGGCATCGACGGCGCGCCCGAATATCATTGGGCGAAGCCGTGGGTCACGCGAACGCTGATCATGCAGGAACTGCCCCAGCCGCGCGAGACCTACATCCAGGTCGGCGGCGATTTTCTCCAGAAAGGCGACCGCGTCTATCCCGGGACCCCGGCCGTGCTTTCGTCAAAACCCGTCACCGGCAATCGCCTGGACCTGGCGAAATGGCTGGTCGATCCCTCGAACCCTTTGACCGCCCGCGTCACCGTCAATCGCATGTGGCAGTCCTATTTCGGAAAGGGCATCGTCGAGACGCAGGACGATTTCGGCCTGATGGGCGCCCGTCCCACGCATCCCGAGCTGCTCGACTGGCTCGCAACCGAGTTCATGGCCAGAAACTGGAGTCAGAAGGCCATGCACCGGCTGATCGTCACGTCCGCCGCCTATCGCCAGTCTTCGAAATCGCGTCCCGAGCTCGAGGAGCGCGATCCCTACAATCGATTGCTCGCCCGCCAGGAACGCTTGCGCCTTGACGCCGAAGTCATCCGCGATTCTGCGCTCGTTTCAAGCGGACTGCTGAATCCGGCCGTAGGCGGTCCCAGCGTTTATCCTCCGATTCCCGCCAACGCCATGTCCGGCACTCAGGTAAAGCGCCCCTGGCCCACCGAGACCGGTCCCAATCGCTACCGCCGCGGCGTGTATACGTTCTTCTTCCGCGCGTCTCCCGCGCCCAACCTCGCCTTATTCGACGCGCCCGACGGCACCAGCACGTGCACGCGCCGCATCCGATCGAACAGCCCCTTGCAGGCGCTGACGCTGCTGAACGATGATGCGTTCGTCGAATTTGCACAAGGCCTTGCCAAACGCACCTTGAAAGAAGCGGCCGAATCGGATCGCGACCGTCTCAACTACGCTTACGTTTTGGCCACCGGGCGGCGCGGGGGTGACAAAGAACTCGCGCGGCTCACTCAATTCCTCGGCGCGCAGCGGCAGCTCTATCAATCCAACCCGAGCGCCGCGGCCCAGTTGATCGCCAAGAACGACCCGTCGGCGAATCCGAAGCAAGCCGTGGAACTCGCCGCCTGGACCGCGGTGAGCCGCGTGCTTTTTAATCTCGACGATTTCATGACCCGGGAATAAACCATGACGCCTGAACAGAAGCTTTTGCTCGACACCCGCCGCCAGTTCTTTCAACGCTGCGGCATCAGTCTCGGCCAGATCGCCCTGGCATCGCTGATGAGCGACGGCAAATTGCTCGCCGGCGCGGCCACCGACGTAAATCCCATGCGCGCCAAGCCGCCGCACTTCCCGGCCAAGGTGAAGAACGTCATTTATCTGTTCATGGCCGGCGCGCCCAGCCAGTTGGAGCTGTTCGACTACAAGCCGGAGCTGAGCAAATACGACGGCAAAGTTGCTCCCGATTCGATTCTCAAAGGCCGCCGCTTCGCCTTCATGGACACCTTCGCGAAGAACCCGCCGAAACTGCTCGGCTCGCGGCGCGAATTCCAGCGGCATGGCCAGTCCGGGATGTATTTTTCGGAACTGCTCCCGAACATTGCATCGGTCGCCGACGATCTGACCATGATCCACGGCATCTCCACCGAAAACTTCAATCACGCGCCGGCCAAGTGTTTCATGAACACCGGCTCCATCCGCTTCGGACGCCCCAGTATTGGCTCCTGGGTGACCTACGGAATCGGCAGCGAATCGCAGGATCTGCCCGGATTCGTCGTGCTGCAATCCGGACCTCGGGGACCGCGCGGCGGCGCGGCGCTGTGGTCCAGCGGCTTTTTGCCGACCTCCTATCAGGGCGTTCCCTTCCGCTCCGGCGGCGATCCGATTCTGGATCTCTCCACCCCCGGAGGCGTCCCCGGCGCTGCGCAGCAACAAACGCTGGAAACTATCCGCGATCTGAATCAGCTCAAACTCGAAGAAACCGGCGACGCCGAAATCAGCACCCGCATCGCCGCCTATGAGATGGCTTACCGGATGCAAACCAGCGGCCCGGAGCTGATCGATTTTTCGAAAGAAAATCGCGAGACCCTGGACATGTACGGCGTCGAGCCCGGCAAGTCGTCGTTCGCCAACAATTGCCTGTTAGCCGCCCGTCTGGTCGAACGCGGCGTGCGATTCGTCCAGCTCTATCACACCGACTGGGATCATCATCAGGATCTGGGCGAGCCGCTGGACGAAGTCTGCCGCGAAGTCGACAAACCCAGCGCCGCGCTGATCCGCGATCTGAAGCGCCGCGGCCTGCTCGATCACACCCTGGTCATCTGGGGCGGCGAATTCGGCCGCACGCCCATGGGCGAAGTTCGTGTCGCCGGGAAAGCCGGCCGCAATCATCACATCGACGCCTTCACCCTCTTCATGGCCGGAGGCGGACTCCGCCCCGGACTTCAGGTCGGCGAGACCGACGAGTTCGGTTTCTCCACCGTCAGCGAACGCACCGACGTGCACGATATTCATGCGACGCTGCTGCATCTGCTCGGTCTCGAACATACCAAATTGACCTATACATTCCAGGGCCGCCCCTTCCGTCTGACCGATGTTTCGGGCCGCCTGCTCGACAAGATTCTGGCATGAGATTTTCGATCCTGCTCACCGCCTGCGCCCTGGCGCGGGCAGCCGATCCGTCGGCCGGCAAAGCGTTGTTCGAAGCCAAATGCGGCGTCTGCCACGCCAGCGAAAGCTCTGAGCGCCGCATCGGTCCCGCGCTGAAAGGCGTGAAGGACGGTACCCTTCCCAGCCACAAAAATACCTCGCATGACGCCATTTTGCAGAAGATCGACGACGGCGGCGGAGGCATGCCCGTGTTTCGCGAGCTGCTCACCAAAGAGCAGAAAGAAGACATCGTCGCCTACGTCCTGACCCTATGACGCGTCGGACCCTTCTCAAGGGCGCAGCCCTCGCGCCCGCATCGTTTATCATCCTGGGCGCTCAAGACAAAGCGGGATCGAAGCGTCCCGTAATGGGCAGCGGTGAGCACACCTATGAGGTTTATCACGACTGGGGCACGCTGCCGCCGTCGATTCAATACGGCAACACCCACGGCGTGGTGCAGGATTCGCAAGGCCGCATCTACATCCATCACACCGTCGGAAAAGCCAGCGAAAGCTTCGACACGATGGTGGTCTTCGACGCCGATGGGAAATTCGTCAAGTCGTGGGGCCGCGAGTTCAAAGGCGGCGCGCACGGATTGCATATCCAGAAGGAAGGCAGCGCCGAATTCCTGTACCTGTGCGACATCACGCGCGGCGTTATCGTGAAGGCCACCCTCGAAGGCGAGCAGGTTTTCAGCCTCGGTTATCCGGATCACTCGGAAGCCTACGCCGCGAAGAAGATCCCGTGGAGCCCCACCAATCTCGCCGTCGCGCCCAACGGCGATTTCTATGTCGCCGACGGATACGGCTCCAGTTACGTTCTGCAATACAACCGCAACGGCGAATACATCCGGACGTTTGGCGGCATGGGATCCGATCCCGGAAAGCTGAATCAGCCGCACGGCATCTGGATGGACATGCGCGGCCCGCATCCCGTTCTGACGGTGGCCGACCGTAGAAACTATCGCCTTCAATACTTCACTCTGGACGGAAACCATATTGGCTTTTCCGGACGATTGAATTACCCCTGTCACTTCAGTACCAGGAAGGACCTCATGGTGGTCCCGGAACTGGAAGCCCGCGTCACGATTCTCGGTGCGAACAATGAGCCGGTGGTCCATCTCGGACAAGGCCCCGCGAATTTTCGCGAAGTCCGGCTTAAAACTCGGGACGCCTTCGTACCAGGTCAATTCGTCGCCCCGCACGGCGCCTGCTTCGACGCCAACGGCAACATCTTCGTGGTCGAATGGGTGGAGATTGGGCGCGTCACCAAACTTCGTAAGGTTTAGCGGCCCTAATTTTCGATTCGCGAACAGCCGATATCTCGGAAAATGGCGCAGATTACAACGGCCCAGCCGGAGTATGTATATCGCTGCCTCAAGTGCCATACCGAAGAAGGTCCGAGCCAAAAGACCGCAACCCTCATCCGGATGGATTGCCAGGAGCATGGGACCATCCTGCACCGGCGGTTCATTCGGCGTCCTGACGGCTCTCTGGAAATCGGCTGACACGCCCGCTCTCCTCTGACACCGTTGTATACTGGCGTCGACCACGCGAAGGAGACCCATATGCAATCCAGCCGTCGACGATTCCTCGAAGCTTCCGGTGTAGCCGCCTTGTCCGCCATGGCGTCCCCGGCTCCTGCCGCCGGCTCGGACGACGATCCTCTTGGCGTCCGCAAAGATTTTCCAGCGACTCGCGATTACACGTTCCTGAATACCGCCTACATCGGCTTGATCTCGCAGCCCGTGGTCGACGCCGCGCACGACTGGATTGAGGCGCGCGCCCGCCACACTTATACCGTCGGCCAGATGGAAGCCAAGAAGCACGAGGCGCGCAAGCTGTTCGCCGCCATGGTGGGCGCGGCCGAAGACGAGATCGGTTTTCTCTCCTCCACCACCGAGGGCGAAAACGTCGTCGTCAATTCCCTGGAGTTCAAGCGCGGCGACAACATCGTCTTCGATGACATCGTCTATCCCTCCACCCCGGTAATCTACCGGCGGCTCCAGGAGACGCACGGCGTCGAACTGCGCGTCGTGAAAAACCGCGATGGCGCGGGCGCCGTAGAGGACTTCGCGAAGCTGGTGGACGCGCGCACGCGGATCGTCTCGGTCGCCTGGGTCTCAAATACCAGCGGCCATCGCCACGACATAAAGGGACTCGCGGATCTGGCGCATGCCCACGGCGCATATCTCTACGCCGACGCCGTGCAATTCATGGGAACCGCGCCCGTCGACGTCCACGCCCTGGGCGTCGATTTCTTCACCACCGGCACATACAAGTGGCTGATGGCCGGATTCGGCGTCGCGCCATTTTATGTCCGCCGCGCGCTGCTCGACCGGATTCATCCCGCGAACGTGGGCTGGATGTTCGAAAAGCGCATCCCTACTGACGCCCGGAAGTTCGAGTACTCGTCTCCCGCCTTCGGCCAGATGTACGAGCTGGCCGCGTCGCTCGCGTATTTCCAGCGCATCGGCCTGGACAAGATCGAAGCGCAGTCCCTCGCGCTCGCGCAGCGGCTTCGCAAAGGACTCGCGGATCGCAAGTTCCGCATCTTCACGCCGGAAGGGAACCGATCGTCCATTGTGAGCTTTTATACGAAGACCACGGCGCGGGACGCCCAGGCCGTGCTCGACGCCGCGCGCGTCAAGGTAAGCGTGCAGGAGGAAGCTCCGGACCCCACGGTCCGAATCCGCGTCGCCCCGGCCTTTTTCAACAACAACGCCGAAGTGGATCGCCTGCTGGAAGTTTCCGATAAGCTACGGACCTAAATAACGCCCTATGGTCGCGGCTCTGTGTCGACGATCTATGAAATTAGCCCGCCACCGAGCCGCGCACGCAGTAAGCGGGCCCCGCCCTACGGCGTAACCGGCGTCCAATTCAGAAGCCTCTTCGCGTTATCCCGATAAATCTTCGCGAGCACCTGATCCGGCAGCTCGAGCCCATACAGCCGCCACCAATTCGGCCCGGGAATGTATTCGTCCGGCGTTTCGAGCAGACGCCACCACGCCTGATACACCGTCTTTTCCCTTCCCTGGTCCGTCCCGAACATGACCCGATCCTGATAGCGTTCCAGAAATTTCGCCGCCGTTCGAGGCTCGCGGCCGATTTCGTAGTCCCGCGCCGACAGGTCCACGTACAGGTTGGGGAACTTGTCCAGCACTTTGCTCAGCGTGGCCATATCGTTGCCCTGATTGCTGAAGTGGCAGGCAATGAACACCGTCTTGGGCTGGCTGTCCAGCAGGCGATCCCGCATCGCCAGCACCTCTTCGTAAGAGGGCACATCTTTGCCGTATTGATTGTATTGCTGAAATCTGGGCGACCGTTCCTGGTGATTATCCGCCGGCTTCCACGCCGAAGGATGGTCCGCCATGTGAATATTCACCGGTATCTTGAGTTCCGCGCACTTCTGCCAGAACGGAGCCAGGCGCGGATCGTCCGGGTGCAGGCGCTCGGCCCGCGGAACTGGTCCGCCCCGCGCATACCCCGATCCCTTTTCCGACATTTCGCCGACCCCGCGCGCGCCCTTTCGATAGCACCGCTCGAGTTCTGCCACGGCGCGCTGCGGATAATCCGGCGCTTTGATGTCTTTCGTATCCAGCCCGCAATAGAGAATAAACCGTCCCGGATATGGCTTCAGATAGAGATCCACCAGATGATCGAACTGCGCGCCCGTCGCGCCCGACAAAACCACCGTCGTCTGGACGCCGGTCTCATCCATGGTCCGCACCCACTCCGCGACTTCTTGCGGCGTCGTCGCGTACACATGCGCGTGAACATCGATGGCGGGATACTTCGCCTTGGCGGGATGATGCTCCGGAACGATCAAAGATGACTCAGGAGCGTAATCCTTCAGCGAAATCCCTTCCATCGCTTTGATGGCTTCTTGATTCCCCGCGCGCCCGCCCTGCGCGAACACCCGCGCACTGCAAGCCAGCAACAGAACCGTCAATACACTTTTGGACATCGATCACCCCTGCGCGGAAACGGGATGGTCCACGATCTGCTCGTTCTTCCGATCCCAGTAGATCTTCTTGCCTTCGCGATAACTCCGAGTCGCCATCACCAACGCAATCGCGTGCGCAAATCCGGTCGCGATGTGCCCGTTCGGCTGCTTCCGGTTGCGCATGCACTCGAACCAGTTGTCGGTGTGGGCTTTCAGATTATCGTCCTGATGCACCGGCGCGATTTCCGTATGCCCCGGAATGGTCACCGGCTCCGGCTTGGCTTTGCCGGTGTGGAGATCGAACACAACGTTCGAACCCCATGCGCTCTTGTTTTCCGCGATGAACCACCATTGCGGACTGCCTTCCCCGCCCGGCGAATACAGCGTCCCGTGCGTACCCCGAATAATGGTGTGATCGCCGTACCCGCTGCCAAATGTCGTCGAGTACGTATACAGCACCTGCTTCTCTCCGAACGTCGACACGCACTGGAAGGTATCCGGATTCTCGCGGACATCGTGCCAGGCAAAAATTCCGCCGTTAGACACCGTGTCATCGGGAACAAACGTATCCAGATAAAAATGCGCGAGGCCGGATCCGTGGCTGTACCATTGATCCGTGATTCCGCCCGAGAAATCCTTGAAAATGCGGAATTCGAAATAAACGCGCGGATCAAACGGACGGTCCGGCCGTCCCAGCAGCCACCGCTTCCAGTCCGTATCTTTTTCACGCAGCGCCGCGACGTCCTCGCTCTTAGGCACATGCCAGCGCGGGCCGTTGAAGTTCCAGCTCTGGCTGATCGAAACGATCTTGCCCAGCTTTCCGCTGCGAATAATCTCGCGCACCTGCTGTTGATACGGACAGCTCAGCCATTGCGATCCCATCTGCACCACCTGCTGGCTCCCCAGCACGGTGCTGCGCGCCAGCTTGGCGTCCTCGATCGTATTGGCCATGGGCTTCTCGCAATAGCAGTCCTTGCCGGCCCGGACCACTTCAGCCAGTACCCGCGCATGCTGATGATCGCCGGTGCCGATCATGACGGCATCCAGATCCTTGTCGGCCAGCATTTCCTCGGAGTATTGGTACATCTTCGGCTTTTTCCCGAACAGGTTCTGGATGTCGGCGGCCGCCTTCTCCCGATTCACGGACCACAGGTCGCACACGCTGCGCACCTCGAAGTTGGAATCGGTCTGGGCGGACAGCTTGAGCATCTTGCGGTGCCCTGACGATCGGTGTCCGCACCCAAGCATCCCGATCTGAATGCGATCGTTGGCCCCAACAATGCGGGCGTATGAGCTGGCCGCCGTCAGCAGCGCGCTCCCGATCAGGTTTCTACGCGAAATCGCCGGAGTTTCCATTTGCTTCTCCTCACGACGAGGTTACAACAAAACCGGGGAAAAAATGGGACAGTCTGCCCCGATTTGCGAACTACGCTAGACGCCCCAGCAGTAGTCTTCGACGACGCGCTCGATGGTGGGATCTTTTTCGCTCAAGCGCATCAGTTCCAGGCGCAGGGCGTCGACCAGGGCATACCAGCTCGCCTCGATCACGTTCTCCGAGACGCCGACAGTGGACCAGCTACGGCGCTGGTCAGTCCATTCCACCAAAACGCGCACGCGGGCGGCCGTGCCTTTCTTGGCATCGAGAACACGGACCTTATAATCGGTCAGCCGGACCTCGGCGATCGCGGGATAGAGGGTCGAGAGGCACTTTCGCAGGCACACGTCGAGGGCGTGGACCGGTCCGTTGCCGCTAGCCGTTGCGGAATGGACGCCTTCCTCGGCGCGCAGTGTGACCGTGGCCGTTGAGCCGTCGGATTTCGTGGTGGCTTCGTAATTGAGAACCTCGAAGAGCTGCATTCCGGGATTCAGCGCTTCGCGGACCAGAAGTTCGAAGGAACCCTCCGCGGCTTCCAGCTCGTAGCCCTGAAATTCCATCTGCTTGATGCGATCGAGCAGTTCGCGGCGCGCGGCATCGTCCAGGCGCTCTTCGAGACCGTGCTGCTTCAGCTTATAGAGGATGCTTCCCCGCCCCGACAGATCGCTCAGCAGGACGCGCTGGCGGTTGCCGACGGCTTTCGGATTGATGTGCTCGTAAGTCGCGGCGTCCTTAATCACGGCGCTGACATGCACGCCGCCTTTGTGCGCGAACGCGCTGTGACCGACGTAAGCCTGATCGCCGCGTAAAGGCAGATTGGCAAGTTCCGCGACGAAGCGCGCGACGGTGCTCAGATTAGCAAGGCGTTCCTTGCCGATGGTCGTGTGATCCAGCTTCAATTCGAGACTGGCGATGATGGTGGTGAGATTGGCGTTGCCGCACCGTTCGCCGTATCCGTTCATGCACCCCTGAACGTGCGCGAAGCCCTGCTCGACCGCGGCCAATGTGTTGGCGACGGCCAGTTCGGCGTCATTATGAGTGTGAATGCCGAGAACCCCGTCGAATCTCTTGCGGACATCGGCGCAAATCGCGGCGAGCCGGCCGGTCATCGTGCCGCCGTTGGTATCGCACAGGACCAGGACATCGGCGCCGGCTTTTTTCGCGGCTTCCAGCGTCCGCAGCGCGAAATCGCGATTGCCCAGATAGCCGTCGAAGAAATGCTCGGCGTCGTAGACCACTTCCTTGCCGTGGTCTTTTAAGTACTTCACGGTCTCGGAAATAAGCTGGAGATTCTCTTCTTCGGTGACGCCCAGCGCCCGCCGTGTATGCAGATCCCAGCTCTTTCCAAAAATCGAAACCACGGGCGTGCCGGCTTCCACCAAGGCCTGAACGCTCGAATCCTCTTCCACTTTTTTCTTGGCGAAGCGCGTGGCGCCGAATGCCACTAAACGCGCGTGGTTCAGCTTCAGGTCGCGGGCGCGGGTGAAGAAATCCTTGTCCTTCATGTTCGACCCGGGCCATCCACCCTCGATGTAATCGATGCCAAGCTCGTCCAGCTTGCGTGCAATCAGCAGCTTATCGTCGGAGGAAAAGTTGACAGATTCCCCCTGTGTGCCGTCGCGCAACGTCGTGTCGAAGGTGAAAACTCGCATAAATTGGCCTTACTGGCCGGCGGGTACGCCGACCCCTTTTCGTTTTTTGAGGAACGTCATCATTTCGCGCAGCTCCGCGCCGACCTTTTCGATCGGCTGCTTCTGGGCTTCCTCGCGCATGCCGGGAAAATTCTTGCGGCCGTTCTTGTTCTCGTCAATCCACTGCCGCGCGAATTCGCCGGATTGGATCTCGGACAGGATCTTTTTCATTTCCGCCCGGGTCTGCGCATTGACGATGCGGGGACCGCGCGTGTAATCGCCGTATTCCGCGGTATCCGAAACCGAGTAGCGCATATAGCCGAGGCCGCCTTCATAAATCAGATCGACAATCAGCTTCAATTCGTGTAGGCACTCGAAATAGGCGATTTCGGGGGCGTAGCCGGCTTCGACAAGCGTTTCGAATCCGGCGCGGATCAGTTCGCTGACGCCGCCGCACAGGACAGCCTGTTCGCCAAAGAGATCGCTTTCAGTCTCTTCCTTGAAGGTGGTTTCGATCACGCCGGCCTTCAGGCATCCCAGGGCCAGCGCATAGGCCAGCGATTGCTCAAGCGCCTTGCCGGAAGCATTTTGATGAATCGCGACCAGCGCGGGCACGCCGACGCCTTCCGTGAACAGCTCGCGCACGCGATGGCCGGGGGCCTTCGGCGCGATCATGGTCACATCGACGCCCGGCGGCGGTTCGATCTGTTTGAAATGAATGTTGAAGCCGTGGGCGAACATCAGGGTCTTGCCGGGGGTCATGTGCGGCAGGATGTCGCGCTTGAAAATATCGGCTTGCAGATGATCGTGCACCAGAATCATGACCACCTGCGCGGCTTTGGCGGCATCGGCGGTATTCATGACGCGCAATCCGGCGGCTTCCGCCTTCGCGGCGCTCTTCGATCCCGGATAGAGTCCGACCACAACGTCGAGACCGGAATCGCGCAGATTCAACGCATGCGCGTGGCCCTGGCTCCCGTAGCCGATGATCGCGATGGTCTTGCCTTTCAGCAGATCAAGATTGCCGTCTTTTTCGTAATAACGATTAACCATTGTGGAGTACACCTTCCTCTTTCTGGACCGGGGGAGCGAGCTTAAGCTTCTTGGCTTCGAGCGAAACCGCAACCAGGCCGGAGCGGGTCACATCGATCTCGCCGTACACTCGCATCACGTCGATAAATTCGTCTAGTTTTTCCGGATCGCCCGTCGCTTCGAGCGCAAAGCCCTCCACCGACGAGTCGACCGCGCGCGCGCCGAAGATTTCGGCTTCTTTTAAGATGGCCGTTCGATGCTGCATGCTGGCCCGAACGCGGATCAGCAACAGCTCGCGGCGGACGGCGGGCGATTCGGTCAAATCCGACGCCTGGAGAACGTTGATCAGCTTGTTCATCTGCTTGATCAACTGGCCACGCTGGTTGGGCTCGATATCGACCACAATGCTCATGCGCGAAAGCTCCGGATCCAGCGTGCGGGCGACCGTGAGGCTTTCGATGTTATAGCCGCGCGCGGTCAGCAGTCCCGCAACGCGCATGAGCGCGCCGGTCTTGTTTTCGAGCAGAATCGAGATCAATTGCAACATTTTTGAGCCTCTACTTTATGGGACGCCGATCGAACGCAGGTTTTTTTGCCTTTCCTGAATCCGCGTGCATCTGCGTTCATCTGCGGCCAGAAAATCTTTTTCAGCATTCCTATGCCTCCACCGGTTGCGGCGGTCCGAGCACCATTTCGTTGATCGCGCCGCCGGCCGGAACCATGGGATACACGTTTTCGAACGGCGTCACCTTGACGTTGAGCAGGTACGGCCCGGGTTCGCGGACAGCGGCTTCCAGCGCCGAGCGTAGCTGGCCGGGACGTTCGACCGTGCTGCCTTTGAATCCATAAGCGCCGGCGAGTTTTTCGGGATCGGGGAAGCCTTCAAGCTCCACCGAGCTGAGCCGGTTGTTATAGAACAGCTCCTGCCATTGCCGCACCATGCCGAGGTAGCCATTGTTCATCACGATGATCTTGACCGGCAGCGCGTGATTCGCGACGGTCGCGAGTTCGGGAATCGACATCTGGAATCCGCCGTCGCCGACCAGTGCAAACACCAGCTTGTCGGGCCGGGCGAATTGCGCGCCGATCGCAGCGGGAAGTCCGAAGCCCATCGCGCCCAGGCCGCCCGAGTTGATCCACTGGCGGGGATTGTTAAAGCGAATGAACTGCGCCGCCCACATCTGATGCTGGCCCACGTCGCTGGCGACGATCGCTTCGCCGCCCGAGAGGCGGTCCATTTCAGAGACAAGATGCTGCGGCTTGATCTCGTCCTCGGAAACTTCGGGCTCGAGCGGATGCTGCCGCTGCCAGTCTTTGATGCGCGCGGTCCATTCCTGGCGCGCGCTTTCGTTCTTCGATTTGAACTCCCCGGCGGTTTCCTGCAGCGCCTGATTCATCTTCTTCAGAACCCGCTTCACATCGCCGACAATCGGCAGCTCCGCCGCGCGGATCTTGCCGATCTCCGCCGGGTCGATGTCGACATGGATGACTTTGGCGTGCGGCGCGAACGCGGCCAGGCGGCCAGTGACGCGATCGTCAAAGCGCACGCCGAGCGCGATCAAGAGATCGCAGTCGCTCATCCCCATGTTCGCGGCGTAACTGCCGTGCATGCCCGGCATGCTCACGAAATTCGGATGCGAGCTGGGCAGCGAGCCAAGGCCCATCAGCGTGCACACCGTGGGCGCGCCAACCAGTTCCACGAGTTCCCGCAGCTCTTCGGAAGCGTCGGCCGCGACGATCCCGCCGCCGGCGTACACATAAGGCTTCTTCGCTTCCCAGATCATCTGAGCCGCGCGGCGGATCTGGCCGGCGTGGCCTTCCGTGTAGACTTTGTAGCCCGGCAAGTGGATCGCCGAGACAGGCGCGTAGTGGGCCTGGGCCTGGAAGACGTCCTTGGGAATATCGACCAGCACCGGACCGGGACGTCCGGTGGCAGCAATGTGAAACGCTTCGTGGATCGCCTGCGGCAGATCGGCGAGCGTTTTCACCAGAAAATTGTGCTTGGTGCAGGAGCGCGTGATGCCGAAAGTATCGGCTTCCTGAAACGCGTCGCTGCCGATCAGCTTGGTCGAAACCTGGCCCGTGATCGCAACCACGGGGATCGAATCCATCATGGCGTCGACCAGGCCGGTGACCAGGTTCGTCGCGCCAGGCCCGGAGGTCGCGCAGCATACGCCGACTTTGCCGGTGGAGCGCGCATAGCCCTCCGCCGCGAAACAGGCGTTCTGCTCATG
Source organism: Bryobacteraceae bacterium (assembly GCA_035308605.1). Classification (GTDB taxonomy): domain Bacteria; phylum Acidobacteriota; class Terriglobia; order Bryobacterales; family Bryobacteraceae; genus Palsa-187. The sequence continues at coordinate 47,582 of DATGGL010000358.1, forward strand.
GCGTACCAGCACGTGGCGGATCGGGAAATCATATAAGGCGTCGTAGAGCGGGAGCGTGACGCCGCCGGGATATCCGAAGATGCAATCGACTTTTTCCCGCGCCAGGCACTCCAGGACGACCTTCGCGCCGCTGGTGACCCCCGAAGTTTTCACAGCGTTTCCGCCATTCGCCATTTTTCAAATCCTCCCAGATTCAGAAAACCATCTCTACTGAACAAAAGCCGCCTCAAACAAAAAAGCCACTGTCCGAGGGTTTTACCCCCGCCAGTGGCCAAGATTTTTTGTAAATCGGGCCGATCAGGCGGGGCCGGTTACACCGACCCCAATAATAATGAGCCCGACAGAAATGATAGCGGTAGAGAGTACGATGTTGCGCCGGTTTGCCTGGTTGGGTCCCGATGTGTTCATTAACGTCACTCTCGGCTTCAGAATACAGGAGGAGGGGCGCAAATGCAAGAGGGGATTTCGATAAGAAATACTTATTGAAGCATTGTACCCTTCGCCCATTACCCGGCCCATTCGCAAGCCACGCCGTGCTATGATTTCTGGGTTTGCGAAAGATGTGGATTTGCTGAGGAAATCTGACCTTGATGATTGGCGACCACTCACTCGATTCGCTTTATTCTCAGGCCGCTGAGGCCACCCGCTCCGGCTCCCGCGGCTTCTTTTTCGCGACTCGCTACTTTCCGCTCGACCTGGCGCGGGCCGCGCACGCCGTGTACTGGTTTTGCCATTACACGCTGCAATTAGGCCGGCAGGCCTCGACGATCGATCAGGGACTGGCGGATCTGGATCAATGGGATTCTCTGGTGACCTCCGGATTGCGTGGAAGATTAGCCCGGCACCCGGTGTTGGACGTGTTCCTCGATACCGTGGATCACCGGGCGATTCCACACGAATATCCGCGCGAGCTGATCGAAGGCGTTCGGACCGATATCCAGCAAACCGAGTATGAAAGCTTCGCCCAGCTCCGCGGCCGATGCCAGCGCGTGGGCGGCATGGTCAGCCTGATGATGGCGCACGTAGTGGGGTTTCGCGATCCGGCCCTGGATTATATGGCCGATCTGGGTATCGCGATCGAGCTGACCACCTTATTGCGCGACACCGGCATGCATCTGGCGCGCGGGCACGTGTATCTGCCGCGCGAGGAAATGGAATCGTTCGGATACGGAAGAGCGGAACTCGACGGGCACATCCGCGATGAGGCCTTTCGGCGGCTGATGCAGGTCTACGCCGCGCGCATTCACGAATACTACGAATCCGCGGAACCGGGGCTGGCGCTGCTCGATTCACGTGGCCGGTTCGCGATGAAAGTCGCGTTCGATCTGTACCGCCAGACGCTGCGGCGCATGGAGAGCACCGGGTTCGATGTTTTTGGACTCGCCGGCCCCGGCGTCCCGGCAGTCGAGCGCGCCTGGATCACGGCACGTTCGATGGCGGGTCCCATCACCAAGCGCCTATGGAAGGTCATGGGTGCCTGATGGCTGGCATTTGGACCTGGCGTTGCGGTTCACGCTGGCGATTGCGGTAGTTCTATCCGCGCTCTTCCTCAAGGCACGGCTAACTTACCTGGCGATTCCAAAACTCCAGCGGGTAGAAGCGCGCCAGCCGGACTGCATGGTTGTCATCCCGGCGCGCAACGAAGAATTATTCATCGAACGCGCCGTCCGGAGCTTCCCGCACGACACCGTGATCGTCGTCGACGATCATTCCAACGACCGTACGGCGGAGGTCGCGCGGAACGCCGGGGCCGGAGTCTTGCGGGCGCCGGATTTGCCTCGCGGCGCAGTGGGCAAGCCGCACGTTTGTATGACCGGCGCACGGTTGTTGACGTCAAAGTGGATCCTGTTTGCCGACGCCGATACGTGGTCCGAACCCGGCTTTCTGGACTCGGTGATTGCGCATGCGGAGGATCGGGAACTGGCGTTCCTGTCGGTTTATCCGCGTCAGGAAGGCGAGACTTTTTTTGCCAACGTGCTCGCGCCGTTGGCGACCGCGCTATTCTTCTGCGGCGTCCCGTCGCGTTCCAGCCTGGTTGTCATGTTCAACGGCCAATGCCTTCTGGTCCGGCGCGATGCGTACGAATTCATCGGAGGACATGCGGCCGTCCTGAATCGCGTCGTCGAGGATGTGGGACTGGCGGCGCTGGGAGTGCGGCATCGCATGAAACTCGGGATTGCGCGTGCGGAAGATCTCGGACAGGTTCAATTTCGCGATGCGTGGGGGACGATCGAGCGCGGCGCATTCCGCTTTGCCGAGATGAGCCC
>DATGGL010000359.1:0-8751 GCA_035308605.1 Bryobacteraceae bacterium
ACGGCCGCCTGCACTAAGTTGATCCCCAGCGCCGCCCCGGTCCCTTCGCCCAACCTCATATCCAAATCCAACAGCGGCCGGGCCCCCAGAAACTCCAGCATCTTCCGATGCCCCCGCTCCGCCGACCGATGCGAAAACACGACATAATCCAGCGACGCCGGAGCAAGCCGGCGCGCGACCAACGCGGCCGAGCATGAGATAAATCCGTCCAGCACCACCACCCGCCGCAGCCGCGCCGCACCCAGGATCAACCCCACGATTCCCGCAATCTCAAATCCACCCAACGCAGCGAGCACCCCCACCGGATCATTTACATCGAGCCGATGCAGCCGAAGCGCCCGCCGGATCACCTCGGCCTTATGCGCCACACCCGCGTCATCCAAGCCCGTCCCCCGTCCGCAAGTCTCCACCGGATCAAGTCCCGAAAACGCACTCAGCAGCGCCGCAGCCGCCGTGCTATTCCCGATCCCCATCTCCCCCGCGCCCACAACATCGCCCGATTCCGCATGCCGCGCCCCGTCCTCGATCGCAGCCTCCGTCTGCGCCCGGCTCATCGCGCTTTCCATGGCAAAATTCCGCGTCGGCCTGCCGACTCCCATATCGACGATCACTGGCTTAATCCCGTACTGCCTGCACAACACCGTAATCGCCGCCCCGCCCGCCCGAAAATTCGCGACCATCTGCCGCGTGACTTCCGCCGGATACGGACTTACGCCTTCTTCGACAATTCCATGGTCCGCGCAAAAAATCACCATCGCCGGATCGCGCACCACCGGCTGATCGCTCCCTTGAATCAACCCGGCTTGCAATGCCAATTCTTCCAGCCGCCCCAAACTCCCCTGCGGCTTGGTCAACGAATCCAGCCGTCTTCGAATCCGCCCCTCGATCGCCTCGTCCGCAACCGGTCGAATGTCGCTAAAGTTCACGAACCTCTCCATATCCAATCTCGACGCCGGCAATCACAAGATTCACCGCCGCGTGCGCCACCACCGCGGCAGGCCTCGGCCCGAGCTTGATATGTTCAAACGCCCGCTTGACCCGAGCCACGAACTGATCCCAGGATTCGCCGCCCACCGGCGTCACTCCATGCCAGTCCGCCATTTTCCGACGCGCGATCTCCGGCTCCCGAGCCTCGATCTCCGCCCAAGTTCGCCCATCCCAATCCCCGTAAGTGATCTCGCGCAGATCGTCCACGATCTCGATCTTCGCTCCCCGCGCCAGCAACTCCGCCGTCTCCCGAGCCCTGCGCAGCGGACTCGAATACACCACCGCTATGCTGATTTCCCTCATTATTTGCTCCGCCTGCACGCGCCCGGTTTGGCTCAGCGGCGGATCGCATTGCCCCAACAGCGCTCCCAGCACCGCAGGTTCCGCGTGCCTCACCACATACAAGTGCGGCATGTGAACAACACCAGAACGAAAATCTCGAGAATCTGCTCCGTCGCCCCCAGGCAATCCCCGTTGACGCCGCCGATCCGTCGATAGAAATACCAGCGCGCGATCCGTACAATCAGATACGATCCCAGTCCGATGGCTACGCCCGGCCGCAGTCCTAAAAGGAAAGCCGCGGCAACTCCCTGCGCCAGTGCGATCACTGCCCCCGTCGTCGTCAAACTAGAAGCAAACGCCAGCCCCAACCCCGTCCCTGCCGGCCTCGACACCCACGCGAGCCCAACCATCGCCGCCCGAGGCACCGCCTGCGCCGCAATAAAAACTTCGACCACCCCCGGCGTCGACAGAAACTCGACCGCCTGCCATCGCGCGATCACGCTCAGCACGATTGCAACTGCCCCAAACGTCCCGATTCGGCTGTCTTTCAAGATCCCGAGCATCGCCTCCTTCGAGCGCCCCGCGCGAAACGCATCGGCGGCATCCGCCAGCCCATCCTCGTGCAGCACACCCGAAATCCCCGCCCAGAACACGACCGCCGCCAGCGCCGCCAGCGAATTCGGTAAAACCCGCAGCGCCCCCAAATAAATCGCCGCCCCCGCCGCGCCGATCGCCGCGCCCACCAGCGGAAAGAAGATCGCCGCCCGCCCCGGCGAAACGCCTTCCCCCGGGACCCGCACTACGGTCAAAAACGAAACCGCCCCCAACAGCGTTTTCATTACTTCACGCGCATCGGGATCCCAAAGACCATCCAGTAAACCTCATCGGCCACGGCGGCGACGCGTTGATTGAGCACTCCCGCCCGGTCGCGAAAATCGCGGCCCAGCGTAGTCTCCGGCACAATCCCGCACCCGACCTCATTGGTCACCAGAATCAGCGCCGCCGTGCTCGCCCGCGCGGTCGCCAGAAGCTTTTCCGTCTCCGCGCTCACATCCCGCCCGAACGTGAGCATCATGTTCGACAGCCATAGCGTCAGGCAGTCGACCACAATCGCGTCGGCCTGGCATTTGCGCAACTCGTCCGAAATATCCAGCGGCTCTTCGATCGTCGAGAAATCCGTTCCCCGTTCCGCCTGGTGCTTCGCGACCCGAACCTCCATCTCCAGATCGTGCGCCTGCGCCGTCGCCAGAAACACCAGCCGCGATCCATGCTTCCGCGCCAGGTCGACCGCATAGCGGCTCTTCCCGCTACGCGCCCCTCCGCCGACCAGAATCACAGCCATAAGCTTCTCCGCCTCGACCGCAGCAGCCAGATGAAAAACGGTCCGCCCGCCAGCGCCGTCAGCACCCCCACCGGGATTTCCGTCGGAGCCATCACCGTTCGCGACAGTGTATCGCACACCGCCAAAAATCCCGCTCCCGCGAGAAACGCGCAGGGCATCAGGACCCGATGATCCGCTCCAAACCGCAGCCGCAGTGCATGCGGGACGATCAGCCCGACAAACGCGATCGGCCCCGTCAGCGCAGTCACCAGTCCGGTTAGGATCGACCCGGCGATATACCCGAACGTCGTCAGCGCCGCCACAGAGACTCCTCGCGACTCCGCCCAATCCTCGCCGACGGAAATCAGATTCCACTCCCGTGCCCGCCACGTCACGGCGACGCACACCGGCACGACAACCGCTGCCAGCCACGCGAGCGTCGAATACTCCACCGCGTCCAGTCCGCCCATCAACCATCGCGAGATCGCGAACGACTGCGAAAATCCCGCGAGATTGTGCAGAAACATGATGATCGCGAACGCCATGCTGTTCATCGTGACACCGGTCAGCATCAGTGTGAATGAAGAAAGCCTCCGCCCTTCAACCGCAATTCCCAGCACGATCAACAGCACCGCCGCCGCCCCCGCCAGCGACACCAGCCCGATCGCCCGCATCCCAAAACAAATCCCCAGCACCGCGCCCACCGAAGCTCCGCTTGAAACGCCCAGCGTATACGGCTCCGCCAGCGGATCGCGCAGCATGGATTGAAACAGGACGCCGGTCATCGACAGCGCCCCGCCCGCAATCAGCGCCAGCAACACCCTCGGCAATCGCGCATAAAAAAAGATTTCGTAATCCGGAGAGACGTGCGCCAGCGCCCGCCGCAGCTCGACGTGCGTGCTCCCGATCAACGGCGCAATCGCGGCCACTAAAAGCAGAAACCCCAGCGAGGCGCCAATGGGTCGGAAAAAAGAAAGCTCGCCCGCGCTAGATTTCATAGTGAATCCAGCCCGCCGAAACATCCGCCCGCACGCCGAACACCCGGTGGATCAATTCAGCATCCAGTACGTCCCGTGGCGTTCCATCCCCTGCAACGCGCCCGTCCTCGAGCACAATCACCCGATCCGCAAACTGCAGCGCGAGATTCAGATCGTGCGTCACCGACACCACCAGCATTCCGCCCCGTCCGAGTTGCGCCAGAATCCGGTACATCGAAAGCTGGTGCTTCAAATCCAGAAACGTCGTGGGCTCGTCGAGCAACAGCACCCGAGGCTCCTGCGCCAGCGCCGACGCCAGCACTACTCTTTGTCGCTCTCCTCCGGAGAGCGAACGGAAATCGCGCCCACGAAACGCCGTGGTATCCGTCGTCTCCATCGCCCGTTCCGCCGCCCGATGATCTTCTGGGGATTCGAACCATCCCCCCGCATAGGGCGTCCGCCCCATCAGTGCAACCTGCTCCGCGGTAAATGGAAACTCCAGCCGCAGCATCTGCGGTAAGAACGCCACCCGCCGCGCAAACTCGCGTCGCTTCCACTCCCGCAGCTCGACGCCCTCGTACACGCACGACCCCGAATACGGCTGCCGCAGCCCCGCCATGATCCCCAGCAGCGTCGATTTCCCCGCCCCGTTGGGACCGGCAATGGTCACGAATCCCGCATCTGGCATTTCAAACGAAGCATCCCTCAGCCCGTACGCGAATCCGACGTTTGCCAGCTTGAACGTCACCGCATCTCCGGATGCAGAATGGAAAAAATTTCTTGCGCCGCATCCACCACCCGCGGGCCCGGTACGACATATATATCGGACGCGATCGCAAACACGCGATGCTGCTTCACCGCCGAAACCGTCACCGCGCGCTCGCGCCACAGCCCGACCACTTCCCGCTTATGCTCCTCCGTCACCCCCACCGTATCCGCCATGTCCCCCATATCGAGGATCACATCCGGGCTCCGCGCAATCACTTCTTCGAGGGACACTCTCGGATACGCCGCCATCGCGTCCCGAAAAACATTCTCCCCGCCCGCGATCTCGATCACCTCATTCAGAAACGAAGCGTTGCCCACCACCGCCAGTCCATCGATTCTCCCCGGCAGCCGCCCGATGACGAACATCACGCGAGCCTTCTTCAGCCGCGCCGCCCTGGTCCGAACCGCGTCCAACCCTCCGCGCATCGATTCGATCAGCCTTGCCGAATTTCCCGGCACGCCCGCGGCATCTCCAATCGTGCGAATCGATTTGTAGATCGCCTCGATATTCTGCTGATCGACTTCGAGCACCCGCAAATGCAGCGCTTGAAGCCTTTCCGCCAGCCGCGCCGGGTTGGTCTGCACGATCACCAGATCCGGCTTCAGCGACAACATCATCTCCAGATTCGGATTAACGTAATCCCCGATCTTCGGCTTCTTCCGCGCCTCCGGTGGATAGTGGCAGAACGTGGTCACGGCCGCCACCCGATCCCCCAGCCCCATCGCATAGAGAATCTCCGTCACGCTAGGAGCGGTCGAAATGATGCGCTGCGGCTGGCAATTCGCGACCCTCCCAGCAGGAGACACCGCCAGAAGTAAAACCGCGAATCGCCGCGAAATCACCACGAAACCCGCACGCCTCCCATCGCCGTTCGCGACAGCGAGCTATACCCCAGCGCTTCCTGATAATTCTGATCCAGTGCATTCTCGATCCGCACAAACGGCGCGAAATGCTTCGTCACCTGCCACGACCCGCTGGCAAAAACATACTGATATGCCGGGTTACGGCTCACGCCGAAAACAAAATCCGCGTCCGCGCGTTCGCCCACGATCCGCCCTCCGGCCACCAGCGTCAATCGCCGCGCCGTCGCCTGTATCGAAATCGTCCCCGAGTTCAACGGCTGCCGGGGAAGCTGCTCGCCTACGTCTCCCGCGTTGCTCTTTGTCACTCGCGTATACAGCCGCGTGTAGCCCGCGCGAACCGAAATGAACCGATTGATCCGCACAGTCCCCGAAATCTCCCCGCCGCGCGCCCAACTCTGATCGATATTCCTCCACGTCCCCGGAAACACCGACCCGTCATAAGTAATCAGATCCCGAAACGAATTCCGAAAAATCGCAAGGTCCGTCCGCACCCTTCTGCGCCACCACTCGCGATAAACACCAACCTCGTAACTCGCGGTAGTCTCCGGCTTCAGCCCCGGATTCCCGACATAATAACTCTCCTTCGCAAAATTTTCGAGCAGCGATGGTTCCGTAATTCCGCGACCCACGCTCACCCGCAAGAACGTCTCGGTCGGCAGCCGGAACGTGACCGCCCCGCGCGGCGCAAACTCAGTTCCAAACGTACTGCTCTGCTGTAGCCGGACTCCTCCCGATAAAAAGATTCGCGGCGTCAGCGCATACTGATCGTTCACAAAGAACCCATTATCGTAGCGTGCGATATTCGTTCCCGAAACCACGCCCGCCTGCCGGTCGAACTGATATCCAAACACCAGCGCGCCACCCGAATGCGTCAACGTCCCCTGATACCCCGCATCCGTCCGCTCCGTGATCGAGAAGTAATCTCCGCCAAACACCGACGCTGTCTCCTGCACCAGCGTAGTACCCGCCGGAGCCGCCGTTGTTCCAAATGGCACCTGCTTCACCAGATATACAAACGGCGCAGGCGACGCCGGCACTGTCCGTATCAGCGCCGCGATGTTGTAATCGATCTCGCCCGTATTATCCGTAAACAAATCGCGCAGCCGATGATACCCGAACGTCGCATGCTGCACATACCGCTTCCCGCGCGCGTCGTCGAGCCGCAAGCTGACCGCTGAATCCCGATTCGTCTCATTCGCCAGATAATCCGTCAGTCCGTAATACACCTGCCCGGGCGTCCCCGCATAGGAATCATACTCTCGAAAAATCGCATGCAGGCTGGTCGAATCCGAAAACCGATACCCGATATTCGCGCTTCCCGTCGTCAAGCGGTAGGCATCGTTCGGAAATTCCCCGGTCGTCCGGAACTGATCCGCGGTGAACGAATAATCGATCTTCTTCAGCAGCCCGCCGTCCACCGACGCCGACCAATGATCCGTTGAAAATGATCCGCGCTCATACGACATCGTTCCGTGCGGCGTATTCGATTCCACATCGCCGCGCCGCGTAAAAATCTGGATCACAGCGCTTGAAGCCTCCGCCCCAAACAGCGCGCTCTCCGGCCCGCGGACCACCTCCATCCGGTCGATGCCCGCATTCGTCAGGTTCGCCAGATTGATCGCTCCGCCCGGATCCGTCAGCGGCATGCCGTCCAGAAGCACCAGCGTCGAACTGCTATCCCCGCCCCTCGCAAACAAACCGGTGACGCCGCCGTTGCGCCCCGTCTGCACGACGCTTAACCCCGGAATATCGCGCAAATAATCGGCAAGGAACGAATTTCCGCGCGCTGCAAAATCGGTTGCCGTCACCACATTCGCCGAGACGCCCGCTTCTTCGATCGGCACCGGCGCGCCAGTCGCAGTCACCACCACCCGATCGCTGGCAGCCGCAAGCGCCAGCGTAACTCGCTGGTCTTTCGAATCGTCCAACTCAAGACGCTTCGTCGCGAACCCGTCTTTACTAACCGCCGCCTCGCAACCTGTCGCCCCGGCAAAATCAAACTCACCTCGATCATTGGTAACAACGGTTTCCGAGCCGCAGGCAACTTTCGCGCCTTCGACCGGTCGCGCAGCAGGGTCTACGACCACACCACGCACGTGGAATGCAAGCAATAGAAAAAAAGGTGTCATCAGAGACGATCTCCCTCGAGACGTTCTTCATCTGTGTCGAGGAACCGGTCTCCTGACTTACGGCTGGCCGCTCAATGGAACCGATCTTCCCACTTGCGCAGTGATCGATTCCGGCCCAAAAAACTTGCCGATTACAGTTGCGGGGCAGTGGCGGATTCTAACCGCCTTCCCGAGCATCCCTCGAATATTGAACTGTCAAAGCCAGATTAGGCGCATTCGCCTTAACCTGTCAACCCGTTTCAGTTTCCTAAAATGGAACCATGCGTCCGCGCATCATGTACATCGAATCGAAAGCCGAGAGCTTGAACGGACCCGCAACCATCGGACGCGTAACTTTTTCAAAAACCGGCAGCACCCTGTACTACAAGGATCGTGAATTTTTGAAGGTGGGTAAATCCGGTTATAAATACAACTACATCGACACCAATAGCCGCGAGGAATACTGGATATCCGGCCCGCGCCGCGATGGTAAGGATCGACTCTACGTCAGCAACCAGCCGGTCGACATCGACGAGGATGTTCGCGGAGAGTATTGGACTCAGATCCGCCGCCGCCCTGACCTCATCGCGAAAAAACACACCTAAATCCGGCAGTGGGGCAGGTCCCCGACCTGCCAAATTCACAACTTCTCCAACCTCACGACCGTCTCCAAGTGAAACGTCTGCGGAAACAGATCCACCAGCGCCATCCCCGCAATCCGGTAATGCAACCCCGCCAGATCCCGAGCCAGCGTGGCCGGATCGCAGGAAACAATCGTCACGCGAGGTGCGCCAATCCGGTTTAAATGCCCCACCACGATCTTCCCCAACCCCGCCCGCGGCGGATCCGCCAAAATAAATTCCGGGGCCTTCTCCACCTTCCCCAAATAATCTTCCACCCGCGCCATCTCTACTCCAACCTTCACTCCCGCCCGTTCGGCGTTAACTTCCAAATCCCGCGCGGCACTCGACCCCGACTCAACCGCCGTTACGCTCTCGAACTTTTTCGCCAGCGGCAATGCAAACAGCCCCACCCCCGCATACAAATCTAGCGCCGCATTCCCATCAGCCCCATCCAGCGCCTTCCCCACCAACCCCTCGATCAAGAACCGATTCACCTGAAAGAACGACCGCGGACTAACCCGAAACGTCCCTAGCTCCGTTGGATACTCCAGCGCCACCACCGACTCCATCCAGTCGTAAAACGACCGGGCCACCGGACGATCCGCCTCGATCGCATTCACCTGCACATCCGTCTCATTGGTGAACACCTCGATCGAATGCACGAACTTCGGAAACTTCGGATCTTGCAACCGGTCCCGAATCATCCCCAATACCTGATTCACCCTCGGCGACGAAATCGGACATTCCCCCTCAATCGCCACCAGTTCATGAGACCGGGCCGCACGATACCCGATCTTTCCGCCCTCGATATGAAACTGCGC